>NZ_LXJP01000018.1:0-109228 GCF_001728855.1 Pseudomonas sp. AP19 | reverse complement strand
GGCAAGCCCGCTCCCACATTTGATTTTCATCGGCTGGGCGACTTGCTCATGGCGAAGGATGGCGCTTATAGTTCGGCGGTCGTCCATATGGCGACACGGGTTTGGCGACTCGGGTGAATGGTGCAAAAGCTTCTGCTTTTTTGCAGGTTCTTTTGCGTCCGCAATAGCTGCTTTCATGGTGGCTGTGCGCGGGAGACCTTCGGGTCTGCCGGTTCCATTCCCGGTTCGCCAACCTGCGTACAGCTGCCACCCAATTCGTTTGGCGACGAATAAGTGTGTAGCCCACCTCTACTTGAATGGGTTTTAAAACATGAACCGATACATGCCGCTCACCGGCCACGACGCCACCACTCCCTCCCTGCTCATCGACACCCAAGTCCCGCTCGACGTGCTCCATGATGCCGCCGTCTACCGCATCCGCGCGGTCACTCAAGTCATGGAAAACCTGGCGTTTCGTGAAGGATTGCAAACCGACAATTTGGTCCTCCAGGACTTCGCCCTGCTCTGCGCCATTCCGCTGCGAGATGGCTGTGATTTGCTGGATGTGATCAGTCGACGCTTACAGGCTTAAGCACCCGACGCAAAAAGGGCGACCCTAGGGTCGCCCTTTTATTTCGCCAACGCTTATGCCGCGCTGAACAGTTTGTGCGGATCAATCACAAACTTCTTCGGCACGCCCGCATCAAACTCGCCGTACCCACGCGGGGCGTCATCCAGGCTGATGACTTCGACGCCGACGATATCGGCAATATGAATGCGGTCCCACATGATCGCCTGCATCAGTTGGCGGTTGTACTTCATCACCGGGGTTTGGCCGGTGTGGAAGCTGTGGGATTTAGCCCAGCCCAGACCGAAGCGGATGCTCAGGCTGCCCATTTTTGCGGCGGCGTCGACGGCGCCCGGGTCTTCGGTCACGTACAAGCCTGGAATACCGATTTTGCCTGCCACACGCACCACGCCCATCAGAGAGTTGAGCACGGTGGCCGGGGCTTCGGCCTTGGCGCCGTCATGCCCGTGGCCACGTGCTTCGAAGCCCACGCAGTCAACGGCGCAGTCCACTTCCGGCTCGCCCAGCAGGGCGGCGATCTGTTCGTGCAGCGGGGTGTCGGTGGACAGGTCGACCACTTCAAACCCTTGCGCCTTGGCGTGAGCCAGGCGGATGGAGTTGACGTCGCCGATGATCACCACCGCCGCGCCGAGCAGGCGGGCGGATGCCGCAGCGGCCAGGCCGACCGGGCCGGCACCTGCGATGTACACGGTACTGCCAGGGCCTACGCCGGCAGTGACGGCGCCGTGGTAACCCGTCGGGAGAATGTCGGAAAGGCAAGTCAGGTCGCGGATTTTCTCCATGGCCTTGTCGCGGTCCGGCAGTTTCAGCAGGTTGAAGTCGGCATACGGCACCAGCACGTATTCGGCCTGGCCACCGGTCCAATCGCCCATGTCGACGTAGCCATAGGCGCCACCGGCACGGGCCGGGTTGACGGTGAAGCACACGCCGGTGTGTTGTTCTTTGCACGAGCGGCAACGGCCGCACGCCACGTTGAATGGCACCGACACCAGGTCGCCGATTTTCAGGTTCTCGACGTCGCTGCCCTTCTCGATCACTTCGCCGGTGATTTCATGCCCCAGTACCAGGCCGGTCTGGGCAGTGGTGCGGCCGCGCACCATGTGTTGGTCGGAGCCGCAGATGTTGGTGGAGACCACGCGCAGGATGACGCCGTGCTCAATCTTCCTGCCACGGGGGTCCTGCATTTTGGGATAGTCGATTTTCTGTACTTCGACCTTGCCGTTGCCGAGATACACGACACCACGATTACCAGACATGCTTTCACCTCGCTGTTGTTTTTATGGAACCGCGTCGCCCAGGCAGGCAGCGCGTTTAAGTGCTCGGGTTACAGATGCTGTTTTTGCGTTGTTGCTGATGGCCCCTTCGCGAGCAAGCCCGCTCCCACATTCGACAGCATTTCAAATGTGGAACCCGGTCAAATGTGGGAGCGGGCTTGCTCGCGAAGGCGTCAGTCAAAGCACCACAGTCCTATTGGCATTGAGAAAAACCCGCCGCTCAATGTGGTACCCAACGGCCCGGGCCAGTGTCAGCCCTTCAATATCGCGCCCCTTGGCAATCAAGTCCTCGGGATAGTGGCTGTGGTCCACCACTTCCACGCCCTGGGCGATGATCGGGCCTTCATCCAGGTCGTTGTTGATGTAATGCGCCGTGGCGCCGACCAGTTTCACGCCCTTGTTGTAGGCCTGGTGGTACGGCTTGGCGCCCTTGAACCCCGGCAACAACGAGTGGTGGATGTTGATCGCCTTACCATCGAGCTTGCGGCACAGTTCCGGCGACAGCACTTGCATGTAGCGCGCAAGAATCACCAGCTCCGCACCGGTCTCTTCAATCACTTGCCACACCTGACGTTCCTGGGACGGTTTGTCGTTAGGGTCGAGGGGGAAATGGTAGTAGGGAATCTGGTGCCAGTCGGCCAACGGCTTCAAATCGGGATGGTTGGACACCACCGCGACCACGTCCATCGACAGTTGACCGATACGCTGGCGGTACAACAGGTCGTTCAGGCAGTGATCGGCCTTGGAGACCATGATCACCACTTTTGGCCGATAGTTCGGCGCCGTCAGCTCGAAGATCATCCCAAAGGCTTCGCCACGGGTGGCCAGGCCATCGCGGAAAGCCTGCTCGTCGAAACCGTCGGGTTGGCGAAACTCCACTCGAATAAAAAACCGGCCCGAGAGGCGGTCATCGAACGAATGGTGCTCGGTGACGTAGCAGCCCTGCTCGAACAGGTAGCGAGTGACCGCGTCCACCGTGCCGAGCACGCTGGGGCAGTCGGCAGTCAAAATCCATGTATCGGGTGCGCGGCTCATTGTGCGTGACTCCTTGATCGTTCCCACGCTCTGCGTGGGAATGCCGCCATGGACGCTCTGCGTCCGCTCTTGGGCCGCGGAGCGTCCCGGGATGCATTCCCACGCAGAGCGTGGGAACGAGCGTTATGCAACGACATTCAGGCCAAATTCGGCTGACGCGTCCTGCAGCCACAACCACCAGTAATCCGAGAAGCTGCGACGAATCAGCAGTTCCCAGGTGTCCTCGGCGGTGTGACGGATCACCAGTTGCGACTTGGCGAACACCGTGCCCACCGCCTTGCCCACCGGGAAATTGTTGGGGTGCACGTCGTAGCTGGTGGACTTCATCAGCACGTCGCGCACATTCGGGCCGCTGAGTTCGAGAATCTGCTGGCCGCCACTGACGTTGACGATCTGGATATGCAGGTCGCCCAGGGCGGCACGCAGGTTTTGCTCGGCAGCGAATTCTTCACCGCTTGGCACAACCAGCAGCCATTCATCCGGGCCGAGCCATTGCAGGCTGGTTTCGCCGTTGACGATCACCTGCAAAGCGCCGGGCAGTTCGATGCCCACGGCTTTGTGCACGCCGGCCGCGAAAGCTGCGTCATGGCCATCGCCACGAATCGTCAGGTGGCCGAGGAGTTTCTTTTCACGCACGGTCACACCGGCGTTCTTGCGACCCTTGCCGACCAGGCTGGCGAGGTCGGCATGGTGCAGCGACGACTCGGCCTTGGCGCCGGTGGTGGGGCGTTGTTGGTATACGTTGGCTGCTGTCATAAAGCACCTTTCCTGATTCTGTTGTGCGGCTACTGGCGTCTTCGCGAGCAAGCCCGCTCCCACAGGGGAATGCATTCCAAATGTGGGAGCGGGCTTGCTCGCGAAGGCCGCGCCTCGGTCTATCAGATGTTCTGGCGATCGCCTTTCGGGTCAAAGAACACCGAGGACACAATCTCTGCCTCGATCACGCTGCCATCCGCCTGCGGTGAGAACACTCGCTCACCCATGCGCTTCAAGCCGCCCTTGACCACCGCCATCGCAAACGAATAACCCAGCGAGTTGTGCGCGTAGCTTGAGGTCACGTGGCCGACCATCTTCATCGGGATCGACTGCTTGGGGTCGAACACCAACTGTGCGCCTTCCGGCAGCCATACAGTCGGGTCAATCGGCTTCAGGCCCACTAACTGCTTACGCTCTTCGCGCACGCAGTCTTCACGGTTCATGCCGCGCCAGCCGATCCACGAGAACGGTTTGGTACGGCCTACGCACCAGCCCATGTTCAGGTCGTCCGGGGTCATCGAGCCGTCGGTGTCCTGACCAACGATGATGAAGCCCTTCTCGGCGCGCAGTACGTGCATGGTTTCGGTGCCGTACGGGGTCAGGTTGTACTTCTTGCCCGCCTCGACGATCTGTTCCAGCACGCCCATGGCGTAGTCGGCCTGCACGTTGACTTCGTACGACAGCTCGCCGGTAAACGAGATACGGAACACCCGTGCCGGTACGCCGCCGACCAAGCCTTCTTTCCAGGTCATGAACGGGAAGCCGTCCTTGTCCAGGTCGATGTCGGTCACTTCGCTCAGCAGCTTGCGGCTGTTGGGGCCGGACAGGGTCATGGTCGCCCAATGGTCGGTGACCGAGGTGAAGTACACCTTGAGGTCTGGCCATTCGGTCTGCTGGTAGATTTCCAGCCACTGCAATACGCGCGCTGCGCCGCCAGTGGTGGTGGTCATCAAGAAATGGTTGTCGGCGAGGCAGGCGGTGACGCCGTCGTCGAAGACCATGCCGTCTTCCTTGCACATCAGGCCGTAGCGCGCCTTGCCCACATCGAGCTTGGTCCAGGCGTTGCTGTAGATGCGGTTGAGGAACTCACGGGCATCCGGGCCTTGAATATCGATCTTGCCGAGGGTCGACGCATCCAGCAGGCCGACGCTGTCGCGCACGGCCAGGCATTCGCGTTTCACCGCCGCGTGCAGGTCTTCACCGTTGCGCGGGAAGTACCAGGGGCGTTTCCACTGGCCGACGTCTTCAAACTCGGCGCCGTTTTTCACGTGCCAGGCTTGCAGCGCGGTATAGCGCACCGGTTCAAAGATGTGCCCACAGTGGCGGCCCGCGACGGCGCCGAAGGTGACCGGCGTGTAGTTCGGGCGGAACATGGTGGTGCCCATCTGCGGGATGGTCACGTTCAACGAGCGCGCGGCAATCGCCAGGCCGTTGACGTTACCCAGCTTGCCCTGGTCGGTGCCGAAACCCAGCGCGGTGTAGCGTTTGACGTGCTCGACCGACTCGAAACCTTCGCGGGTAGCCAGTTCGATGGCGGCGGCGGTCACGTCGTTTTGCAGGTCGACAAATTGCTTCGGCGCCCGGGCAGTAGCTTTTTCGTGAGGCACCTGGAACAGCGCCAGCGTCGGCTCTTCCAGGCGGCTCAAGGCTTTTGGCAGCGTGCCTTGCACGGGCGCGAAACCGGCTTCGCTGGCTGCGCGCACGCCGCCTTCAAAACCATCCGCCAGGGAATCACCTAGGCCGTAGACGCCGTTGATGCCACCGACGCACACGCGTTTTTGTGGGGCTTCGCCCGGTACAAAACCGAGGATGTCTTCACGCCAGGTCGGCTTGCCGCCCAAGTGCGAGGCCAAGTGAACAACCGGGCTGTAGCCGCCGGAGCTGGCCACCAGGTCGCAGTCCAGCCACTCGCCGGGGCTGGTGACTTTATGCGCTTTGACGTCGATCGCCGCCACGCGGGCGCCGGTCACGTGCTTGCTGCCACGGGCCTCGATCACAGCGCTGCCGGTGAGGATGCGAATGCCTTTGGCACGCGCCTCTTCAACCAATGCACCGCGTGGGTTATGGCGAGCATCGGCCACCGCGACAACCGCAAGGCCTGCATCGAACCAGTCCAATGCAACGCGGTAGGCGTGGTCGTTGTTGGTCGACAGCACCAGTTTTTTGCCCGGTGCCACGCCGTAGCGACGCACGTAAGTGGAGACTGCGCCGGCGAGCATGTTGCCCGGCACGTCGTTGTTGCCGTACACCAGCGGGCGCTCGCACGCACCGGTCGCCAGCACCACACGCTTGGCGCGCACACGATGGATGCGCTGGCGCACCACACCAATCGGCGCGCGGTCACCGAGGTGGTCGGTGAGGCGTTCGTGAATGGTCAGGAAGTTATGGTCGTGGTAACCGTTGACGGTGGCGCGAGGCAATAGCAGCACGTCCGGCAGGGCCTTGAGTTCAGCGATCACACTGGCGACCCACTCGGTGGCCGGCTTGCCGTCGAGGCTTTCGCGGGAGTCCAGCAAAGAGCCGCCGAATTCTTCCTGCTCGTCCGCGATGATCACTCGCGCACCGCTGCGCGCAGCCGCCAAGGCTGCCGCCAGACCGGCAGGGCCGGCGCCAACAATCAACACGTCGCAGTGACGGTTCATGTTGTCGTAGGTGTCCGGGTCGTTCTCGGTCGGCGAGCGACCAAGGCCTGCGGCCTTGCGGATGTACTTCTCGTAGGTCATCCAGAACGATTGCGGGTACATGAAGGTTTTGTAGTAGAAGCCCGGCGGCATCAGCTTGCCGCCGACCTTGCCGAGAATGCCCATCATGTCGTTGTTCACGCTCGGCCAGCCATTGGTGCTGGTGGCGACCAACCCTTGGTAGAGCGCCTGTTGCGTGGCGCGCACGTTGGGAATCTGGGTGGCTTCGGTGGCGCCGATTTGCAGCACCGCGTTCGGCTCCTCGGCACCGGCGGCAAAAATGCCGCGTGGGCGCGAGTATTTGAAGCTGCGACCGATGATGTCGACGCCGTTGGCCAGCAGGGCTGCGGCCAGGGTGTCACCTTCAAAGCCTTTGTAGCTCTGGCCGTTGAAGGTGAACGTCAGGACTTTATTACGGTCGATGCGGCCACCGTTGGACAGGCGATTGATCTGGCTCATACCTTCTCTCCAGAGGCCTTGGCGGTAAATTGCGGCTTCTCGCCGATCTTGTAGGTTTCAAGTATTTCGTAGGTCACGGTGTCGCGCGTGGCGTTGAAATACTGGCGGCAACCGGCAGCGTGAATCCACAGTTCGTGGTGCAGGCCACGGGGGTTGTCGCGAAAGAACATGTAGTCGCCCCACTCTTCATCGGTGCAGGCGTTCGGGTCCAGCGGGCGCGGGATGTGCGCTTGGCCGGACGCGTGGAATTCCTCTTCGGAGCGCAGTTCGCCACAGTGAGGACAGAAGATATGCAACATAGGGAATTTCTCCTGTTAGTGGGCGACGGCCGCAGCGCCGTGTTCATCGATCAACGCACCGTTGTGGAAACGGTCGATGGAAAAAGGGGCTGCCAATGGGTGCATTTCACCCTTGGCCAGGCTGGCGGCAAACACGTTGCCTGAGCCTGGCGTGGCCTTGAAGCCACCGGTGCCCCAACCGCAGTTGAAGAACATGTTCGGCACCGGGGTCTTGGAGATGATCGGGCAGGCGTCCGGCGTGGTGTCGACGATGCCGCCCCACTGACGGTTCATGCGCACGCGCGACAGCACCGGGAACATCTCGACGATGGCCTGGATGGTGTGTTCGATCACCGGGTACGAGCCGCGCTGGCCGTAGCCGTTGTAGCCGTCGATACCGGCACCGATCACCAGGTCGCCCTTGTCGGATTGGCTGATGTAGCCGTGCACGGCGTTGGACATGATCACGCTGTCGATAATCGGCTTGATCGGCTCCGACACCAACGCTTGCAGCGGGTGGGATTCGATCGGCAGGCGGAAACCGGCGAGCGACGCCATGTGCCCGGAGTTACCGGCCGTGACCACACCGACGCGCTTGGCGCCGATAAAGCCTTTGTTGGTTTCCACGCCGATGCACACACCGTTTTCCTTGCGGAAGCCGATCACTTCGGTCTGCTGGATCAAGTCCACGCCGAGGGCGTCAGCGGCGCGGGCAAAGCCCCAGGCCACGGCATCGTGACGGGCCACGCCGCCGCGACGTTGCACGGTGGCGCCAAGCACCGGGTAGCGCGTGTTTTTCGAGCAGTCGAGGTACGGGATTTCGTCGGCCACTTGTTTGGCGTTGAGCAGTTCGCCGTCCACGCCGTTGAGGCGGTTGGCGCTGACGCGGCGCTCGGAATCACGAATGTCTTGCAGGGTATGGCACAGGTTGTAGACGCCACGCTGGGAGAACATCACGTTGTAGTTCAGGTCCTGGGACAGGCCTTCCCACAGTTTCATTGCGTGTTCGTACAGGTGCGCCGACTCGTCCCACAGGTAGTTGGAACGCACGATGGTGGTGTTGCGCGCCGTGTTGCCGCCGCCCAACCAGCCTTTTTCGACTACGGCCACGTTGGTGATGCCGTGCTCTTTGGCCAGGTAATAGGCGGTCGCCAGACCATGCCCGCCACCGCCGACGATGACCACGTCGTAGACCTTTTTAGGGGTCGGCGTGCGCCACATCTTCTGCCAGTTTTCGTGGTGGCTGAGTGAGTGCTTGAAGAGGCCGAAGCCCGAGTAGCGTTGCATAGTCATTACTCCAAAACCGCGCTCAGCGATAAACCGGGAAATCAGCGCACAGGGCAGACACGTGCTTGGCCACGTTGGCCTCGACGTCGGCGTCGCCGAGGTTGTCGAGGATGTCGCAGATCCAGCCGGCCAGTTCGATGCACTGCGGCACTTTGAAACCACGCGTGGTCACCGCCGGGGTGCCGATGCGCAGGCCCGAGGTCACGAACGGCGACTGCGGGTCATTCGGCACAGCGTTCTTGTTGACGGTGATGTGGGCGCGACCGAGGGCGGCGTCCGCCTCTTTGCCGGTGAGGCCCTGACGAATCAGGCTGACCAGGAACAGGTGGTTATCGGTACCGCCGGACACTACATCGTAGCCGCGTTTGATAAACACGCTGGCCATGGCCTGGGCGTTGTCGATCACTTGTTGCTGGTACGCCTTGAAACCTGGCTCCGCCGCTTCCTTGAAGCACACAGCCTTGCCGGCGATGACATGCATCAGCGGGCCGCCCTGGGCACCCGGGAACACCGCGGCGTTGAGTTTCTTTTCAATTTCTTCGTTGGCCTTGGCCAGGATCAAACCGCCACGTGGACCGCGCAGGGTCTTGTGGGTGGTGGTGGTGACCACGTCGGCGTAAGGCAGCGGGTTCGGGTACAAACCAGCGGCTACCAGGCCGGCGACGTGGGCCATGTCGACGAACAGCAGCGCGCCGACCTTGTCGGCAATCGCGCGAAAGCGTGGGAAATCCAGGGTTTTGGAGTAGGCGGAGAAACCGGCCACCACCATCTTCGGCTTGTGCTCGACCGCCAGGCGCTCAACTTCGTCGTAGTCGATCAGGCCGGTGTCGGTGTTGATGCCGTATTGCACCGCGTTGTACAGCTTGCCCGAGGACGACACTTTGGCGCCGTGGGTCAGGTGACCGCCGTGGGCCAGGCTCATGCCGAGGATGGTGTCGCCGGCGTTCAACAGGGCCAGGTACACCGCGCTGTTGGCGGACGAGCCGGAGTGCGGCTGCACGTTGGCGTAATCGGCGCCGAACAACTGCTTGGCGCGCTCAATGGCCAGGGCTTCAACCTTGTCCACGTGCTCGCAGCCACCGTAGTAGCGCTTGCCCGGGTAACCTTCGGCGTATTTGTTGGTGAGGCCGCTGCCTTGCGCTTCCATCACACGTTTGCTGGTGTAGTTCTCTGACGCGATCAGCTCGATATGATCTTCCTGACGCTGCTCCTCGGCATTCATCGCCGCCAGCAGTGCGTCGTCATATCCCTGGATCTGGTCTTTTTTGCTGAACATCGCGTCTCTCCCAGCCTTTCGTATTGTTAAGGCCCGTGCAGGGCCCTTTGATGCGATGGTAGGGCTGGCGCAGACAGGTCAAATGCCTACGGACGCCACGCAAAGGTGCGTTTACGACATTACATGAGCGACACGAAACAAATGTGGGAGCGGGCTTGCTCGCGAAGGCGGTGGATCAGCTTGCACACTTGCCTGCTGACACACCGCCTTCGCGGGCAAGCCCGCTCCCACAAGGGTTAGGCGATGATCTTGCGCACGAGTAGCAACATCAGGAAATGCAGTGGGTACAGGGCATACGCCCAACGGCGCATGGCCGGAGGCGAGACGTTTTTGGCCTGTCGCAACAAGACCAAACCGGCCAATGGCGCAATCAGGCAAGCGCCCAGCCCGAGCAGCGCAACGAGGCTGCCGTTATTGAGCAAAACTTGCCATTGGTTGGCAGCCACGCAGACCAAACCCGGTAACAAGCTGAAATACCATGGCCGACTGAACACCAACAGCATGGCCAACGGCAGCAGCACACCGAAAAAGCCGAACATCAGATGCGTGGTAAACACAGCCCCGACTGCAACGGCGATCAGCGCCAAACCTCGATCAAAAAACGTCTTTTGCTGCCATCCTCGGGCAACGAGCAGGCCCAGCGCCAAGGTCGGCAAGACGTTTAATGTATCGGCATCGTCGATAAACATTCGGTACGGCACTTCGCTGACCACACTGAACAGCAACAGCCACCCCAGGTAGCGCCACTGGCCGCTCACCGGTGCATGCCGGACCCGGTGCACATTGGCCGCAATCGCCAGGCAAAACCACGGAAACGCCAGCCGGCCTGGCACATACAGGCCATCGAGGCTCAAACCGACATAGCGCAGGTGATCCAGCACCATGCTCAGCAGCGCCAGCCACTTGAGCAAATCCAGCGCGCCATCCCGGACGCGTCCGACAGGAATCGTTTCAGTACCGTGCATAATTCCCCAGTGACTTTGCATTTACAGTGCGTGCGCACCCTGGACAATCTTGGTTACAGTGCGCACCAACATCGACCACAGGAATGGGCCATGACCGACAAGAGCCAACAATTCGCCAGCGACAATTATTCGGGCATCTGCCCGGAAGCCTGGGCCGCCATGGAACAAGCCAACCAAGGCCATCAACGCGCCTACGGCGATGATGAATGGACCCACCGCGCCGCCGACGGATTCCGTGATTTATTCGAAACCGATTGTGAGGTGTTCTTCGCCTTCAACGGTACAGCCGCCAACTCCCTGGCACTGTCCTCGCTGTGCCAGAGCTACCATAGCGTGATTTGCTCGGAAACGGCCCACGTCGAAACCGACGAATGCGGCGCGCCGGAGTTTTTCTCCAACGGTTCCAAGCTCCTCACCGCTCGCACCGAAAACGGCAAGCTGACCCCGGAATCAATCCGCGAAATCGCCCTCAAGCGCCAGGACATTCACTACCCCAAACCCCGCGTGGTGACCCTCACCCAAGCCACTGAAGTCGGCAGCGTGTACACCCCGGAAGAAATCCGCGCGATCAGCGTCACCTGCAAGGAACTGGGCTTGAACCTGCACATGGACGGCGCGCGCTTCGCCAATGCCTGCGCGTTCCTCGGCTGCTCCCCGGCCGACCTGACCTGGAAAGCCGGTGTGGACGTGCTGTGCTTTGGCGGGACGAAAAACGGCATGGCGGTGGGTGAAGCGATCCTGTTCTTCAACCACACGCTGGCGGAAGACTTCGATTACCGCTGCAAACAGGCCGGCCAGCTGGCGTCGAAAATGCGCTTCCTCTCCGCACCGTGGGTGGGCTTGCTGGAAAACGACGCCTGGCTCAAACACGCACGCCACGCCAACCACTGCGCGCAGTTACTGAGCAGCCTGGTAGCGGATATTCCCGGCGTGGAATTGATGTTCCCGGTGCAGGCCAACGGCGTGTTCCTGCAACTCTCGGAGGCGGCCATCGAAGCGTTGACGGCCAAGGGCTGGCGCTTCTACACCTTCATCGGCAAAGGTGGCGCACGGTTCATGTGTGCGTGGGATACCGAGGAAGAACGCGTAAGAGAATTAGCCGCGGATATACGGGAAGTGATGAACGCTTAACGTAGGAGCAAAACCAGCGCGTACTGGCCGATCGCCGAGACTGTTTTTTGATATTTCTGACAGCAGCGAACCCCGCTTTCGTTGACTAGCCTCTTGGAACCCGGAAGGAAAAGGCCGCTGCAGCGGCCACCTTTCGGGATAACCCCCTGCCGAATAATCGGCTGGAAACGGACCTCCAGAAGAGAGCTAAAACCATGGAATATCAAAACAATGGCAACACCCTGCAAAGCGACGGCACTGCCAGCACCACGGTCATTGACTGGGATGAGTTCCGCAAATACGCCAAAGTCGGGGACACCATCCGCGAGCCGTCGAGGACACTGAGGATCTACGACAAAACCTATGAACTGACAGCCTCAGGCCAGCACTTTGTCATCCATATCTACGCCCAGTAACGGTTAAGTTGACTATTCCCTAGCCACTCAGCCACTGCTCGTTCCCACGCTGCGCGTGGGAACACCTGCTGGGACGCTCTCCGCGTCCACGCCACACCTCGTTTCGAGGACGAATAAACAGATGGGCAGAAGCCGCTACGTCATAACCGAACCCGAAAAACCGCATTTCCTAACATGCACGGTCATGGAGTGGCTACCGCTGTTTACTCGCGACTACCTCGTGAGCCATCTCCTGGATTGTTGGCGATATCAGCAAAAGCACCATGCGCTAAGCCTGTTTGGCTACGTCATTCTCGAAAACCACCTGCACTTCGTCGCCCAAGCGCCGGACCTATGCAAGTGCGTCAGTCAATTCAAATCCTTCACTGCTCGCACCATCATTGATGACCTGCAAAGCAAAGGTGCCGAGCGTGCATTGCAACGCCTGCGTTTCAGCAAACGAGCCCACAAGGCGGATCGGGTTTATCAGCTTTGGCAGGAAGGCTCACATGCCGAATTGGTGTACAGCGAAACAGTGATGCGCCAAAAACTGGATTACATCCACTGCAACCCGGTAAAGCGAGGGTATGTAGATTTGCCCGAGCACTGGCGATACTCCAGCGCCCGCAATTACGCGGGCAGTGAGGGTTTAATAGACATACAACGCTGGTACTGATGATCGTTCCCACGCTCCGCGTCACAACGTGCACAGGTCGGGACGCGGAGCGTCCCAGGAGGCGTTACCACGCGGAGCGTGGGAACGATCTGATGCGGGAGATCGTGCCCACGCTCTGCGTGGGTATGCTGCCCGTGACGCTCTGCGTCACAACGTGCACAGGTCGGGACGCGGAGCGTCCCAGGAGGCGTTACCACGCGGAGCGTGGGAACGATCTGGTGCGGGGGATCGTGCCCACGCTCTGCGTGGGTATGCTGCCCGTGACGCTCTGCGTCACAACGTGCACAGGTCGGGACGCGGAGCGTCCCAGGAGGCGTTACCACGCGGAGCGTGGGAACGATCTGGTGCGGAGGATCGTCCCCACGCTCTGCGTGGGTATGCGGCCCGTGACGCTCTGCGTCACAACGTGCACAGGTCGGGACGCGGAGCGTCCCAGGAGGCGTTACCACGCGGAGCGTGGGAACGATCTGGTGCGGGGTTAGAACTCGATGCGCACATCGCCCTTCGGTACGCTGCAGCACGACAGGATGTAGCCCTCAGCTTCGTCTTCTTCGGTGATCCCGCCGTTGTGGTCCATCTCGACCTCCCCGCCCAGTTTCATCACCTTGCACGTGCCGCAAATACCCATGCCGCAGGCTTTCGGAATCAACAGGCCCAGCTTGGCCGCCGCCGCGTGCACCGTTTCGCCCGGCGCCACACGGATGCTTTTGCCGGAAGCGATGAATTCCACTTGATGCAGGTCTGCCAGGTCGATTTCCGGCGCATCGGCGGCTTGTTCGGCTTGCTCTACCGCATCGGCACGCGCTTCCGGCGGCGTGGCACCGAAGGACTCTTCGTGGTAACGCGCCATGTCAAAGCCTGCCGCTTCCAGCATGCGTTTCACCGCGCTCATGTACGGCGTAGGGCCGCAGCAGAAGACTTCGCGCTCGAGGAAGTCCGGCACCATCAGTTCGAGCATTTTGTGGTTCAGGTAGCCGCGATACCCGGCCCAAGGTTCCCCCAGGCCATGCTTTTCGCAGATCAGGTGCAGGCTGAAGTTGTCGATCCGCGACGCCATGTGTTCCAGCTCGCGGTGGTAAATGATGTCTTTGGGCGAGCGGGCACTGTGGATAAACGTCATATCGACGTTGGCGTTGGTGTCGTAATACCAGCGCGCCATGGACATCACCGGCGTAATCCCGACGCCGCCGCTGAGGTACAGGACTTTGGGGTTACTGAAGTCGATGGCATTGAACAACCCAACCGGGCCGTGCACCGCCAGCTCCTGGCCTTCATGCAGCGTGTCGTGCAGCCAGTTGGAGACTTTACCGCCGGGTACGCGCTTGATCGTTACCGAAAAGCTGTAGGGCACCGACGGTGAACTGGAAATGGTGTAGGAACGCATGATCGGCTGGCCATCGATTTCCAGCTCCAGCGTGACGAACTGCCCCGGCTTGAAGAAGAACAGGATCGGCTGGTCGGCCATGAAGCAAAACGTGCGCACGTCCCAGGTTTCCTGGATGACTTTGACGCAACGGACGATGTGCCGACCATTGGCCCAGGTCTGGGTAGTTACCGGATTCAGGAAGCTGTTGGACATGCTGTTCTCCACCGCCGATATTCGGCCTTATGGTGGCGATTCTGCGTAACGCGCGAATCACCCATTTACCTATCTGCGACATTCACATACTTATCGCGACCAGCCCCCATACCACGGGGGTTGCGCGTCGGGATCAGAGTGGGCCATGTCGCTCATGGATAAGGTTCTGGTGTTCGCCGGCCCCACACTCGCTCCCAACAACTACGCTTTCTTTACGCCTTGCATAGCACCAACCGTAGCCACTATTCGCCGGCCACACAGAATGGCCCTGAGGACACACACGATGGACGTCACCGCAACCTTAAGCTTGGGCGATCCGCTGGAACCCGCACGCAAGGCCACCGCGCAAATGCTGCAAGAGCGTGAGCGCACCTTTTCGCTGCCGCAGCCGTTTTACTCTGATGAGCGGCTGTTTGATATCGACATGCAGGAGATCTTCCAGAAAGAGTGGTTGATCGCCGGCATGACCTGCGAGATCCCCACCAAGGGCAACTACTTGACCCTGCAAGTGGGCAAGAACCCGATCATCGTGATCCGTGGCGCCGAGGGCGTGGTGCATGCGTTCCACAACGTGTGCCGCCACCGTGGTTCGCGCTTGTGCACCAGCGACAAAGGCAAAGTCGCCAAACTGGTCTGCCACTACCACCAGTGGACCTACGAGCTGGACGGCCGCCTGCTGTTCGCCGGTACCGAGATGGGTGCCGACTTCGACATGAAGCAATACGGCCTCAAACCGGTGAACGTGAAGACCGCCGGCGGCTATATCTTCATCAGCCTGGCAGAGAATCCGCCGGCTATTGATGACTTCCTGTCGACGCTGAACCACTACATGGAACCGTACGACATGGAGAACACCAAGGTGGCGATTACCACCACCTTGTTTGAAAAAGCCAACTGGAAGCTGGTGCTGGAAAACAACCGCGAGTGCTACCACTGCAACGCGTCGCACCCGGAACTGCTGAAAACCCTGCTGGAATGGGACGACGTTACCGACCCGCGCGCCGACCAGGCCTTCAAGGACCACGTCGCCGCTTCGGCCGCGGCCTGGGACGCCGAGAAAATCCCTTACGCCCACGCCAGTTTCGGCCTGCGTAACCGTATCGTGCGCATGCCGCTGCTCAAAGGCACGGTGTCGATGACCCTGGACGGCAAGCAAGGCTGCAACAAGCTGATGGGCCGCATCAAGAACCCGGACCTGGGCTCGATGCGCATCCTGCACCTGCCGCACTCCTGGAACCACTGCATGGGCGACCACATCATCGTGTTCACCGTGTGGCCGATCAGCGCCCAGGAAACCATGGTCACCACCAAGTGGATCGTGCACAAGGACGCCGTGGAAGGTGTGGACTACGACGTCGAGCGCATGCGCCAGGTCTGGGACGCCACCAACGATCAGGACCGTCGCCTGGCCGAAGAAAACCAGCGCGGGATCAACTCCACGGCTTACCAACCCGGGCCGTATTCCAAAACGTATGAGTTCGGCGTGGTGAACTTTGTGGATTGGTACAGCGAGCGGATGCTGAGCAACCTGGGGGCTGCGCCAGCGCCTTACCTCAAGGGCGTGGCCGTACACGAATAACCGCTACACCACAGATCAAAATGTGGGAGCGGGCTTGCTCGCGAATGCAGTGGATCAGCCAGCCTGTCTGGCGACTGACACACCGCCTTCGCGAGCAAGCCCGCGCCTACATCAGGCCTTCACACTGTTCAAGAAACGATCAACTCCCTCGCAGCCCTTTACCGCCCTGCCCTCCAGCCTTTGCCCAACAACTTATCCACAAAGCCACCCACAGCAATTGTGGGCAAGTGCGTCTGCCGGCTGAAAATAGCTGAAGAAAATCCGTGACTTATTCAATCAGTCCGGTTTCAACCCAACCTGATCATTTATTGATCAACCCTGTGAAAGCCACGAATGGCGTGGCCTGTAGCAGTACGCGAACACCTTATCCACAGAAGCACCAACAGACTTTGGGGGCAACTTTGCCAGCGCTGTGGAAAACCGCGTGAAACCTTCATAAATCGGGGGTTTCAGGGTTTTGAGTCAGCAAACAGCCTGAATTGATCAATTATTGACCACCCAAGTGAAAGCCTTTATTGACGTGGCCTGCAGCCGATAGCGAACATCTTATCCACAGAAGCGCCAACAGACTTTGGGGGCAAGTCGGTACCGGCGAAAAAACTTATTCATGGGAAAACCCCAGGAAAAACCGCTGGTTAGCTTGGTTGTTTTTCGTACAGAGGGCTGCAGGGCTTGATATACAGGGGGTGTGGACAGCCGCGAACAGGTTATCCACAGGTGGGTCAACAGGGATTGTGGGTAATCCTGCTTTCTGGGGGAGTCGGGCTTGCCAGCTCCCACGCAAGCCCACTCCCACAGGGCAATCAGCGCACGACGCCTTCTTCTATCAGTAACTTGAGAATGGCGTCTGCCCCCGCTTCAGGGCTAAGCCCCTTGAGCACCTGCCCACCGCCGCCGCTGGCTTTGGCCGTGGCCGCCTTCATGCGGTCCGCACCACTTTTCGCCTTGATCACCTTGAGGCGCTTGGGCCGTGGCTTGGCGGGTTGCAGTACAGCGGCGGTGAATAACTCGTCGTGCTCAATCTCGACCTCATGGGCCGCCAGCTCCCCGCGTTGCGCAGGGCCATAAGCGCTTTGCCGGGGTTTGGGCGCGGCGTTATCCACAGTCGCCAGAAACGGCAGGCGCACTTTCAAACGCCGCCGCTGACCGCGCGGCAAGGCTTGCAGCACATGGGCCACGCCGCCGTCGATGGACTCCACCTGCGCCAGCCCGACAATCAGCGGCCAGCCCAATTGCTCGGCCAGCAGGAACGGCAACATGCCCGAGCCCTCGCCGGTTTCCGCCTGGGTGCCGGTGAGCACCACCTGGGCGCCGGCGTCGCGCAAATATTCACTGAGCACCGGCAACGCATCAGCGCCAGCCGGCTGTTCCAACACGTGCAATTGCGCCAAGCCCATGCCCAGGTAGCTGCGCAAGGTCGGTTCGTGGAGATTGCCGGCGTGCAACACCTGCAACTTATCCCCAGCCATTTGCAGGCCCAGCTCGACGGCACGCGCATCCTGCTCGGCACGGCGCGGGCGACCGGAGGTGGGGTGGGCACCGATGGAAACCAGGCTGATTACATTCGTCGTCATGGTCATGTCCCTAAGCTGCATCGCGCTTGGCGCCGTTGCGGTAAACCTGCACCGCATCGATCAAGGCTTGCAGAATCGCGGCGCTTTCGCCGATCACCGACAGGTCGGCACGCTTGATCATGTCGCAGCCCGGGTCGAGGTTGATGGCCACCACCTTGTCGCAGGCACCGATGCCTTGCAGGTGCTGGATCGCCCCGGAAATCCCTACAGCCACATACACCCGCGCGGTGACCCAGGTACCACTGGCGCCGACCTGGCGATCACGCGCCATAAAGCCGTCGTCCACCGCCACCCGCGAGGCGCCTTCGGTAGCACCGAGGGCGGCTGCAGTCTGGTGGAACAAGGCCCAGTCCTTCACGCCGTTACCGCCGGAGAAAATAAACTCCGCTTCGGCCATGGGAATCGCCGCCGGGTCGACTGCCACGGCGCCGAGGTCTTCGATCCGCGACAAGCTGCGCGCCAAGGCTGTGGATAACTCCACGGGCAACACTTCGTGGCGCGTGTCGCTGACCGGATCGGCACATTCGGCTGCGGCGAGAACCAGGCGTGGCAACGGTCGAGCCAAGTCCTCCTGGCCCGCACCGGCACGCCCGATGCACTCCTCACCTTTGATTTGCCAGACCCGCGTGGCGGGGCGCTCCTTGAGGCTCGCCGCAAAACGCCGGCCCAACTCGCCGCCGCCACTGCGACTGTCCGGCAGCAACCAATGACGCGGGTTGAACTGGTTATCCACAGCCCGCAGGCCCTGGACGCGTTGCTCCGGTGAATAACCGTCGAACGCGTGGCCTTCGAGCACCAGCAGGCGATCAACGCCCGCCGTTGCAAAAGCGTTTTCCTTGTGTTCGCCGAACACCACCGCCAGCACGGCGCCGTCGCTGCCGGCAAGTTGTCGGGCCAGGCCGAGCAGGTCGCGGTCGTGGCTGCTCAGGCGGCCGCCGACCATGTCGGGCACCACGTTGATGTAGAACGCCGGCGCCGGCACCTGGTGCAGCGGCAATTGTACTTCCGCCGCCGCCGTACGCTTGGCCGTCCCGCCCTGCTGGGCACCGCTGCGGTCAATACGCTTGAGGCCGTTGGGGCCGATAAAACCGACACCATGTACGTTTTTGCGGATGACGCCGTTAGGCCCCATCCAACTGTGTTGCTGTGGCTGCATCGCCGCATGCAGCGGATGCAGGCGGTTACGGGCGATCCATTCGGCCCGTGGATCGCGGCGGATAATGTCGCTCATCAATGCACCTCCGCAGGTTCACGCTTGATAGGGGCTTTCACCGGGGCGGTGTCTTCGAGCAAGGCGTCAGCGACCAGTTCGGCAATATCCTTGATCAATGGGCGCGGTTCGACGACGCCTTCGAGCATCGCCGTGCATTGCGGGCAGCCTACGGCCACCAGCTCGGCGCCGGTTTCGCGGATGTCTTCCATGCGCATATCCGGGATACGTTGCTTGCCGGGGATATCGGTGATGGGCGCACCGCCCCCGCCGCCACAGCAGCGCGAGCGGAAACCGGAGCGTTGCATCTCCTTGACCTCGATACCCAGCGCGCGCAGCACTTGGCGCGGCGCCTCGTATTCGCCGTTGTAGCGGCCGAGGTAGCACGGGTCGTGATAAGTCACGCTATTGCCCTTGTGCTGCCCCAGGTTCAACGCACCTTCGCCGATCAGCTCGGCCATGAACGTGCTGTGGTGCTGCACCAGGTAGTTGCCGTTGAAGGCGCCGTATTCGTTTTTCAGCACATGGAAACTGTGCGGGTCGCAGGTGACGATGCGTTTGAAGCTGTACTTGGCCAGGGTCTGGATATTGCGCGCCGCCAGCAGCTGGAAAGTCGCCTCGTCCCCCAGACGCCGCGCCACATCACCGCTGTCGCGCTCCTCCAGGCCCAACACCGCAAAGTCGACGTTGGCCGCTTTCAGCACCTTGACGAAGGCCCGCAGGGTGCGCTGATTACGCATGTCGAAGGCACCGTCGCCCACCCAGAACAACACCTCGGTGCTGCCTGTGTCGCTGAGCAGCGGCAGGTTCAAATCCGCCGCCCAGTTCAGGCGACCACCCGGTGCGAAGCCGCCGGGGTTATCAGTGGCGATCAGGTTTTCGAGGACTTCGGCGCCCTTGTTCGGCGTGGCGCCTTTTTCCAGGGTGAGATGGCGGCGCATGTCGACGATCGCATCCACGTGCTCGATCATCATCGGGCACTCTTCCACACAGGCCCGGCAGGTGGTGCACGACCACAGGGTCTCGGCGTCCACCAGGCCGTTGACGATGGGCTGATGCGGGTTGCCGTTGTGTGCGCCAATCGGCTTGCCTGGATACGGGCTGCCGGCAAAATTGGCATCGGTGCCGCCGGCCAGGCCAACCACCATGTCCTGGATCAGCTTCTTCGGGTTCAACGGCTGGCCGGCCGCAAAGGCCGGGCACGCGGCCTCGCACTTGCCGCATTGCACGCAGGCGTCGAAGCCGAGCAGCTGGTTCCAGGTGAAATCCTTGGGTTTTTCCACGCCCAGTGGCGCGGTTTTATCGCTCAAGTCCAGCGGCTTCAAACCGGTGGAGCGGCCGCCACCAAAGCGTTCGGCGCGGCGGTGCCAGGCCAGGTGCAGCGCGCCGGCGAAGGCGTGCTTCATCGGGCCGCCCCACGTCATGCCGAAGAACATCTCGGACACGCCCCACAACACGCCGACGCCGAGCAGTGCCGCGAGCAGCCAGCCGCCGAAGTCAGCCGGCAGAACCCCGGCCACCGGCAAGGTCACCAGGAAGAAGCTCACCGAGAACGCCATCAGGCTTTTCGGCAGGCGCATCCACGGGCCTTTCGACAGGCGTGACGGCGGGTTGCGCCGACGCAGGTAGACGAACGTGGCGCCGACAAACATCAGCACCGAGGCGAGCAACAACGCGTAGCCGAGGATGCGGTTATGCAGGCCGAAGCCGTGAACCAGAATCGCCAACAGCGCCGACAGTACGAAGCCCAGGGCTGTGGCGACGTGGGTGTTGGCGATGTATTTGTCGCGGGCGACCACGTGGTGCAGGTCGACCATGTAGCGCTTGGGCATGGCCAGCAGGCCGCCGAGCAAGTCGACTCTGGAGGCGCGGCCACGGCGCCACATGTTCACCCGGCGCAATGCGCCGAGGACGGCAAGGCCCAGGGCGGCAAACAAGAGAATAGGCAGCAAGGTGTTCAACATGGTGAAGCTCCCAAAGACCACACCGGTCTACTGTGAGACCGACCTTAATGTGGGAGAGGGCTTGCTCCCGATGGCGGACTGTCAGTTCCTCTATCGGTAGCTGACCCACCGCTATCGGGAGCAAGCCCCCTCCCACACTTGACCGAGCACACAGTGGCTCAGTGTCGGGTCAGAAATCCTTGCACAAGCGCAGGGCGTCATAGATGGCGGCGTGGGTATTACGCTGGGCCACACAGTCACCGATGCGGAACAGCAAGTAGCCGTCACCCGCCTCGCTCAAGCACGGCTGCGGCTTGATCGCGAACAAGGCTTCGACGTCAATCTGGCCCTTGTTGCGCGAACCTTCCTTGAGCCCGTAGTAGATGGCTTCGTCCGGGCGCACACCGTTCTCGACCACCACTTGGTCAACCACGCGTTCTTCCTTGGCGCCGGTGTATTCGTTCTCCAGCACCGCCACCAGCTTGTCGCCCTCGCGGTAAACCTTTTCCAGCATCATGTCGCCGGTCATGATCACTTCTTTGGGGTACATGCTGCGGTAGTAAGTCGGGAATGACGTACCGCCAATCGCCACGCCAGGCTTGATGTCGTCGGTGACGATTTCCACCTGGCTGCCCTTGTCGGCGAGGAAGTCGGCCACCGACATGCCGGTGAATTCGCAAATGGTGTCGTACACCAGCACGTTCTTGCCCGGCGCGACTTTGCCGTCGAGCACGTCCCAGCTGCTCACCACCAGGCCCTCAGCGGCGCCCCAGTGTTCGTTCTGCTCGATAAACGGATGCCCGCCGACGGCCAGCACCACGATGTCAGGCCGCAGATCGAGGATGGTCTCGGCATCCGCCGCCACGCCGAGGCGCAGGTCGACTTTCAAGCGCGCCAATTCCAGCTGGAACCAACGGGTGATGCCGGCGATCTGGTCGCGCTGCGGGGCTTTGGAGGCCGTGGTGATTTGCCCGCCGATAAACTCTTTCTTCTCGAACAGGGTTACGTCGTGGCCACGTTCGGCCGCTACCCGCGCGGCTTCCATCCCGGCCGGACCGGCACCGACCACCACGACTTTGCGTTTGGCCCCGGTGGATTTCTCGATGATGTGCGGCACGCCCATGTATTCACGGGAGGTCGCGGCATTCTGGATGCACAACACATCCAGGCCCTGATATTGGCGGTCGATGCAGTAGTTGGCGCCGACGCACTGTTTGATCTGGTCGATCTGGCCCATTTTGATCTTGGCGATCAGGTGCGGGTCGGCGATGTGCGCACGGGTCATGCCGACCATGTCCACATAACCACCTTCCAGAATGCGCGTAGCCTGGTTCGGGTCCTTGATGTTCTGCGCGTGCAGCACGGGAACCTTGACCACTTCCTTGATACCGGCCGCCAGGTGCAGGAACGGCTCCGGCGGGTAGCTCATGTTGGGGATCACGTTGGCCAGGGTATTGTGGGTATCGCAACCCGAACCCACCACGCCAATAAAGTCGAGCATGCCGGTGTCGTCGTAATACTTGGCGATCTGCTTCATGTCCTCGTGGGACAGGCCGTCCGGGTGGAACTCGTCGCCACACAGGCGCATGCCCACACAGAAGTCGTCACCGACCTCGGCGCGCACGGCTTTGAGCACTTCTAGGCCGAACTTCATGCGGCCCTCGAAAGTGCCGCCCCATTCGTCGGTACGCTTGTTGACCCGTGGGCTCCAGAACTGGTCGATCATGTGCTGGTGCACGGCGGACAGTTCCACACCGTCCAGGCCACCGGCCTTGGCGCGTTTGGCGGCGCTGGCGTAGTTGCCGATCACGCGCCAGATTTCTTCCGGTTCGATGGTCTTGCAGGTAGCACGGTGCACCGGCTCACGCACGCCGGACGGCGACATCAGGGTCGGCCAGTTGAAGCCGTCCCAGCGTGAGCGACGGCCCATGTGGGTAATCTGGATCATGATCTTGGCGCCATGCTTGTGCATGGCATCGGCCAGGTTCTGGAAATGCGGGATGATGCGGTCGGTGGACAGGTTCACCGAACTCCACCATTCCTGCGGGCTGTCGATGGCCACCACCGAGGAGCCGCCACAGATCGCCAGGCCGATACCGCCCTTGGCTTTCTCTTCGTAATACTTCACATAGCGGTCGGTGGTCATGCCGCCGTCGGTGGCATACACCTCGGCGTGGGCGGTACTGAGCACGCGGTTGCGGATGGTCAGTTTGCCGATCTGGATCGGCGCAAACATTGCTTCGAAAGCCATGGCAGGGTCCTCGACTTACAACGGCTTGACGGTGAACAGCCCGTCGTCGTGGCCTTCTTCGGAGCCACCGTAGACTTGTTCGGCTACCGTGCGGATTTTGCTGCCGCGCGCTTGCAGAATCTGGTCCATGGCGCCGGCAAACCAACCCGTGAACATGTAGTCGACCTTGCGCCCGACCTTGCCGTACACGTAGACGAATGCCGAATGTTCGAGCTTGACGCTGGCAGTGCCTTTGTCGAGGTCGATGTCCTGGATCTTGAACAGGCCCCAGCCGCGTTGCGACAGGCGTTTCATGTAGTGCTCGAACACCGCAACGCCTTCCAGGCCGTGGCATTCAGCTTCTTTTTCACACCAGTGCCAGGCGGATTTGTAGCCGGCCTTGTAGAGGATTTCGGCGTAGGCGTCAGCGCCCAGCACTTCTTCAATACCGATGTGGTTATTGACGAAGAAATGGCGCGGCACGTACAGCATCGGCAGGGCATCGGAGGTCCAGACACCGGTTTCGCTGTCGACTTCGATTGGCAATTGCGGGGCGATCTTGGCCATGGAAACTTGACTCCAAACAATTCGTTTTGATGCCCGCTGCGCGACTGGCAACGGGCTGGGATTAGGAGAGCGGTGGCTTATTCGCCCCAGACGTCTTTGAGGACATTGACCCAGTTTTCGCCCATGATCTTGCGCACCACGCGCTCGCTGTGGCCGCGCTTGAGCAGGGTCTCGGTGAGGTTAGGGAACTCGCCCACGGTGCGGATGCCCAGCGGGTTGATGATCTTGCCGAAGCTGGTCAGGCGGCGGGCGTAACCCTTGTCGTGGGTCAGCATTTCGAAGAAATCCTGGCCATGGCCCTGGGTGAAGTCGGTGCCGATACCGATGGCGTCTTCACCGACGATGTTCATGGTGTATTCGATGGCTTCGGCGTAGTCGTCGATGGTCGAATCAATGCCCTTGGCCAGGAACGGCGCGAACATGGTCACGCCGACAAAACCGCCATGGTCGGCAATGAACTTCAGCTCTTCATCGGACTTGTTGCGCGGGTGCTCTTTGAGGCCCGACGGCAGACAGTGGGAGTAGCACACTGGTTTTTTCGATTCGAGGATGACTTCTTCGGAAGTCTTGGAGCCGACGTGGGACAGGTCGCACATGATGCCGACGCGGTTCATCTCGGCAACGATCTCACGGCCGAAACCCGACAGGCCGCCGTCGCGCTCGTAGCAGCCAGTGCCGACGAGGTTCTGGGTGTTGTAGCACATCTGCACCACACCGACGCCGAGCTGCTTGAAGATCTCGACGTAGCCCAGTTGGTCTTCAAACGCATGGGCGTTCTGGAAGCCGAAGATGATGCCGGTCTTGCCCTGTTCCTTGGCTTTGCGGATGTCGGCGGTGGTTTTCACCGGGATCACCAAATCGCTGTTCTCACGAATCAGGGTCTGGCTGGCCACAATGTTATTGATCGTGGCCTGGAACCCTTCCCACACCGACACGGTGCAGTTGGCGGCGGTCAGGCCACCTTTGCGCATGTCCTCGAACAGGTCGCGATTCCACTTGGCGATAATCAGCCCGTCGATAACGATGCTGTCGGCGTGCAATTCGGCTGGGCTCATCAGGCGTCCCCTTATTGGCGATTCATGCGCCGAATCGTCTGCCGGCGCTTTGGGGCCAGCATATGCCCAGGGGCAACCCGAGCCGGGTGCAAAAACGACAGGGGAATTGCCGAAAGCGTCAATCCACGACAAAGGCCTACATGACACGTCTGACTGACGACTGTTCTTTGTCCTACGCTTGAGCCAGAATTCCGCATCACCTGATATGAGACGGCGCAATGAAATCGATTTTCCTGGCTTTGGCACTCATCGCAACCGGCGTCCATGCGGCCGAAGACACCGACAGCACGCCGTGCGATGGCATCGAGAACGACAAGCAAACCCTGGAATGCGCGACTTTCAACAAAACCACCGCCGAGCAATTGCTCAAGGATAACTACCAAGGCCTGCTGGAACGCATGGGTTCGACCTATGGCAGCAACAAGTCACAACTGGCCGACATTACCGCTCGTCTGAAGGATGCCCAGCAGAAGTGGGAAAAACTGCGTGATGCCGATTGCGCCGTGGACACCTTCCCAGCGGTGAACGGCAGCAAGGACTATGCGATTCAGCAGAATGATTGCCTGGCGCGGATGAGTGATGAGCGGTCGGAGTTTTTGGAGTCGATCGGGCAGGAATAAGCGACAATCCTGCCACTTTTCCTCTGGACCAAGGCCACTCATGACTATTTGCGGCATCGAAATCAAAGGCAGCGAAGCCATCATCGCCGTCGCCTCCCTGGACAACCAGGCGCTGACCCACGTCGCCCTGGCTACCAAAAAGATCGCCCTTGAAGACGATGATGAAGCCGCCAACGTCAAAGCCTTCGCCGCCCAGCTGAAGGCATTCGTGCAGGCAAATGCCATCACCCGCATCGCGATCAAGAAGCGCAGCAAGAAAGGCGAATTCGCCGGTGGCCCGACCACCTTCAAGATTGAAGGGGTGTTTCAATTGCTGGACGGGGTTGAGGTGACGTTGCTGTCGCCGCAGACCATTAATGCGCAGAACAAGAAGCACGATTTTGAGCTACCGGCGTCGCTGAACAAGTATCAGCATGAGGCCTACAAGGCAGCGTGTTCGGCACTGGTAAAGAAATAAGCCACACCACACATCAGTGTGAGAGCGGGCTTGCTCGCGAATGCGGTGTGTCAGTAACAGATGTGCCTACTGATACACCGCATTCGCGAGCAAGCCCGCTCCCACCTTCGATTTAGGGTGTCTTCAGTTCGGTGTACGGTTTTTGTACAGCAGCCAATCACCAAAGGATTTGTCTTCCAGGGCATACCCGCCCCGGCTCGACTTCCACACCAGCTCTTTGTCGCGCAGGGCATCGATACAGGCCTGAATCGTCTGGGTGCCCGGCACCACGTCGCTGCCCATCCCCTCCAGGGCTTTGCTGACGGCCGTGAGGGTGCAGTCCGTGAAGGGCGCGAAGGGCTCGTTGGCGCGCGATCGCGCCACCATCACTTCCAGCACGGCACGCTGGGGGATGGTGAGGTTGTTCCAGGCGCTTTCGAATTCAGTCCATACCCCCGCGCGCAATAGTTCGGCACGGCTGTGCAGCAGCTGGCCCAAATTGCTGGCCTCGCCCAATTCCAGCGCCACTTCACCGATGATGGTGCGCAGCATCTCGGGACGATGACCGACCAACTCAAACGCCTCATCAATGTCGGCAGCGCTGAATTGATTGCTGTCGGCCAGGTGCGCATTGAGGTGTGCGGTGTAAGCCTGGGTGAACGCTTTGCCGAGCAAGGGGAACGGCGTGATGCTGGAGCCGAAAAACGGCTGACTTTTGCCCAACACCAAATGCGCAAGCTTGTCGCGATTGGAACCGGTGAACACCAGGTGCAAGCCGCTCCCCTCCTCGTCACGGCCCTGGTTGAGCTGATCCCGGGCAGCCTTCAACGCAAACATCGCGTTGATCCCTGACTCGCTGGTCAATGCGTGCTGCGCTTCGTCAATCACCAGGACCACGGGTTTTTCGGCAGCACTGTGGAGCAATTCCAACGCTTGGGTCAGCGTCGCACCGACTGGCAGCTGTGGCTTGGTAAAGTCCCAGGACAGGGTACGCAGAAAACTTAGTTTTTCGATTCCAAGGTTCTTGGCCAGTTTGCGAATGCCCTTTTCATAGGGCACCAGAGCAGCGGCAATTGCGCCGGCGATCAGCTCTGCCGGATCTTTGTCTTTGTCGGCCCAGAGGTCGACATACACCGCCAGCCAACCCCGGAGCTGGCACTCCGGGATCAGGTCTTCGCGCAAAAAGGTGCTTTTGCCGGTGCGCCGAGGCGCCGCCAGGAACAGGCCCGAGGTGAAATCCTGGATCCCGGCCCCCACTAAACCGTCGGCAATGCTACTTGCCAGTGTGGGGCGGCGGAACACGAAGCCGCTGTGCTTGGACATGGTTTTATACTCAATTATTTAAGCAACTATAAATTATAGCCGTGAGTATAATTGACTATAATTGCCGGTCAAACCACCTCCCGTCGCCGATCTTCCCGCGGGCACTTGGCAAACCGCGCCCGATAGCTGCGCGTGAAGTACGACGGCGACTCAAACCCGCACGCAATACTCACCTCCAGCACGCTCATATCGCTCTGGCGCAGCAGTTGCCGGGCTTTTTCCAGGCGTAAGCCCAAATAGAAGTTGCTCGGCGTGTCATTCAAATGCAGGCGAAACAGCCGCTCCAACTGCCGCCGCGTCACTTTGATTGCTTCCGCCAGCGCCAAGGTGCTCAGCGGCGGTTCGGTGTGTTGCTCCATCTCGCCAATCACCTGCACCAACTTCTTGTTGTTGATGCCGTAGCGCGTGGCGATCTGCATGCGTTGGTGGTCTTTGCGTGGGCGGATGCGGCCGAGCACGAATTGTTCGGACACCTGGATCGCCAGGTCGGGCCCGTGAGCCTGGGCGATCAGGTCGAGCATCAGGTCGATGGACGCAGTGCCGCCGGCGCAGGTGATGCGGCGACGGTCGATCTCGAACAGCTCCTGGGTCACGGTGAGCTGGGGATAAGATTCCTTGAACGCATCAATGGCTTCCCAGTGCAGCGTCAGGCGGTGGCCGTCGAGCAAACCGGCTTCGGCGAGCACGCAGGCACCGGTGTCGATGGCGCCAAGGGTGACGCCTTCGTGGTCGAGGCGGCGCAGCCAGTGTTCCAATGCCGGCGTGGCGAACTGCAGCGGCTCGAAACCGGCCACCACCAGCAGGGTCGCGCCCTTTTTCAGCGGCTCCAGCGCAGCGTCGGCGTTGACCGACATGCCATTGCTCGCCAGCACCGCGCCGCCGTCGGCACTCAATACGTGCCAGCGATACAGCTCGCCGCGAAAACGATTGGCGACCCGCAGCGGTTCGAGCGCAGAAATAAAGCCGATGGCAGAGAAGCCCGGCATCAGCAGAAAGTAGAAATCCTGGGACATGGTGCGCTCTCGTAGGACGGACAGCGTGCTCACTGTGATACGCCAGTTCAATCGGTCATTCAAGGGGGCAGGTCGCTGCAGTGCAAGAGCGAGTCGCCGCCGTGCGTTTTGTCGCCCTGCAAGCTGCGTAACGTGATCCCACGGCGCACAAAGACGCCGGAACCCACAATAACAACCTGCCGAGGGAACCACCATGAACCGACTGATCAGCCGCTGCGTGCTCGCATTCAGCGCCAGCGCCATTTTGAGCACCAACGTCATGGCAGCCGATGCGGCTTCTTGCCAGAACGTGCGCATGGGCGTGGTGAACTGGACCGACGTAATCGCCACCAGCGCCATGACCCAAGTGTTGCTCGACGGCCTCGGCTACAAGACCAAACAAACCAGCGCCTCCCAGCAAATCATCTTCGCCGGTATCCGCGACCAGCGCCTGGACCTGTTCCTGGGTTACTGGAACCCGCTGATGACCCAGACCATCACCCCGTTCGTCGACGCCAAACAGGTCAAGGTCCTTGAAAAACCCAGCCTGGAAGACGCCCGCGCGACCCTGGCGGTGCCGACCTACCTGGCGGACAAGGGCCTGAAAACCTTCGCTGACATCGCCAAGTTCGAAAAAGAACTGGGCGGCAAGATCTACGGCATCGAGCCGGGCTCGGGTGCCAACACCCAGATCAAGGCGATGATTGCCAAGAACCAGTTCGGCCTGGGCAAGTTCCAACTGGTGGAGTCCAGTGAGGCCGGCATGCTCGCCGCCGTGGACCGCGCCGTGCGCCGCAAGGAAGCCGTGGTGTTCTTCGGCTGGGCGCCACACCCGATGAACGTCAACGTCGCGATGACGTACCTCACCGGCAGCGACGACGCCCTGGGCCCGAACGAAGGCATGGCCACCGTGTGGAGCGTCACTTCGCCGACCTACGCCGAACAGTGCCCCAACATCCACAAGCTGCTGACCAACCTGACCTTCACCGCCGCCGACGAGAGCCGAATGATGCAGCCGTTGCTGGATCACAAGGACGCGTTCGAGTCCGCCAAGCAGTGGCTCAAGGATCACCCGCAAGACCAGCAACGCTGGCTCGAAGGGGTGACGACCTTCGACGGAAAACCGGCCGCCGCCAACCTGCAATTGAGCAGCCAATAACCTGATTCGAATCACCGTATCGCAGCCGCGCCTGGCTGCGAACGGCATCACTACGCCCGCCTGTAAGGAACCTGCCTCATGAACCACGACGTCATCATCACCTGCGCACTCACCGGTGCTGGCGACACGACCGCCAGAAGCCCGCACGTGCCGGTCACCCCCAAACAAATCGCTGCGGCCGCCGTGGAAGCCGCCAAGGCCGGCGCGACCGTCGTGCATTGCCACGTGCGTGACCCGCAGACCGGCAAATTCAGCCGCGACGTCGCCCTGTACCGCGAAGTGATGGAGCGCATCCGCGAGGCCGACATCGACATCATCGTCAACCTCACCGCCGGCATGGGCGGCGACCTCGAAATCGGCGGCGGCGAGCACCCGATGGAGTTCGGCCCCAACACCGACCTGGTCGGCCCGCTGACTCGCCTGGCGCACGTCGAGGCGTTGCTGCCAGAAATCTGCACCCTGGACTGCGGCACCCTGAACTTCGGCGATGGCGACACCATTTACGTGTCCACCCCGGCGCAACTGCGTGCCGGCGCCAAGCGTATTCAAGAGCTGGGCGTAAAAGCCGAGCTGGAAATTTTCGACACCGGCCACCTGTGGTTCGCCAAGCAGATGATCAAGGAAGGCCTGCTCGACAACCCGTTGTTCCAGCTGTGCCTGGGTATCCCATGGGGCGCACCGGCTGACACCACCACCATGAAAGCCATGGTCGACAACTTGCCGGCCGATGCGGTGTGGGCCGGCTTCGGGATCGGCCGCATGCAAATGCCGATGGCGGCGCAAGCCGTGCTGCTGGGCGGCAACGTGCGGGTCGGCCTGGAAGACAACCTGTGGCTGGACAAAGGCGTGCTCGCCACCAATGGCCAACTGGTGGAACGCGCCAGTGAAATCCTCAGCCGCCTCGGCGCACGGGTCATGACCCCGGCTGAAGGCCGCGTGAAGATGGGCCTGACCAAACGCGGCTAGACACGCAACAGGACTCACTGCCGAAACCGAATCAAAGGTGGCAGCGGGCTTGCTCGCGAAGGCGGCGAATCAGCCACCGAATGCATCAACTGACACCGCGCATTCGCGAGCAAGCCCGCGCCCACATTTTGAACCGGTTGCCAAAACAGAATTTGCGAATATTTTTAGGAATTTGCCATGCGTTTTATCACTGAGATCAAAACCTTCGCCGCCCTCGGCAGCGGCGTTATCGGCAGCGGTTGGGTGTCCCGCGCCCTGGCCCACGGCCTGGACGTGGTCGCCTGGGACCCGGCGCCCGGCGCTGAAGCCGCCCTGCGCAAGCGTGTCGCCAATGCCTGGGGCGCGCTGGAGAAACACGGCCTGGCAGCCGGTGCATCCCAAGACCGCTTGCGCTTCGTCGCGACCATCGAAGAGTGCGTGAAAGACGCAGACTTCATCCAGGAAAGTGCCCCGGAGCGCTTGGAGTTGAAGCTGGAACTGCACAGCAAGATCAGCGCAGCGGCCAAGCCGAATGCGTTGATTGGCTCGAGCACCTCGGGCCTGCTACCGAGTGAATTCTACGAAGGCTCGACCCACCCGGAACGCTGCGTGGTCGGTCACCCGTTCAACCCGGTTTACCTGCTGCCGCTGGTGGAAGTGGTGGGCGGCAAGCACACCGCACCGGAGGCTGTTCAAGCGGCGATCAAGGTGTACGAATCCCTCGGCATGCGCCCGTTGCATGTGCGCAAGGAAGTACCGGGCTTTATCGCTGACCGCCTGCTCGAAGCGCTGTGGCGTGAAGCGTTGCACCTGGTGAATGACGGCGTGGCGACGACAGGCGAGATCGACGACGCGATCCGGTTTGGCGCAGGTTTGCGCTGGTCGTTCATGGGCACCTTCCTGACTTACACCCTCGCAGGTGGCGATGCCGGCATGCGGCATTTCATGGCGCAGTTCGGCCCGGCGTTGCAGTTGCCGTGGACGTACTTGCCGGCGCCGGAATTGACCGACAAGTTGATTGACGATGTGGTGGATGGCACCCGCGAGCAGTTGGGCACGCACAGCATTTCGGCGCTGGAGCGCTATCGTGATGATTGCTTGTTGGCGGTGCTTGAAGCGGTAAAAACCACCAAAGCCAAACACGGTATGAGCTTCGCTGAGTAACTAATGTGGGAGCGGGCTTGCTCGCGAATGCGATGGATCAGTACCGAATGCATCAACTGACACACCGCATTCGCGAGCAAGCCCGCTCCCACATTTTTGACCGAGTACATTTTCGGATTACACGCCATGCCTGCACTGACTACTTACACCACAAAAATCCAACCCGACTGGGTGGATTACAACGGCCACCTGCGCGATGCGTTCTACCTGCTGATTTTCAGTTACGCCACCGACGCACTGATGGACACCTTGGGGCTGGACAGCGAAAACCGCGAAGCCAGCGGCCACTCGCTGTTCACCCTGGAGCTGCACCTCAACTATCTGCACGAGGTAAAACTCGGTGCCGAAGTGGAGGTGCACACTCAGCTCATCGCCCACGATGCCAAGCGCCTGCACCTCTATCACAGCCTGCACCTGGTGGGCGGTGAGAAGGAACTGGCGGGCAACGAACAGATGTTGCTGCACGTCGATCTCGCCGGCCCGCATGCGGCGCCGTTCACCGAAGCGACCCTGGAAAAACTCATCGCGATCAGCGCTGAGCAGGCCGACCTGCCACGACCCGCCCTCCTCGGCCGAGTGATTGGACTGCCACCCAAAAAACCATAAGGAATCGCCATGCCAACCGCCGCCGCTGTTGCCGATTTTCGTACTTACCCGCTGATCAGTGAGCTCGCCGATGCGCGGGTGCTGGACGATCAGATTCGCGTGCAATGGGCCGACGGGCGGCTGAGCCCGTTTCATCATCAGTGGCTGCGGGACAACTGCCCCTGCGCGGAGTGCGTGTACAGCGTGACCCGCGAACAGGTACTGGAAATTGTCGATGTGGATGCACACCTCAGCGCTGTCAGTGCCTGCCTCGACGATGGTTTTCTGCAGGTGGAATGGAGCGGCGGCCATCTCAGCCGGTACGCTCCCGGCTGGCTGCGGGCGCACGCCTATGATGATCAATCGCGCGCTGAACGCCGTGCGGCGAAACCCCGATCCGAACTGTGGGATCAGCGGTTTACGCTGCCGGTGTTCGACTACGCCGCGGTGATGGAAGACCCCAAGGTCTTGCTGCAATGGTTGCTGGCTCTGCGTGATTCAGGCCTTACACAAATCCGCGGTGTACCGACCGAACCCGGCTCTCTGGCGCGGGTCGCCCAGCGCATTGCCTTTATCCGCGAGAGCAACTTCGGCGTGCTGTTCAACGTGCAATCCAAGGCCGATGCCGACAGCAATGCCTACACCGCTTTCAACCTGCCGCTGCACAGCGACTTACCGACGCGGGAGCTGCAACCGGGCCTGCAATTTCTGCATTGCCTGGTGAACGATGCCACGGGTGGCGAGAGTATTTTCGTCGATGGGTTTGCCATCGCCGCAGCACTGCGCACGGAAGACCCCGAGGCGTTTCGTGCCCTGTGTGAGATCCCGGTGGAGTTTCGCAATAAAGACCGCCACAGCGACTATCGCCGCCTCGCGCCGATCATTGCGCTGGATGCCTTGGGAGATGTTGCCGAGATTCGCATGGCTAACTTTTTGCGCGGGCCGTTTGAGGCGCCGGTGGAGCAGATGCCGTTGCTGTATCGCGCGTATCGGCGGTTCATTGCCATGACCCGCGAGGCGCGCTTTCGGGTGGTCCAGCGGCTGAACCCGGGCGAGCTGTGGTGCTTCGACAACCGCCGTACGCTGCATGCGCGCAATGCGTTTGACCCGGCTTCCGGCGCGCGGCATTTCCAGGGTTGCTATGTCGACCGGGATGAGCTGCTCTCTAGAATTCTGGTGTTGCAGCGGTAGCCCAAGGCGCACCCTTCGCGAGCAAGCCCGCTCCCACACTTGACCGCGTTTCCAAGATAAAACTCGGTCAAGTGTGGGAGCGGGCTTGCTCGCGAAGAGGCCAGCACAGCCACCGCACATCCCAAGCAAAAAAAGCCCCGAACCAGCCGTGACTGGATCGGGGCAGAGTGCTGGGTGTGTGAGCGTGACATCCCGAGGGTGACCAAACCTTCAAGCTGCTTGCCTGGCAGTCAGTGTGCCCATTCCTCATGGCGGTAAATGGCCCGAAAACGACCTGTTCATAGCCATCTGAGCCATTCATTGATTCTGCCCTTGCCGACCGGCCGAGGGCCTACCAGAATCCAGTTCAATCCCCGTTCCCTACACCAGGATAAACGTCATGATGCACGCGGATTTGATTGACCAGCACGACCTACTGAGCCAGCTGCGCTCGCTGGGTTTTGAAGTGTCCAGCGGGGCCACCGCCGAGCAGGCCTGCGAGTGTGCGGTACGCGGTTTGAGTGCCGCACGGGCCAAGGCACTCAAGGGCATGGTGGAACAGATGTACACCGGCAGCGCGACGATTTTGCCGGCGGTGAGGCAGGCGATCGACAAGCAGTTGTTGCCGGCGCTGGTGCAGTTCAAGCAAAACTCCGGCGCCTGATAGAGCCCCGCGCGGGGCTGCGAAGCGGCCCCAAACCCCGCAGTTTGAGGTCTGCCTGACACACCACATTGCGCAGCCCAACGCGGGGCAAGACCGCTCGCCACAAGGCTGGTTTAGAGCCTTACACTGGCAAACGTCGACTCATTACGCGCCTGACTCAACGCCGACATCGGCCCCGACAACGGTGACAACACCAGCGCCTGCGGAATCGGCATCATCGCCACTTGCTGGGCGGTGTTGGAACCTACGCGCTCATCCCGTGGCGGAATGCCGAAGTACTCGCGGTAGCACTTGGAGAAGTGCGGCGTGGACACAAACCCGCACACCGAGGCCACTTCGATGATCGACATCGGCGTTTGCTTGAGCAATTGCCGCGCACGGATCAGACGCAATTTGAGGTAGTAGCGAGACGGCGAGCAATGCAGGTATTTCTGGAACAGCCGCTCCAACTGCCGACGGGACACGGCGACGTACACCGCCAGTTCATCCAGGTCGATCGGCTCTTCCAGGTTGGCCTCCATCAGCGCGACGATTTCCTGCAGCTTCGGCTGGTTGGTGCCGAGCATATGCTTGAGCGGCACACGTTGGTGATCCTGCTCGTTGCGGATGCGTTCGTACACAAACATCTCGGAGATGGCGGCCGACAACTCACGGCCGTGGTCGCGGCTGATCAGGTGCAGCATCATGTCCAGCGGTGCGGTGCCGCCCGAGCTGGTGAACCGGTTACGGTCGAGGGTAAACAGGCGAGTGCTCATGACCACGCGAGGAAAAGCTTCCTGCATCGACGCCAGGCATTCCCAGTGCACGCTGCAGTCAAAACCGTCGAGCAAACCGGCGCAGGCCAGGGCCCAACTGCCGGTACACACGGCGCCGAGGCGACGCGACTGGCGGGCCTGGCTTTGCAGCCACGACACGTGTTCACGGGTGACGGTGCGCTGGATACCCACGCCGCCGCACACAATGACAGTGTCCAGGGCCGGGGCTTTGTGCATGGCGGCATCGGGGGTGATTTGCAGACCATCGCTGGCCCACACCTGGTTGCCGTCAACACTCAGGGTTGTCCAGCGATACAGCTCGCGACCGGACAGTTGATTGGCCATGCGCAGTGGTTCCACAGCCGACGCCAGGGAAATCAGCGTGAAATTGTCCAGCAGCAAAAAGCCGATGGATTGAGGCGCACGGTTCTGGGGTTGAGCCCCTGAGTTGAACGACGTCATCGCGGTATCTCCTCACACAAAGCGGGTGATGGCCTCAGGCGAGGCTCTTGTTATTGCGCTCTGCTCTTGGGCAGAGAGAGGCTTTAATTTGATAGAGCAAATGCCATGCCTAAAATTGAATGGGTATTCAATAAATCCTGAAAACGACCTGATGATGCGTCTATATAAGCCCGCGCAGGAAGTGCGGGATATACCCGAAAAGGACGTAGGAACAGCCTCGTTCAAGGGGTGTGAGCAGTTCGGTAGCACTTGTGGGAAGGCGCTTTGAGGGTGTGGGAAAAGTCTGTCACCGCACGCACGGCTGACGGGCGGTGGGGGAGGAAATCGTTTGGGAGCTACTTATCTGTTTGCGACGCGCTAAAAGGTGGCGCTTTTGAATTTGGGTGTTCACTTTTTGAGCAGTGTTGCCTGAGCTACCGCCATCGCGGGCAAGCCCGCTCCCACATTTTGATCTGTGAATACATTCAAAGGTGGGAGCTGGCTTGCCTGCGATGCAGGCGACTCGGTGTCAACACTCCACCGCACTCACCGCCAACCCGCCGCGCGAGGTCTCCTTGTACTTGTCATGCATATCCGCCCCCGTATCGCGCATGGTGCGGATCACGCGGTCCAGGGAGATAAAGTGTTGGCCATCACCGCGCAGCGCCATCTGCGCCGCGTTGATGGCTTTCACCGCCGCAATCGCATTGCGTTCGATGCACGGCACTTGCACCAGCCCGCCCACCGGGTCGCACGTGAGGCCGAGGTTGTGTTCCAGGCCGATTTCGGCGGCGTTGCACACCTGCTCAGGCGTGGCGCCGAGGATCTCGGCCAGCCCGGCGGCAGCCATGGCGCACGCCGAACCGACTTCGCCCTGGCAGCCGACTTCAGCCCCCGAGATCGAAGCGTTTTTCTTGCACAGAATCCCCACCGCCGCCGCACCCAACAGGTAGTCGACGACGTTGGCTTCAGTGACCTCTTCGCTGAACTTCATAAAGTAGTGCAGCACCGCCGGAATAATCCCCGCCGCCCCATTCGTCGGCGCGGTGACCATGCGCCCACCCGCGGCGTTTTCTTCATTCACCGCCAGGGCGAACAGGTTGACCCACTCCATGGCACTCAAGGTCGAGCCAATCACATTCGGTTTGCCCAGTTCCTGCAGGCTGCGGTGCAATTTGGCCGCGCGACGCCGCACATTCAGGCCACCGGGCAAGATGCCTTCGTGCTTGAGGCCCTGCTCCACGCAATCCTGCATGGCCCGCCAGAGCTTCATCAGGCCACTGCGGATTTCTTCTTCAGAGCGCCAGACCTTTTCGTTAGCCAGCATCAACTCGGCCACACGCAGGTCGTGGGTTTTGCACAGCTGCAACAGCTCCACCGCACTGGAGAAATCGTAGGGCAGCTCGGTGCGGTCCAGGTCGGCCACACCGCTTTGCGCCTGGGCTTCATCCACCACAAAACCGCCACCCACCGAATAGTAAGTATCGCGGTGCAGTTCGCCGTCATCACCGAACACCACCAGCGTCATGCCATTGGGATGGAACGGTAGGTTTTCGTCGAGCAGGCGCATGTCGCGCGCCCATATGAAAGGCACCGGCAAGTGACCGTCGAGCAAGAGGGTGTCGGTCTCGCGCAGGGTGTGAATGCGCAGGCCGATTTGCGACGGGTCGATTGCGTCCGGCCACTCGCCCATCAGGCCCATGATGGTGGCGGTGTCGCTGCCGTGGCCGATGCCGGTGGCCGACAACGAGCCATATAGCTGAACTTCGACGCGCCTGACTTGTTCCAACCATTCACGTTCACGTAATGCTTGGACGAACAACGCCGCGGCGCGCATGGGGCCGACGGTGTGAGAACTAGAAGGCCCGATGCCGATCTTGAACAGGTCGAAAACGCTGATAGCCATTGCGGTAGAACTCCTCGATAAGCACGGCCAGGCTTGAACGAGGTGCTACGCTCAGATCGCCCAGATGGCCGCATCATCAAGCTTTTGGCGGTCCTCACGGCGTCTCACACCGACGCACCCATGCTCACTAGCGTCGCGTCCGTGCGATCAGGCGTTTTGGCCGTTTTTTGCGGTGCAGATCGGTAAAAACTGCAGTTTTGCCTTTGGAAAAATCTGTAAGCGACGTCACCGACACTGGATACGACCATCCCTGTACTGGATACGACGCCCCCTGTAGGCGTCAGATTTTCACTGGTACATGATCAGTCTCGACTCGTTTGCAAGGCACCGTGCCTGCGCTTCATCGCACGCCCCAACCGCAACACGTATAAAGCGCGGCGAATGCCGCCAGAAAAAAGACACAGGAGTCTACCCCGATGAAAGGTTCACCCTCGTTGTTGTTGGCCGCCATGTTGAGTCTGCCAGTCCTGGCGAACGCTGCAGAACCGGCACAATGTCAGACCGTCAACTTCTCTGATGTCGGCTGGACCGACATCACCGTCACTACCGCGACCACCAGCGAAATCCTCAAGGGCCTCGGCTACAAGCCACGCACCACGATGATTTCGGTGCCGGTGACCTACAAGTCCCTGGCCGACGGTAAGAACATGGACATCTTCCTCGGCAACTGGATGCCGACCATGGAAAACGACATCAAGCAGTACCGTGATGCCGGCACCGTGGAAACCGTGCGCGCTAACCTGGAAAACGCCAAATACACCCTGGCGGTCCCCGAAGAGCTGTACAACAAAGGCCTGAAAGACTTCGCCGATATTGCCAAATTCAAGGACGAGCTGGGCGGCAAGATCTACGGTATCGAACCGGGTAACGACGGCAACCGCACCATCCAGACCCTCATCGATAAAAACCAGTTCGGCTTGAAAGACGCAGGCTTCAAGGTTGTGGAATCCAGCGAAGCCGGGATGCTCTCTCAGGTGGAACGCGCCACCAAACGTGGCCAGGCCATTGTGTTCCTCGGCTGGGAACCGCACCCGATGAACACCCGCTTCAAGATCAAGTACCTGACCGGGGGTGACGATTCGTTCGGCCCCAACTACGGCCAGGCCACCATCTACACCAACGTTCGCAAGGGCTACACCCAGGAATGCAGCAACGTTGGTCAATTGCTGAAAAACCTGTCGTTCACCCTGGACATGGAAAGCTCGCTGATGGGTAACGTCCTGGACGACAAAATGAAGCCTGACGCCGCCGCCAAGGCCTGGCTGAAGAAGAACCCCGCCGTACTCGACACCTGGCTCGCCGGTGTGACCACCGTCGATGGCAAACCAGGTCTGGAGGCCGTAAAAGCGTATCTCGCCAAGTAAGTGCTGACCCCGGGCCGGTACGCTGGCCCGGGATGTTTTTCCCCTTCGCATGTGGACATTCACTACCATGCTGACTGAACAGAAAATCCCACTAGGCCAGTACATCGCTGCCTTCGTCGAATGGTTGACCAAACATGGCGCCAACTACTTCGACGCAATCGCATCGACACTGGAAACGATGATCCACGGCGTGACGTTTGCGCTGACCTGGTTCAATCCGCTGGCATTGATCGGTCTGATTGCGCTACTCGCTCACTTCATTCAACGCAAATGGGGCCTGACGGTGTTTGTCATCGCCTCCTTCCTGCTGATCCTGAACCTGGGGTACTGGCAGGAAACCATGGAAACCCTCGCGCAGGTGCTGTTCGCCACCCTGGTCTGCGTGGTCATCGGTGTGCCGCTGGGCATTCTTGCCGCGCACAAACCGCTGTTCTACACGATGATGCGGCCGGTACTCGATCTGATGCAGACCGTGCCGACTTTCGTCTACCTCATCCCAACCCTGACCCTCTTCGGGCTGGGTGTGGTGCCCGGTCTGATTTCCACGGTGGTGTTCGCGATTGCCGCGCCTATTCGCCTGACTTACCTGGGTATCCGCGATGTGCCACAAGAGTTGATGGACGCCGGTAAAGCCTTTGGCTGCTCACGCCGTCAGTTGCTCTCACGCATTGAACTGCCCCACGCCATGCCGAGCATTGCCGCCGGCATTACCCAATGCATCATGCTGTCGTTGTCGATGGTGGTGATCGCGGCCCTGGTGGGCGCCGACGGCCTCGGCAAGCCGGTGGTCAACGCACTGAACACCGCCGACATTGCCCTGGGCTTTGAAGCCGGCCTGGCAATCGTATTGCTGGCCATCATGCTCGACCGCATCTGCAAACAACCCGACGCCAAAGTAGGGGGTGATGCATGAGCATTATCCGATTCGACAATGTCGATGTGATCTTCTCCAAGGACCCGCGCGAAGCCCTCAAGCTGCTCGACCAAGGGATGAGTCGCAACGAGATCCTGAAAAAAACCGGCCAGATTGTCGGCGTTGAAAAAGCCAGCCTGGACATCGAGAAAGGCGAGATCTGCGTACTGATGGGCCTCTCGGGCTCGGGCAAGTCAAGCTTGCTGCGCTGCATCAACGGCCTCAACACCGTGAGCCGCGGCAAGCTGTTTGTCGAACATGAAGGCCGCCAGATCGACATCGCCTCGTGCACACCTGCCGAGCTGAAAATGATGCGCACCAAGCGCATCGCCATGGTGTTCCAGAAGTTCGCCCTGATGCCGTGGCTGACGGTGCGCGAGAACATCAGCTTCGGCCTGGAAATGCAGGGCCGCCCCGAGAAGGAACGGCGCAAGCTGGTGGATGACAAGCTGGAGTTGGTGGGCCTGGCCCAATGGCGCAACAAGAAGCCTGACGAGTTGTCCGGCGGCATGCAGCAACGTGTCGGCCTGGCCCGCGCGTTGGCGATGGACGCCGATATCCTGCTGATGGATGAACCCTTCTCCGCCCTCGACCCGCTGATTCGCCAAGGCCTGCAAGACGAACTGCTGGAGCTGCAACGCAAGCTGAGCAAGACCATCGTGTTCGTCAGTCATGACCTGGATGAAGCACTTAAGCTGGGCAGCCGCATCGCGATCATGAAAGACGGCAAGATCATCCAGTACAGCGTGCCGGAAGAGATCGTGCTGAACCCGGCGGACGACTATGTGCGCACCTTCGTCGCCCATACCAACCCGTTGAACGTGCTGTGTGGTCGCAGCTTGATGCGCACCCTGGACAACTGCAAACGCATCAACGGTTCGGTGTGCCTGGACCCGGGTGGCGACTCGTGGCTGGACCTGGCCGAAGGCAACACCATCAAGGGTGCACGCCAGAATGGTGCCGTGCTGAACTTGCAGAACTGGGCGCCGGGGCAAGCGGTTGAAGGACTGGGCCGCGTACCGACGCTGGTGGACTCCAATATCGGCATGCGCGATGCGTTGCAGATTCGGTATCACACCGGGAACAAGCTGGTGTTGCACACCAACAACCAGGTGGTCGGGATCTTGGGGGACAGCGAGCTTTACCATGCCCTGCTGGGCAAGAACCTGGGCTAAGGCAGCGCGAAGACAACTGAAGGAACGGGTTCAATGTGGGAGCGGGCTTGCTCGCGAATGCGGTGTGTCAGTCAGCACATCTGTCACTGATACACCGCATTCGCGAGCAAGCCCGCTCCCACATTTTGCTCTGTTTACACATAAAAAAAGCGGCACCCGTGAGGGCACCGCTCGGCTCAAGCATCAGCTATAGACACGGCCAAGGAGCTGCCGATGGCTTTCAAACTGATCGAGCACGTCCCGGGTGATTTGTTCCTGGGCAAAGCCCATCAGGTCGTATTCCTGAGGCCCGTTGTGCAGGTAGACCTCGGCCCGGTAGTAACGCGTACGCTCTTCTTCGGGCACGTCGCTCGGTGCCGACGAATAAGCATCCAGGCTTACTTCGTAAACAAACGGGTTGCCCTCTTCCATCTCGATGCGCACACCAATGCAGCGCTTGGATTTGCCCAGCAGGGTCTGCACTTCCAGCCCTTGATCACGCAACGCAGTCGCCGCTTGTTCCAACGCCGGCGTCACATGTTTGTCCATAAAGCGTTGCACGGTGCCCTGGCTCGGTTGCAGGTCCAGCGCGGTCAGGCGCTCGCTGAAACCACGGCGACCACGTTCAGCCAATTGTGCCTGCTCCTGCTCCATGGCCACGTCCTGGCGCATCGCCTTGTGCAAACCGAACATGAAGAAAATCAGCACCACCGAGAACGGCAGCCCGGCCAGCACGACCATGGTTTGCATGGCTTCGAAGTTGCCGGCAAACAGCAGGCCGATGGTCACCAGCATGATCACCGCCGACCAGAAGATCCGCAGCCAGTGCGGCGCATCTTCATCCACATTGCCGCCTTTGCAAGAAAGGTTGGCCATCATCACCGCGCCGGAATCCGCCGGGGTCAGGAACAGCACAAAGCCGACAAAGATCGACACACCGATAACGATTTTCGACGCCGGGTAATGCTCCAGCAATTGGTAGATGGCCATCGACGGTTGTTCCAGCGCCGTCTTGCCCAACTCCACCGCACCGTGGTTCAGCACCAGGTCCAGGGCCGAGTTACCGAAGATCGACAACCACGCCAAGGTGAAGCCCAGCGGGATCAGCAGCACGCCGGCCACCAGTTCACGCACCGTGCGACCACGGGAAATACGCGCGATGAACATGCCTACAAATGGCGCCCAGGAAATCCACCAGGCCCAGTAGAACAGCGTCCACAGGCCCATCCAGCGTTCGGTTTTGTCGGCATCGCCTTCGTAGACATAGAGGTCGAAGGTTTTCAGCACGATACCGTTGAGGTAGTCACCGGTGTTCTGCACCAGGCCATTGAGCAAGTGCAGGGTCGGGCCGAACAGCAGCACAAAAATCAGCAAACCGCTGAACAATACGATGTTGAGGTTGGACAGGCGGCGAATACCATTCTCCACACCCGACACAGCAGCGATGGTCGCCACGGTGCTCATCACGATAATCACGATCAGCAGGTTGGTGTTGCTGTGCTGCATGCCGAACAGGTTTTCAAGCCCCGACGACACTTGCATCGAACCAATCCCCAGGTTCGTCACCAGGCCCAACAGGGTCACGAACATGCCGAAACCGTCCACCGCGTGGCCGGCCGCGCCCTTCACCCAGCGCTCGCCCACCAGCGGGTACAGCGCCGAACGCAAGGCCAGCGGCTGGTTATGACGGTAGGCGAAATACGCCACGGCCAGGCCGACCAAGGCATAGATCGCCCAGCCGTGCAGGCCCCAGTGCAGGAAGGTCAGTTGCAGCGCCTGGCGTGCCGCGCCATTGCTGGCGGCCGCGCCTTCGGGCGGGTTGAAGTAGTGGTCCAACGGCTCCGAGGCGCCGAAATACAGCAGCGAGATGCCGATACCCGACGAGAACAGCATGCCGGCCCAGGCGCCGTAGCTGAAGTCCGGGGTGTCGTCCTTGCTGCCCAGTTTCAACTTGCCGTAGGACGAAAACGCCAGGCCGACCACAAACACCAGGTAAGCGGCGATGACCACCATGTAATACCAGCCGAAGCTTTTGGAAAGCCAGGCTTGTGCTACGCCAAGCATGCGCCCGGCCTCCTGCGGGGCGATGATCAGGATGGCGGTCAACAATAGAATCAGCGCGGTGGAGGTGTAAAACACCCAACCGTTGACCCGTACCTTTTCCGGCGGGGTCTTTATAAGAGAGGCAGAACTCATGGCGCAGATGCTCCGGGCAGTGCGAGAGAGAAACACAAGGCAACGGTTATCCCGGGACATCGATTTTTCGGCAGTCGACGGACGGGTGTTATAAAGACACCCCGAAAATTCTTGAGCCCCGCCGAAGCGGTGGCAGGCCCTGATATGGCCGGTTTCAAGGATTTTTGCAGGTGTCAGAGGCTGCTGCTCACAGGTAGGAAATATCTGTAGGGAGCGACCATTTGTCGCAGATCTTATTCTTTGTTGATTGAACGTTCAATCAAAACAAAATAGACTGGCCTTCAACCCGACGGACGTTTATCGCCCATCGGCAGGCCTAAGGAGAGGTGCTACATGCCCAAGGTCGGTATGCAACCCATACGCCGCCAGCAGTTGATCGAAGCCACGTTGACGGCCATCGATCAGGTTGGAATGGGAGATGCCAGCATTGCGCTGATCGCCCGTTTGGCCGGTGTCTCGAACGGCATCATCAGTCACTACTTTCAGGACAAGAACGGCCTGATCGCCGCAACGATGCGGTACTTGATGAATGTGCTGATCGAGAACGTCCACGAACGCAGGCTTGCGCTGAAGGACGACAGCCCACGGGCGCACCTTCGGGTGATCATCGAGGGCAACTTCGACGCCAGCCAGGTCAACGGACCGGCAATGAAAACCTGGCTGGCCTTCTGGGCCACCAGCATGCATCACCCGTCATTGCACAGGTTGCAGCGGATCAACGATCAACGTCTGTATTCCAACCTGTGCTGCCAGTTCCGCCGAGTGCTACCGCTGCCGCACGCACGCAAAGCAGCCCGAGGCCTGGCGGCCCTGATCGACGGTTTGTGGCTGCGCGGCGCCCTGTCGGGAGACGCTTTCGACACGGAACAGGCGCAACGGATCGCTTACGAATACATGGATTTCCAATTGGCCAAGCAGGTGAGTTAGAGCACACATAACCGCTCAACCCCTGAACGTCCGCCGCTCAGTGTTGCCAGAACCTCATGGCCCACTTTCGGCGGGTAACGCCAACCACTTATGCACTTGCGAGGACTTTATGGCCCGTTTCGAACTGCAAAAACTCTACATTGACGGCGGCTACAGCGACGCTGGCAGCGATGCCACCTTCGAAGCCATCAACCCGGCTAACGGTGAAGTTCTCGCCAACGTGCAACGTGCTACCAAAGAAGACGTTGAGCGTGCCGTGGTCAGCGCTGAAAAAGGCCAGAAAATCTGGGCCGCCATGACCGCCATGGAGCGTTCGCGCATCCTGCGTCGCGCCGTCGACATCCTGCGCGAGCGCAACGACGAACTGGCCGCGCTGGAAACCCTGGACACTGGTAAAGCCTTCTCCGAAACCAAGTACGTCGACATCGTTACCGGCGCTGACGTGCTGGAATACTACGCAGGCCTGGTGCCGGCCATCGAAGGCGAGCAGATCCCGCTGCGCGACACTTCGTTCGTCTACACCCGTCGCGAGCCGCTGGGCGTGGTCGCCGGTATCGGCGCGTGGAACTACCCGATCCAGATCGCCCTGTGGAAATCCGCACCGGCCCTGGCCGCGGGTAACGCGATGATCTTCAAGCCAAGCGAAGTCACCTCGCTGACCACCCTGAAACTGGCCGAGATCTACACCGAAGCCGGCGTTCCGGCAGGCGTGTTCAACGTGTTGACCGGCAGCGGCCGTGAAGTCGGCACCTGGCTGACCGAGCACCCGCGCATCGAGAAAGTCTCGTTCACCGGCGGCACCGACACCGGCAAAAAAGTCATGGCCAGCGCTTCCAGCTCCTCGCTCAAAGAAGTGACCATGGAACTGGGCGGCAAGTCCCCGCTGATCGTCTTCGAAGACGCCGACCTGGACCGCGCCGCCGACATCGCGATGATGGCCAACTTCTACAGCTCCGGCCAGGTCTGCACCAACGGCACTCGCGTGTTCGTGCCCAAGCACCTGCAAGCGGCCTTCGAAGCCAAGATCGTTGAGCGTGTGGCGCGCATTCGCGTCGGCAGCCCGCAGGACGACAACACCAACTTCGGCCCGCTGGTCAGCTTCGCCCACATGGAAAGCGTGCTCGGCTACATCGCCAAAGGTAAGGAAGAAGGCGCTCGCGTGCTGTGCGGCGGCGACCGTCTGACCGACGGCGACTTCGCCAAAGGCGCCTTTGTTGCCCCAACCGTGTTCACCGACTGCACCGACGAGATGACCATCGTCCGTGAAGAAATCTTCGGCCCAGTGATGAGCATCCTCACCTACGAGACCGAAGAAGAAGTGATCCGCCGCGCCAACGACACCGACTTCGGCCTGGCTGCCGGCCTGGTCACCAAAGACCTGAACCGCGCTCACCGCGTGATTCATCAGCTGGAAGCGGGTATCTGCTGGATCAACGCCTGGGGCGAGTCCGACGCCAAGATGCCGGTGGGCGGCTACAAGCAGTCGGGCGTTGGCCGTGAGAACGGCATCAGCTCGCTGAACAACTTCACCCGCATCAAATCGGTACAGGTTGAGCTGGGCGACTACGCCTCGGTGTTCTAAACCCGAGGCTTGCATTGCCTGCGAGGCCGGCATCGGGGGGCAAGCCCCCTTCCCACATCTGGAATGTATTCCCCTGTGGGAGGGGGCTTGCCCCCGATGAGGCCCGACCTGACCACACTTCAAAGAGGGTGCATCCAATGTCCCAAGAATACGACTACATCATTGTGGGTGCCGGCTCCGCCGGTAATACCCTGGCGACCCGTCTGACCGAAGACGAAGGCGTCACCGTCCTGCTGCTGGAAGCCGGCGGCCCGGACTACCGTCTTGATTTCCGTACCCAAATGCCGGCCGCGTTGGCGTTCCCGCTGCAAGGCCGCCGTTACAACTGGGCCTACGAAACCGACCCAGAGCCACACATGGACGGTCGCCGGATGGAATGCGGTCGCGGCAAAGGCCTCGGCGGTTCCTCGCTGATCAACGGCATGTGCTACATCCGTGGCAACGCCATGGACTACGACAACTGGTCGAAGCTCCCAGGTCTGGAAAACTGGAGCTACCTCGACTGCCTGCCGTACTTCCGCAAAGCCGAAACCCGTGACATCGGCCCGAACGATTACCACGGTGGCGATGGCCCGGTCAGCGTGACCACGCCAAAAGCCGGCAACAACCCGCTGTTCCACGCCATGGTTGAAGCCGGCGTACAGGCCGGTTACCCGCGTACCGACGACTTGAACGGCTACCAGCAAGAAGGCTTCGGCCCGATGGACCGTACCGTCACGCCTAACGGCCGTCGCGCCAGTACCGCTCGCGGTTACCTGGACACGGCTAAAAAGCGTTCGACCCTGACCATCGTCACCCACGCCCTGACCGACAAAGTCTTGTTCGAAGGCAAGCGTGCCGTGGGCGTGCGTTACCTGATCGGCGCCGCCGAAGAACGCGTTGAAGCCCGTGCACGCAAAGAAGTGCTGGTGTGCAGCGGCGCGATCGCTTCGCCGCAACTGCTGCAACGCTCCGGTGTCGGCCCGGCCAAACTGCTGGAAAGCCTCGACATCCCGGTGGTCCACGACCTGCCAGGCGTCGGCGAAAACCTGCAGGACCACCTTGAGCTGTACCTGCAATACGCCTGTACCCAGCCAGTGTCGCTGTACCCATCGCTGCTCTGGTACAACCAGCCGGCCATTGGGGCCGAGTGGCTGTTCAACGGCACCGGCATCGGCGCCAGCAACCAGTTCGAAGCTGGCGGTTTTATCCGCACCCGTGAAGAATTCGATTGGCCGAACATTCAGTACCACTTCCTGCCGGTGGCGATTAACTACAACGGCAGCAATGGTGTGAAAGAGCACGGTTTCCAGGCGCACATGGGCTCCATGCGTTCGCCAAGCCGTGGCCGCGTGCAATTGAAGTCGAAGAACCCACGGGACTACCCGAGCATCCTCTTCAACTACATGGCCACCGAACAGGACTGGCAGGAGTTCCGTGACGGCATCCGCCTGACCCGTGAAATCATGCAACAGCCGGCGCTGGACCCATACCGTGGCCGTGAAATCAGCCCGGGTATTGACGTGCAAACCGATGAGCAGTTGGACAAGTTCATCCGCGAGCACGCCGAGACTGCGTTCCACCCGTCCTGCTCGTGCAAGATGGGCACCGACGAGATGGCGGTAGTGGACGGCGAAGGCCGCGTGCATGGCATGCAGGGCTTGCGTGTTGTGGATGCGTCGATCATGCCGATCATCACCACCGGCAACCTCAACGCGCCGACGATCATGATCGCCGAGAAAATCGCCGACAAGATCCGTGGCCGCAAGCCACTGCCGCGCAGCACTGCCGACTACTACGTGGCAGGCGATGCGCCGGTGCGTGGCAAGCCGCTGCGTGAAGTCGGCCCGACTGCGCAGTAACTGATACACCGCGGTGCCCATTCGGGAGCAAGCCCGCTCCCACATCTTGACCGTGTTAACCCGATCAAGTGTGGGAGGGGGCTTGCTCCCGAAGAGGCCCGAACAAGCGCTGTAAATCCCCCGCCTACACTTTCCTTGATCAGCTCCCCGCCCCAGGCCTACTCTGTTGCCTGCCTGCGATGAGCCGCCCACAAGGAAGGCCCCATGTTCGACCACCACGCCACACTCAAAAAGCACTTCAGTGCCCTGCGCACCACCGCTGAATTTTTCTCGCTGCGTTACGTGCGTGAATCCGGCCAATACCTGTCGGTACGCAAGAACGTCGCCGAGCCGCCACACCTGAACCACGACGAGGGCGCCATGCTCACCGTGCGTCTCAACGGTGTGGAAGCCTATGCCGCCACCAACGACCTTTCCCTTGCCGGCCTGCAAGCCGCCCTTGAGCGCGCCGAACAGCAAGCCCGGCGGATCTTGCCCCACGCCCTGCTCGACCTGCACACGCAGCCGGTCTCCAGCGACGTCGCCGACTACCTGTCGCCGGATCTCGACCAGCCCTTCCCGTCCTTAAGCGACTGCTACCAACTGCTCGGTGACGAGTCTGCCGCCGTGCCCAAGGATGAGCGCCTGGTCAGTTGGGAAGTCAGCCTGGGCACCACCCATGTGGAACAGATCTACCTCAACAGTGCCGGTGCCGAACTGCGCCAGGCCCAGCGTTTCGTCTACCCGGGCCTGAGCGTCACCGCCTTCGATGGCAACGACAGCCAGACCCGCACCTTGGGCGGTACCAACTTCGGCCAGCAAGGCAGTGCGAACGTGATTCGCCGCTTCGGCCTGGTCGGCGCCGCCCGCACGGTCGCCGACGAAGCCCTGCAACTGCTGCTCGCACCGAACACGCCTCACGGCCCGCGCGACCTGCTGCTGATGCCCGACCAAATGATCCTGCAGATCCACGAGTCCATCGGCCACCCGCTGGAACTGGACCGCATCCTGGGCGATGAGCGCAATTACGCCGGCACCAGCTTTGTGAAGACCGAGGACTTCGGCCACCTGCAATACGGTTCGCCCTTGCTCAACGTGACGTTCGACCCGGACATCCCTGAACAACTCGCCAGCTACAGCCATGACGACGACGGTACCCGCGCCACCAAGCAGTTCCTGATCCGTGACGGCCTGCTGCTCAAGCCATTGGGCGGCGCGTTGTCGCAATTTCGCTCAGGGCTGGGTGGCGTCGCCAACAGCCGCGCCTGCAGCTGGAACCGCGCGCCAATCGACCGCATGGCCAACCTGAATATCGAAGCGGGCGACAAGACCCAGGCCGAGCTGATCAGCGGTATCGAGCACGGCATCCTGATGAGCACCAACCGCTCCTGGTCCATCGACGATGCGCGCAATAAATTCCAGTTCGGCTGCGAGTGGGGCCAGTTGATCGAAAACGGCGAGCTCAAGGGCGTGGTCAAAAACCCCAACTACCGCGCCATTTCCGCGCAGTTCTGGCGCAAGCTCAGCGCCGTCGGCGACGCCAGCACCTTCAAGGTCCTGGGCACGCCGAACTGCGGCAAAGGCGAACCCAACCAAGTGATCCGCGTGGGCCATGCGTCACCTGCGTGCGTGTTCAGTGCTGTCGACGTTTTTGGGGGAGAGGCCTGATGAACAACTTCAAGGCACTGGTGGACTGGCTCAAGCAGGCCATCACCGACAAGGAACAATTCCACCTTGGCTTTGCTGGCGAATCCTCCGAGTTCGTGCGGTTTAACCACGCGCAAGTACGCCAGGCCGGGCAGGTGCAACAGGCCAGCCTGAACCTCAAGCTGATCCACGACGGCCGTCATGCCGACCTCACTATCACCCTGGCCGGTGAGCCGGCGCTGGACCGCCAACGCCTCGCCAATGGCCTGCAACAACTGCGCGAGACCTTGCCCTTATTGCCGCAGGACCCGTACCTGCTGCTCAATCACAACGCCTGGCAAAGCCACAACGAACAGCTGCGCCCGCTACCGGAACTGGCCCAGGTACTGCACGACATCAGCCAGGCGGCAGAAGGCGTAGACTTGGTCGGCTTCTATGCCGCAGGCCCCATCAGCCGTGGTTTCGCCAGTTCGGACGGCGCGTTCGGCTGGCATCAGGCCAATAGCTTCAACTTCGATTTCAGCCTGTTTCACGCCAATGGCGAAGCGGTAAAAGCCACCTACGCCGGGCACACCTGGGACAGCGCCGAGTTCACCGCGCGGTTCCTGCAAGCACGCGAGCAGTTGGCATTCCTGGGTCGGCCGTTACACAGCCTGGCCCCCGGCCAATACCGCGCTTACCTCGCCCCGGCGGCGCTGGAAGAAATCCTCAGCATCATTACCTGGGGCGGGTTTTCCGCCCAAGCCATCGCCAGCAAAGGCAGCTCATTGCAAAAGCTGTATGCGGGTGAACAGTCGTTGAGCCCCTTGCTAAAAGTCGATGAGCAGATCAGCGGCTCACTGAGCCAGGCGTTTTCCACCGAAGGCTACCCGCGCGGGGATGTCACGCTGATCAATGCGGGCAAGGCGCAAGGCCAGTTGATCAACTCGCGCAGTGCCGCCGAATACGGCCTGAGCACCAACGGGGCGAGCAGCGACGAGTCGCCCAGCGCCTTGCAGATGGCGGCGGGCAGCCTGGCCCAGGCCGATATCCTCAAGCAGTTGGGCACCGGGCTGTATATCAGCAACCTGTGGTACCTGAACTACTCCGACCTGCCGGCCGCACGCCTGACCGGCATGACGCGCTTCGCCACCTTCTGGGTGGAGGACGGCGAAATCAAGGCGCCGGTCAGCACCATGCGCTTTGATGACAGCGTCTATAGCCTGCTCGGCTCACAACTCGAAGCGCTGACCGCCGAGCGGGAACTGCTGTTGTCGGCCAGTACGTACAGCCAGCGTAATACCGCGTCCAACTTGCTGCCGGGGGCGTTGGTCAAGCGCCTGACCTTAACCCTGTAAATACAAAACCCAATGTGGCAACTGGCTTATTAGGGAGCTGGCTTGCCTGCGATGCAGACAACTCGGTGTGTCAGCAGGACCGCAGTGATGCCATCGCAGGCAAGCCAGCTCCCACAATATTCTGTGTTCGTTTCTGACACCCCCGTTTCACCCCTTCCTACCGCAAAATCCCATCTCACACTTCTCCCTGTGCGGCCTGTTGTCGCCCGCAAAAAACCTCGTTATAACGGTTAGTGGCACCCCGCCACCACCCCACGTGTTCGCACGTGATGCACGACCTTGCCCGGGATAGGGCAAGCTGGAGCGTTGACATGGACCATGGAAGTTTTGTCATAGAAAAGCTGTTCAAACACTACAACGTTCACGTAGAGCAGCTAGGTCACCACCCGCAAAGAAAAACCGTCCTGATGGTCAATGGGGCCCTGTCCACCACCCGCTCGTTTGCGCGCACCAGCAAATGCCTGGCGGAACACTTCAATGTGTTGCTGTTCGACCTGCCGTTCTCCGGCCATTCGCGCGAGCACAACACGAACCTGGACCTTGTGACCAAGGACGACGAGGTACAAATCCTGCGCGCGCTGGTTGACCGGTTTCAGGTCAACCATCTGGTGTCGGCCTCCTGGGGCGGCATCTCCACGTTGCTGACCCTGGCCCACAACCCGCCCTCCATTCAAAGCTCGGTGGTGATGGCCCTTGCGCCCAACCTCAACCAGGCGATGCTCGATTACGTGGAACGCGTGCGGGTGCTGATCGAGGCGGATGATAAGTCCGCCGTCGGCCACCTGCTAAACGAAACCGTCGGCAAATACCTGTGCCCCCGGCTCAAGCGCAATAACCATCGGCACCTGTCGGGCATGGCGACTACCGAGTACCGCCAGGCACGCTTTCATATCCACCAGGTGCTGGGCCTGGGCGACGGCAACTACCTGCCGGCACTCACTCAAATCGAAACCCCGGTGCATTTCATCAACGGCGCGCTGGATGAATACACCCCGGCAACCGAGGCCCGGCTGTTCAATAAATATGTGGGGCGCAGCACGTTCGCCGTCGCCGAGCACACCGGTCACTTGCTCGACCTTGAGTCTCGCGAGGCGGCGTTGGCGGTGCACCGCGCCCTGCTGGATTTCCTGGTCGGGGAGCACGCGCCATTGCCAGATTTAGACGAACCGCCAGTGGGAAAAGGCGCAACGGATGGCGCATAATCGCCGACACATAGCCTGCTAACCAAAAGGTCGCCCATGCCGAATCGCGCCCCTCTTGATGCCAAAACCGCCCGCTGGCTCCCCTGGGTGGTCGCGATTGCCTTCTTCATGCAGTCGCTGGACGGGACGATTCTCAACACAGCCCTGCCGGCCATGGCCCGGGACCTCGCCGAAAACCCGCTGCGCATGCAAGGGGTGGTGATCGCCTACATGCTCACCGTCGCCTTGCTCATTCCGGCCTCGGGCTGGATCGCCGACCGCTTTGGCACCAAGAAAATCTTCTTCGGCGCGATCATGCTGTTCAGCATTGGTTCGCTGTTGTGCGCCCTGTCCAGCAGCTTGACCATGCTGGTCGGCGCGCGGGTCATCCAGGGTTTGGGCGGGGCGCTGATGTTGCCGGTCGGGCGCCTCGTTGTGCTGCGCGCTTACCCGCGCTCCGAGCTGGTGCGGATCATGGGCTTCATTACCATCCCCGGCCTGCTCGGCCCGTTGCTTGGCCCGACCATGGGCGGCTGGATGGTGCAATACCTGACCTGGCACTGGATTTTTCTGATCAACCTGCCGGTGGGCATGATCGGCTGTTACGCCGTGTGGAAACTGATCCCCGACCTGCGCGGCAGTGAGCGCACGCGCTTTGACAGCATGGGGTTTGTGCTGTTTGGCGCGGCGATGGTGTTGATCACCATCGCCATGGAAGGCCTGGGCGAACTGCACCTGCCGCATCTGCGGGTAATGTTGCTGCTGTTTGGCGGGCTGGCGTGCCTCGCGGCCTACTGGCTGCGCGCCGGCCATATCGATAACCCGCTGTTTTCGCCGGTGCTGTTCAAGACCCGGACTTTTGCAGTGGGCATTCTCGGCAACCTGTTTGCGCGCCTGGGCAGCGGCGCCTTGCCATTCCTGGTGCCGCTGCTGTTGCAGGTGGCGCTGGGTTACTCGCCATCGGAAGCCGGGATGAGCATGCTGCCGCTGGCGGCGGCGGCGATGTTTGCCAAGTCGATTGCCCGCACCTTGATCGAACGCCTCGGCTACCGCGTGGTGCTGACCGGCAATACCTTGGCGCTTGGCATCATGCTGGCGAGCATGGGCCTGGTCAGTGAACAGACGCCTTACTGGTTGCTGCTGGGCATGCTGGCGATCCTCGGGGCGATCAACTCCCTGCAATTTACCGCGATGAACACCGTCACCCTGATCGACCTGGACGATGCCCAGGCCAGCAGCGGCAACAGTTTGCTCTCGGTGGTGGCGCAATTGTCCCTGAGCCTGGGCGTCGCGTGTGCCGGTGCCTTGCTCGGCGGTTTTACCGCCGAGTCGGGCAACGATGGTGTCAGCACCGTGCTCGGCGCCTTCCAACTGACCTTCCTCACCGTGGGCATCATGGCCATGCTGGCGGCGGCGATCTTCCTGCAACTGTCGCCCACCGACGGCAAGCGCGTGATCAGCCGCGAGCACGACATCGAGCATTAACAGGCTTCCCGTCTAGAACTTGCGGGGAAAATCCTGTGGGACTGGTACACTGCGCAACATTTTGTTTTGCAGAGCCAGTCCCGTGACTACCATCGCCACCGCTTTTAATACTTTGCCGCTCTCCGCCGCCATGCTGGCTAACCTCGACTCGCTGGGTTATGTCGAGATGACGCAGATCCAGGCGCAAAGCTTGCCGGTGATCCTCAAAGGGCTGGACCTGATTGCCCAGGCCAAGACCGGCAGCGGCAAGACCGCCGCCTTCGGTATCGGTCTGTTGAACCCGATCAACCCGCGCTACTTCGGCTGCCAGGCCCTGGTGATGTGCCCGACGCGTGAGCTGGCCGACCAGGTCGCCAAGGAAATCCGTCGTCTGGCCCGCGCCGAAGACAACATCAAGGTGCTTACCCTGTGCGGCGGCGTGTCCCTCGGCCCGCAGATCGCTTCCCTGGAGCACGGCGCCCACGTCATCGTCGGCACCCCGGGTCGCATCCAGCAGCACCTGCGCAAAGGTTCGCTGGTACTGGACGGCTTGAACACGCTGATCCTCGATGAAGCCGACCGTATGCTCGACATGGGCTTCTACGACGCCATCGAAGACATCATCAGCAAGACCCCGGCACGCCGCCAGACCCTGCTGTTCTCGGCCACCTACCCGGTGAGCATCAAGCAGTTGGCGTCGAAATTCATGCGCGCGCCGCAGCAAGTGAAAGCTGAAGCCTTCCACTCCGATGACCAGATCGAGCAGCGTTTCTACGAGATCTCGCCGGAAGAGCGCATGGACGCCGTGACCAAGGTGCTCGCGCATTTCCGCCCGGCGTCGTGCGTAGCGTTCTGCTTCACCAAGCAGCAAGTGCAGGAAACCGTGGATCACCTGACGGCCAAGGGCATTTCCGCCGTCGGCCTGCATGGCGACCTGGAACAGCGTGACCGTGACCAGGTGCTGGCGATGTTCGCCAACCGTAGCACCTCGGTGCTGGTGGCGACCGACGTAGCCGCCCGTGGTCTGGACATTGACTCGCTGGACATGGTGATCAACGTCGAGCTGGCCCGCGATTCGGAAATCCACATCCACCGCGTAGGCCGTACTGGGCGTGCCGGTGAGACAGGGATTGCGATCAGCCTCGTGGCGCCGTCGGAAGCGCACCGCGCCCAGGCCATCGAGCAATTGCAGAAATCGCCGTTGAACTGGGACCAACTGGACAACCTCAAGCCACAAAGCGGTGGCCCGCTGCTGCCACAGATGAGCACCCTGTGCATCGCCGCCGGCCGCAAAGACAAAGTCCGCCCGGGGGACATCCTCGGTGCACTGACCGGTGAAGCCGGCATCCCGGGCGCACAGGTCGGCAAGATCGCGATCTTTGACTTCCAGGCCTTCGTGGCCGTGGAGCGCGGGATCGCCAAGCAGGCGTTGCAGCGTTTGAACGACGGCAAGATCAAAGGCCGTTCGTTGCGCGTGCGCATCCTGTAAAGAGCTCCCCTCCAATGGAGATCTAATGTGGGAGGGGGCTTGCTCCCGATGGCGGTGTATCAGTTGATAGAATTCTGGCTGACACACCGCTATCGGGAGCAAGCCCCCTCCCACATTTGACTGTATTTCAATTCAGAATTTGTATGAGGACATGGCTGTGCGCTCGACCGAAGTTGTGATCATTGGCGCCGGCGCCGCAGGCTTGATGTGTGCGCTGACCGCTGCCGGGCGTGGGCGCAAAGTGATGTTGATCGACCACGCGAACAAGGCCGGCAAGAAGATTCTGATGTCCGGCGGTGGCCGCTGCAATTTCACCAATATGTACACCGAGCCCGCCAACTTCCTCTCGCACAACGCGCACTTTTGCAAGTCGGCCCTGGCCCGCTACACCCAGTGGGATTTTATCGCTCTGGTTGCCAAGCATGGCGTGCCGTACCACGAGAAAAAGCTCGGCCAGTTGTTCTGCGATAACAAGTCCAGCGACATCCTCGGCATGCTGCTCGATGAATGCATCCAGACCGGCGTGAGCCTGCACCTGGACACCTCGATCGAGGAAATCGCCAAGCTCGAGAGCGGTTACCAGCTGCAAACCACCTTGGGTGAGCTGCGCTGCGAATCCCTGGTGATCGCGACGGGCGGCCTGTCGATTCCGACCTTGGGCGCGACCGGCTTTGGTTACCAAGTGGCCAAGCAGTTCGGCCATGAACTGCTGCCGACCCGCGCCGGGCTGGTGCCGTTCACCATCACCGACCAGCTCAAGGATTTGTGTGGCGAGTTGTCGGGCACCTCCGTGGATTGCCTGGTCAGCTGCAATGACCAGAGCTTTCGCGAGAACATTCTGTTCACTCACCGTGGCCTGAGCGGCCCGGCGATTTTGCAGATTTCCTCGTACTGGGAATCCGGCGACACGGTGGAAATCAACCTGCTGCCCGACCACGACGCCCACGCCTGGTTGCAACAGCAACAGGTCGAACGCCCCAACAGCGAGTTGAAAACCCTGCTGGGTGAGATCTTCACCAAGAAAATGGCCAACCTGCTGGCGGAAACCTGGTTCGTGTCCAAGCCGATGAAGCAGTACACCCACGCCGAAGTGGCCGACATCGCGCAAAAACTGGCGAGCTGGCAACTGGTGCCGGCCGGCACCGAGGGCTACCGCACCGCCGAGGTGACACTGGGCGGTGTGGATACGCGCGAAGTGTCGTCCAAGACCATGGAATCGCTGAAAAGCCCGGGGTTGTACTTCATCGGCGAAGTGCTGGATGTGACCGGTCACCTGGGCGGGTTCAACTTCCAGTGGGCGTGGGCGTCGGGCTACGCCGCGGCGCAATACGCCTGACACTGCGCGGTAAAAAATGTGGGAGGGGGCTTGCTCCCGATGGCGGTGTAGCAGTCAATTCATGAGTGACTGTTGCACCGCTATCGGGAGCAAGCCCCCTCCCACATTGATTGCATTCCCTATTTGGAATGCAATGGCGGGAATATATTTTGCTGTTGGATGTGATCGCCACGCTTGCCGTGGCGTCATTACTGGCTCAATTTAGCGGCATCGTCCAGGAAGACTCCAGACTTCATGTCATCGACCTCGTTCAAGCAGTCCATGCGGCGCCTGTGGGCGCTGGATAAATTCAGTTACAGCGTACGGGTGTTCATCGCCCTCACCGGCAGCATGGCGCTGTGCTGGTATCAGGATGAAATGACCCTGCTGATCCCGCTGTTCCTGGGGATTATCGCCAGCGCCCTGGCCGAGACCGATGACAGCTGGCAAGGCCGCCTCAATGCCCTGGCGGTAACGCTGGTGTGTTTCAGCATCGCTGCGCTGTCGGTGGAGCTGCTGTTCCCTTATCCCTGGATTTTCGCCATCGCCCTGGCCCTGGCCAGTTTCTGCCTGACCATGCTCGGCGCCCTCGGCGAACGCTATGGCGCGATTGCGTCGGCCACCTTGATCCTGTCGGTGTACACCATGATCGGCGTGGACCAGCGCGGGGGGGCTGTCAGCGACTTCTGGCATGAGCCGCTGCTGCTGGTGGCTGGTGCCGCCTGGTATGGCGTGTTGTCGGTGCTGTGGCAGGCACTGTTTTCCAACCAGCCGGTGCAACAGAGCCTGGCGCGGCTGTTTCGCGAATTGGGGCGCTACCTCAAACTCAAATCGTCGCTGTTCGAACCGATCCGTCAATTGGATGTGGAAGCGCGGCGGCTGGAACTGGCCCAGCAAAATGGTCGCGTTGTTGCGGCGTTGAATGCGGCGAAAGAAATCATCCTGCACCGGGTGGGCAATGGTCGACCGGGCTCGAAGGTCAGCCGCTACCTGAAGCTGTACTTCCTGGCCCAGGACATCCACGAGCGCGCCAGTTCGTCCCACTACCCTTACAACGCCCTGGCCGACGCCTTCTTCCACAGCGATGTGCTGTTCCGCTGCCAGCGCCTGCTACGCCAGCAAGGCAAGGCCTGCCAGAGCCTGGGCGAGTCGATCCAGCTGCGCCAGCCCTTCGTTTATGACGACAGCTTCGCCGAAGCCCTGGGCGACCTGAATGCCTCGCTGGAACACCTGCGCATCCAGAGCAACCCCGCGTGGCGCGGCCTGTTGCGCTCGTTGCGGGCCTTGGCCGCCAACTTGTCCACGCTTGACCGTCTGCTTGGCGACGCCAGCAACCCCGACTCACTCGCCGATGCGACCGACAGCAACCTGCTGGACCGCGCCCCGCGCAACCTGAAAGAAATGTGGACGCGCCTGCGCACGCAGCTGACGCCGACGTCACTGCTGTTCCGCCATGCCTTGCGCCTCGCCCTGGCGCTGACCATCGGTTATGGCACCTTGCATGCCATTCACGCTTCTCAGGGTTACTGGATCATCCTCACCACCCTGTTCGTCTGCCAGCCCAACTACGGCGCAACCCGGCGCAAGCTTGGCCAACGGATCATCGGCACTGCCATTGGTTTGACCGTGGCGTGGGCGCTGTTCGATCTGTTCCCAAGCCCGTTGGTGCAGTCGCTGTTCGCTATTGCCGCAGGCCTGGTGTTCTTTATCAACCGCACCACCCGCTACACCCTGGCCACGGCGGCAATCACGCTGATGGTGTTGTTCTGCTTCAACCAGGTCGGCGATGGCTACGGGCTGTTCCTGCCACGGCTGTTGGATACCTTGCTCGGCAGCCTGATCGCCGGCCTGGCGGTCTTCCTGTTCCTGCCGGACTGGCAAGGTCGCCGCCTGAACAAGGTGCTGGCCAACACCCTGACCTGCAACAGCATCTACCTGCGCCAAATCATGCAGCAATACGCGGCGGGCAAGAGCGACGACCTGGCTTATCGGCTGGCGCGGCGCAACGCCCACAACGCGGATGCGGCGCTGTCCACCACACTGGCCAATATGTTGATGGAGCCGGGGCATTTCCGTAAGGAAGCCGACGTCGGCTTCCGCTTCCTGGTGCTGTCGCACACCTTGCTCAGCTACCTGTCGGGGCTGGGCGCACACCGCGAGACCCAACTGCCGGCCGAAGTGCATGAGCACCTGATCGAGGGCGCTGGCAACAGCCTGGCGGCGAGCATCGATGAGATCGCCACCGGGCTGGCGAATAAGCAGCCGGTCGCGATTCAGAGCGATGCCGAGGAAGCCCTGGCGGCGGAACTGGAACAGATGCCGGATGAGATCGATGAAGGACAGCGGTTGGTGCAAACACAATTAGCGTTGATCTGTCGGCAGTTGGGGCCGTTGCGAACGCTGGCGGCGCACCTGATCAAAGATACCAGCGCGACTTAATCTTTGGCTAACGGGCTGTTGCGGCGAGTGCTCCAGCGACCGCGTCACATCCCATGCGCTTTCATCAACCGCTCGTAACTGCCGTCGACCTTCATCTTCGCAATCTCCCGGTCAAAGCTGGCGACGATCTGCTCATGCTCGGGGTTCTTCAGGCTCACCAGAATATGCAGGCTGTTTTCACTCAGCGGCTTGGGTAAAAACTCCACCGCATTGCGCACCCGCGCCGACTCGCGGGCCAGGTAATAGCGGGCAACATATTCATCTTCCAGCGTCAGCCTCACGCGCTGCGCCGCGAGCATGCGCACGGCCATGGCGAAGTTATGCACAGGCACCTTCTGCAGGCGTGCATCCTGATCGAACGCCGCCGAATAGGCATACCCGCGCACCACGGCGATGGCTTCGTCGTGCAGTTGCTCCAGGTTCTGATAGTCGATGGGATCATCGCGGCGCTTGATAAAGCGCACACGGTTAAGCAGGTACTCAGCGGAAAACTGCCCCAGTTTCGTACGTGCATCGTCGTACCAGGCATTGATCAGTACGTCATAGCGGCCGTCACCCACGCCCATCAGCGCCCGGGCCCAAGGCACTTGTTCAAAGTCACTGCCGTAGCCTGCGCGAGCAAGGGCGGTGCTGACGATGTCAGTGGCCAAGCCGCCGTTGATCAAGGTCGAATCCGTAAAAGGCGGCCAGGCATCCGCTACCAGGCGCAGGCGTTGTGCGACCGCAGGCTGGGCCAGCAACAACACTCCTATCAAAGCAACGGCACGAGAAAATCGCGGCATGCTCAAAGTCCTTGGCGGGCAGGCAGTGGCCTGATAACAGTAGCTCATCAATGAGCCTGCATTGCAGATTACACAAAGAAGCCCGCAGCGATTGCACTGAATGGTGGCAAATTGACGCCATTCACAAAAAAGCTCGATTTAGACAGGGGAGCCGGTGGCGCTTACTATCGACCACAGACATTAATAAGAGAGCACGCCATGACCGTTGAATGGGTTTGCAAACATCACGATGACTTGGGCAAGGAGCAGCTTTACGCGGTTTTGCGCCTACGCAGCGAGGTGTTTGTCGTTGAACAGAAATGCGCTTACCCGGACCTCGATGGGCAGGATCTTTCGGGTGATACCCACCACTTGATGGCCTGGAAGGATGACGAGTTGCTGGCGTACCTGCGCTTGCTCGACCCGGAATCACAGGGTGGCGATGTGGTGATCGGCCGAGTGATCGTTGCGCCGGCGGCACGCGGCACCGGGCTTGGCCATCAAATGATGGAAGAGACCCTCAAGCGCATTGAAGACATCTGGCCTGAGACGCCGATCTTTCTGTCAGCCCAGGCGCATTTGCAGGGGTATTACGGGCGGTACGGTTTTGTGGTGGCGGGTGAGGAATACCTGGAAGACGATATTCCCCATATAGGCATGCGACGCGCCTGATGGCCCTTTCGCGAGCAAGCCCGCTCCCACAGTTGACCGCGTCCGACCGCTGAAACGCGGTCGAATGTGGGAGCGGGCTTGCTCGCGAAAGCCTCAGCCCAATCACCGCCACATTCAGGGATACCCCAACACCTGCTTGATCGACGCCAGATTGGCCTCGATCCACACCCGATCAATCGCCCCCCAGTTACGAACCCGATAGTGCCCGGCATGATTGCGCGCGCCGTCTGCCTGCTCGAACTCACACACGATATCCAGGTCGGCCAATGCCGCAATCGTGTCCTGCGCTGTGCGACGCGGCATGCCGGTGGCATCGGTCAACGCCGGGACACTGCTGGCCTGCCCACTGTCGATCAGGTACGCCACGTACAGGCGGCGGTAAAAACTGCTTTTGGTCTTGCTCACGTCCATGGTCAAAAGCCTTATGTGGTTAGGACTTGCCCTGCAAGTCGCGATACGTGAGGTAAACCCGCAGGTCGAATTCCACCTGATGGTAGCCCGGCATCATGTATTCGCAGAGTTTGTAGAACGCTTTGTTGTGGTCCGACTCCTTGAAGTGCGCCAGCTCGTGTACCACGATCATGCGCAGAAACTCCGGCGCGGCTTCCTTGAACAACGCGGCGATGCGAATCTCTTTCTTGGATTTGAGATTCCCGCCCTGCACCCGTGAAATCGTGGTGTGCAGGCCCAGGGCGCGGTGGGTCAGGTCCAGTCGGTTGTCGAACAGCACTTTGTCAATGGCCGGCGCGTTACGCAGGTGTTCCTGCTTCAAGGCCAGGGCATAGCTGTACAGCGCCTTGTCGCTCTGCACCGCATGACGTTCGGGGTAACGCTGCTCCAGGTAGGCGCCCAATTGGTCCTTGGCGATCAATTGGCGCACTTGCTCCTGGAGCGCTGCGGGGTAGGCCTGGAGGTATTTCAGCGCGGTCATGGGGTCTGCAACAGGGTTCGAATGGGCGCCAGTGTAGCGAATTCACAGCGCGCGGGGGTGGGGCCAGATCGCCATTTCCTCGGCCACCAGCGGCTGTGCCGCCCACGGCCCTTGAATACACGAGCAACCATTCGCCTTGAGCCACTGGGACTGCTCCAGGGTTTCCACACCCTCGGCGATCACCAACACATCAAAGTGCCCGCACAACTGGATAATACTGCGGGCCATCGCCGCATCGCGCACCGAGCCTGGCAGGCGTGCCACCAGTTGCGGGTCCAGCTTGAGCGTGTCGAACTCCAGATCCCGCAAATGGGCCAGCGAACAGCGGCCCAGACCGAAGTCATCCAGGGCAATACGCACCCCGATCTGACGCAACAGTTTGAGCTGCTTGTGGGTTTCCTCAAGGTTGCTCATCAAGCTGTCTTCGCTGATCTCCACTTCCAACTGGCGCCCCTGCAACCCATACCGCTCAAGGACCTGCTGCAGTTGGCTGGCCAGGTTGGGCATGTTGAACTGGCTGCTGCTCAGGCTCACGCTCAGCACCAACTCGTCATCGAAGGTGGCTTGCCAGGCGCGGCGCTGGGCAGCGACTTGCTGGTAGATCCAGGCGCTCAACTGGCTGATCAGCCGCGCCTCTTCCAGCAACGGCAAAAACAAGCCCGGCGGCACATCACCGACGCTCGGGTGCTGCCAGCGCAATAGCGCCTCGACGCCGCGCAAACGCCCATCCTCCAGCGACACCTGAGGCTGGTAGACCAGGGCGAAATCCTTATTTTGAATCGCGGTACGGACACTGTCTTCGAGCATCAGGCGCGAACGGGCACGGCCGTTCATTTCCTGATCGTAATAGCGATATTGCTGACGCCCTGCACGCTTGGCTTCGTACATGGCGATATCCGCCGCGCGCAGCAGGCCATTCAAGTCAGCGCCGCAGTCCGGAAAGGTCGCAATACCAATGCTGACGCCGAGCATGACATCCAACCCATCGACTTGCTGACAGACAGACACGCGCTCGATCAGTTTTTCCGAAATCTTCGCCGCCTGCTCGGGAAACTCCAACTCCAGCAAGGCGGTGAACTCATCTCCGCCCATGCGCCCGAGAATGTCGTAGGAGCGCAGGCACGCCTGCATTTGTTCCGAGACCCAGCGCAGCACCCGATCCCCGGCGTCGTGGCCCAGCGAGTCGTTGACGCGCTTGAAGCCGTCGAGGTCCAGGTACAACAACACCAGCGACAGCCCATTACGTTCGCTGCGCAGCAAGGTGTTCTCCACCGCCTGGTGGAAGCCACGTCGATTCAGCAGCCCGGTCAACGGGTCGGTCACCGCCTGGAACTCCAGTTGCTGATGCAGGTGGCGCACCTCGGACATGTCCAGCACCGTCACCACCATAGCCTTCTGCTCGGCGGGCAACGGCGCGCAGGACAACGCCACCGGCACCTGCTGGCCACGGCCGGTGCGCAAAATAGCGTCGTGCTGGCGCCAGGTCTCGCCCTTGCGATACGCCTCGTACATCGGGAACCCCAACCACGTGGGCACATGGGGTTTTTGCAGGAAACTCAGAAAGCTCTCGCCCTGCAACTCGGCCATCGTGGCATTCAGCAACCGCGAAATGGCCGGGTTGGCATACTGGATCACACTGGCCTCACCCACCACCAGGATGCCCTCGGCGGCGTTGTCCAGCACAGAGGCATTAAAGGCCCGCGCGGATTCCAGGTCACGGCTCAGGCGCTGCAAGGCTCGGCGGTTGCGCTGCTGCTCGAGCAGGGCTTGCACCTTGGGTTTTAGAATATGGGGGTCAAAGGGCTTGAACAGGTAGTCGATGGCGCCACTGGCGTAGCCTTCGAGTACCGCCGCAGAAGACTGTGCATGTGCCGTCAGAAAAATAATCGGCGTCATGCGCGTACGCTGGCTGCCACGCATCAGCCGCGCCACCTCAAAGCCATCCATGCCCGGCATGCGCACGTCCAGCAGCACCAGGTCCACTTCGTGCGCCAACAATAATTCCAACGCCTCCAGCCCTGAAGCCGCGGTCATCACTTGCCAATCTTCACGCTGCAAAAGCGCACGCATGCTGATGAGGTTTTCCGGGTAGTCGTCGACCACCAGAAGAACCGAACTGCCATCGCCGAGGTATGGAGCGCAATCCATGCTACGTATCTTCCTTGAGGAGCTGCACCGGTCACTTCTCATCCAAAAACCGGACAAACACTGAGGCCTCACTCTAGCCCCGGTTCTAAAAAATCAGAAGTGACGTGGGTGCCATCATTGCGCCAAAGCTTAGGAAGCCGACTAACGGTAAGGACCCACAGCCCACGGGCCATGGGAAACATGGCTTTTTGGCATTCCTCTGACGCCAATAAATTGCCAGCAATTGTTTAACAACAGGACGATCAGCGCTTATAAAGAACCTGTAAGGCCCCCGGGCCAAAGCCGTCACCCTCTGTAAAAGGCCAACACCATGATCGACCTTTCCACCTGGAACCTGAGCATTCCTGTCGGCTCCCCGCCTGCGACCATCGACACCCCAAAACTGTTGAGCGGCTTCAAGGACCAATATTTCCAGGCCGAAGGCAGCAACGTGCAATTCTGGACACCCGTGACCGGCACCCGCACCGAAAACGCCATCTACCCGCGCAGCGAACTGCGCGAAACCTACGCCGACGGGCGCCTGCGCAACTGGACTTACAACGAGGCCAACAACTTCCTGCGCGCCACCGTGACCGTCAACCAAGTGCCTTCCAGCGGCAAAGTGGTCATCGGCCAGATTCACGCGTACGACAGCCAGAAACCGCTGATCAAGCTGGAATACCAATTCAAGGAAAAGACCCAGACCGGCAACATCGTCGCCAAGGTGCGCATGCGCCCGGATGATGGTGAGGGGCGCGTGGTCACCGTCGCCAGTAACGTGCCATTGGATAAGAGCTTCACCTATGTGATCAACCTCAATAAGGCCGGCTTGCTCAGCGTATCTGCCGCAGACGGCCAATGGAACGAGCGCATTGGCGCCGCGTGGGCTGCGAAACCGCTGTACTTCAAGGCAGGGGTGTATGTGCAGGACAACAGTGGGAACAGTAAGGAAGGCGCACGCGTGACGTTTGCCAAGTTGGACATTGACCACGAGTAGCGCGAGAAAGAAGCCCCGTTAACAGCGGGGCTGCTTGGAGGGTTTATTCAACGCACATCAGCATAAAGCCCATCGAAGAATCGCCGGAGGGTTTGTTATTGCCTACTTTGAGTGTTAATACGTTGACGTAGTTGATGGCCGGGACACTGCCCAACTTGGCATGGCCATAAAAGATATGTTCATTGGAACTGACATCCGTGACGGAAACTGTACAGAATCGTGGCGGCTGCTTAAAGACACCGGGCACGAAGCGGACTTTGTATTCCGAGAAATAATCAGGCTGCGCCGTCAACTTTATCTCTTTCAGCCACTGGGGTGATTGCGCAGTAATCTGGCCTTTATCATCAACAGACGCGGTAAAAATCCGGCTATCCGCGTATGCAAAAGAGCCTGTTGCTGCCAGCGCCAGAATGACGCCAACTGTTTTAATAAAACCCATCATCAATTCTCCATCATTGAATATCATCAAGGCCAAACCTTAAATGATCCGAGGCCGAAAAAAGCGCGCTTTCAATGACGCACGAACAAAACAGAAAAACTGTGAAAACACAGCGAACTCAATTCACTCGTTCCCGGAAACTTCCGATTGTAAAAACACCGGGGCGTTTCGATTTGTAGGCAATGTCTGATAAACCCAAGGACACTTCATGGGCAATCCAACCGCTTAAACACACCGCTTGTCCGTGTGGAAGCCGGGCTTGCCCGCAATGGCAGTGAATGAGCCAATATTTGCGTGCCTGACACACCGCCATCGCGGGCAAGCCCGACTCCCACATTGGATCTCCATCGATTTAGAGATCGAGGTTGGTCTTACACGACCGTTGCGGGCAGACAGATCGCCGCTTATAGTTCGCCGGTCGCTGAGAACAGCGATAGGGTTTCGCAGCCCTAACGATACGTGTGTAACCGAGCATCATGAATGCAACGTGGAGCGCTTCTGCGCCCGACGTTTACTTTATGGTGGCTGTGTGTGGGAGACCTTCGGGTCTGCCGGGTTCCTCGTATCCTCGGTCTGCGAACCCGCACACAGCTACCACCCATTCGTTTCGCAGCGATCGGCGGTAGTCCTTCTAGATACGAGGAATATTTGCCATGACCGACCCATTACCACCCCGCCGCTTCTACCCCTGCACCGAGTCCGCCACCGATTCACCCGTGCTCTTGATCGACAGCGCCGCCCCATTGCCCGACCTCCACGCCTGCCTGCGCGAACGCCTCAACGCCGCCCTCGAACACCTCAACCTGATGGCCTGCTCCAGCCTGCCGGACTTCGCCGAGCGCGACCTGAATAACGTGGCCAATACCGCACGTATTCTGGTGCAGGACGTGAGTGATGTGTTCCGCGTCATCGAGCACCGAGGCTTCGATACCGCCGCCTGATCAAATCCCACCCACAAAAAAGCCCGCATCGCTGCGGGCTTCTTTTTAAACGCTTAAGGCTTAGTTCACCTTAGCGTTCAACTCACCTTTCAAATACCGCTGGTACATCGCTTCCAACGAGATCGGTTTGATCTTCGAAGCATTACCGGCAGTACCAAACGCTTCGTAGCGAGCGATACACACGTCACGCATCGCGGTCACGGTGGCGCCGAAGAATTTACGTGGGTCAAATTCGCTCGGGTTGGTGGCCATCAGGCGACGCATCGCGCCGGTGGACGCCAGGCGCAGGTCGGTGTCGATGTTGACTTTGCGCACGCCGTACTTGATGCCTTCGACGATTTCTTCAACCGGCACGCCGTAGGTTTCTTTGATGTCGCCGCCGTACTGGTTGATGATCGCCAGCCACTCTTGCGGTACCGAGGAAGAACCGTGCATCACCAGGTGGGTGTTAGGGATGCGTTTGTGGATTTCCTTGATGCGGTCGATGGCCAACACGTCGCCGGTAGGTGGCTTGGTGAACTTGTAAGCGCCGTGGCTGGTGCCGATGGCGATGGCCAGGGCGTCCACTTGGGTCTTCTTCACGAAGTCGGCCGCTTCTTCCGGGTCGGTCAGCATTTGGCTGTGGTCCAACACGCCTTCGGCGCCGATGCCGTCTTCTTCGCCGGCCATCCCGGTTTCCAGGGAACCCAGGCAACCCAGCTCGCCTTCAACCGAGACGCCGCAGGCGTGAGCCATGGCCACGGTCTGTTGGGTGACGCGCACGTTGTACTCGTAGTCGGTTGGGGTCTTGCCGTCTTCGCCCAGGGAGCCGTCCATCATCACCGAGCTGAAGCCCAGTTGGATGGAGCGCTGGCACACGTCAGGGCTGGTGCCGTGGTCCTGGTGCATGCACACCGGGATGTGTGGGAATTCTTCGATCGCCGCGAGGATCAGGTGACGCAGGAACGGGGCGCCGGCGTATTTGCGGGCACCGGCCGAAGCCTGGACGATCACTGGGGAGTCGGTCTTGTCAGCGGCTTCCATGATGGCGCGCATCTGCTCAAGGTTGTTGACGTTAAAGGCTGGGACGCCGTAGCCGAACTCGGCTGCGTGGTCCAGCATTTGACGCATGCTGATAAGTGCCATTGTGTTGTCTCTCCCGATCGAGGGTCGTTAATCGTGCAAGCCTGCCGTAGCGGCGACTGCTATTCAAGTTATTGCAGATCAAGGGGTTAAGGCCTGGCCTGCTGAATCGTTATTGCAGTGTCCGGTTCAAAATCCATGTCACTTTGGAACCGGATCTACTGCGGGAGCAGGCTTGCTCGCTCCCACATTTTTGATCTCATCACATTCCAGACCCTGTTCTGTCTTATTGGGCCTTGCAGCCACGCCCAATCAAATCATCGGTGGCGACCCAGTAAATCAGGCCTTCCTCACCTTTTGTGTGAAACGCCAATTGATCGTTGCTGTACAGCACGCCCGAGGCGGCAACGTCTTGCTTAAGACGGTAAACCTGGTCCGAACCACCGAGGCGAACATCCACCTCGGAACGGGCCTGATTGGCAAAGCGCCAGTTGATCTCGGCCTTGCTGTCGCAAGTCCAGGTCGTCCACTTGTCCGCCGGCTCTGCCTTGTTGAACATGTTCATGCTGCTGCAACCGGCCAATAAGGCCACTGCAACCAGGGCGAATACGCCTTTCATTGCCAATCCTCGAACGGCGACTCGAAGGCCGCCACTGCTGTCGGTTAATTGATCAGACCGGTCATGGGCAACCCTGTTCCTGACCGTTGGGCGCAGCGTCGTATTTCTCCAGCCGTTCATTGCCGATGCGCTTGTTGATCACCGGCATGGTCTCGGCTTGCCAGTCAGCCTGGTAGCAGCTCTTTTTCTGCCCCGGCGCCGGCTTTTCAGAGTCCGGCGCTGCGCGTTGCGTGCTACCGCAGCCGGCCAACAGGCCTGCTGCGATTACCAGTGCCAACGACTTGATCATGGGAAGACTCCTTTTCCGGATCACGAGCCTTAGCCTTTGGCTCGGGTTTCCAGCACTTCAACGGCCGGCAGGACTTTGCCTTCGACGAATTCCAGGAATGCGCCGCCACCGGTAGAAATGTAGGAGATCTGGTCAGCAACGCCATATTTATCGATGGCTGCCAAGGTGTCGCCACCGCCGGCGATGGAGAAGGCAGCGCTTTCAGCAATAGCCTGGGCCAGGACTTTGGTGCCGTTGCCGAATTGATCGAACTCGAATACGCCAACCGGGCCGTTCCACAAAATGGTCTTGGACGACTTCAGCAGTTCAGCGAAGTTGGCCGCTGTTTGCGGGCCGATATCCAGGATCATGTCGTCGGCAGCCACGTCCGCGATGAGCTTGACGGTGGCTGCAGCGCTTTCGGCAAACTCCTTGGCGACCACCACATCCACCGGCAACGGCACACTCACTTTTGCCGCGATGGCGCGGGCGGTGTCGAGCAGGTCCGGCTCGTACAGGGACTTGCCCACCGGGTGCCCGGCTGCCGCCAGGAAGGTATTGGCAATGCCGCCGCCGACGATCAACTGGTTGCAGATCTGGCTCAGGCTGTTGAGTACGTCGAGTTTGGTGGAAACTTTGGAACCGGCCACGATGGCAGCCATCGGTTGCGCCGGAGCGCCCAGGGCCTTGCCCAGTGCATCCAGCTCAGCGGCCAGCAGCGGGCCGGCGGCGGCGACTTTGGCGAACTTGGCCACGCCGTGGGTCGAACCCTCAGCGCGGTGAGCGGTGCCGAAGGCGTCCATTACGAACACGTCGCACAGGGCTGCGTATTGCTGGGCCAGTTCGTCGCTGTTCTTTTTCTCGCCTTTGTTAAAGCGCACGTTTTCGAACAGCACAATGTCGCCTGGCTTGACGTCGACGCCACCCAGGTAATCAGCCACCAACGGCACGTCACGGCCCAGCGCCTTGCTCAGGTAATCGGCCACCGGCTTGAGGCTGTTTTCGGCGGAGAACTCACCTTCGGTCGGGCGACCCAGGTGGGAGCAGACCATCACGGCCGCGCCTTTTTCCAGGGCCAGCTTGATGGTCGGCAGCGAGGCCAGGATTCGCGCATCGCTGGTGACAACACCGTCCTTGACGGGGACGTTGAGGTCTTCGCGAATCAGTACGCGCTTACCTTGCAGATCGAGGTCGGTCATCTTCAACACGGTCATGGGTCGCAGTTCCTGAATTACTGTTGAGGTTGTTTAGAGGCGATGTGCAGATAATGGTCCGCAACATCCAGCATTCGGTTGGCAAACCCCCATTCGTTGTCGAACCAGGCCAGGATGTTCACCAGCCTGGGGCCGGAAACACGGGTTTGGCTGGCATCGACAATCGCCGAATGCGGGTCATGGTTGAAATCACAACTGGCGTGCGGCAACTCGGTGTAGGCCAAAAGGCCCTTGAGCGGGCCGCTGGTGGCGGCGTCGCGCAAAATCCGGTTGACCTCAGTGGCATCGGTATCGCTGACGGTTTGCATGGTGATGTCCAGGCAGGACACGTTCACCGTCGGCACCCGTACGGCTTTGGCCTGGATTCGCCCGGCAAGTTCCGGCAATAACCGTTCGATACCACGCGCCAGGCCGGTGGACACCGGTATCACCGACTGGAAGGCCGAACGTGTACGCCGCAGGTCCTCGTGGTGATAAGCGTCGATCACCGGTTGGTCATTCATGGCCGAGTGGATGGTGGTGATAGACACGTAATCCAGGCCAATCGCCTGATCCAGCAGGCGCAACAGCGGTACGCTGCAGTTGGTGGTGCAGGAGGCGTTGGACACCAGCAGTTCATTGCCGGTCAGGCAGTCCTGGTTGATGCCGTAGACGATGGTGGCGTCGACATCCGCCTCGCTGGCCATCGGCTGGGAAAACAGCACACGCGGCGCACCGGCGTCGAGAAAACGCTGGCCATCGGCACGGGTGTTGTAAGCACCGGAGCATTCCAACACCAGGTCGACGCCCAGCGCCGCCCAGTCGATGCCCTCGGGGGTGGCACTGCGTAGTACTTTTACGCAGTCGCCATTGATATGCAGACAATCGCCGTCGACCCGCACTTCGCCGGGGAACCGGCCGTGGGTGGAGTCAAAGCGTGTCAGGTATTCGATACTGGCCATGTCGGCCAAATCGTTGATCGCGACAATTTCAAACCCGGCAGCCGCCCCTCGTTCGAACAGAGCACGCAAGACGCAACGACCAATGCGGCCGTAGCCGTTGAGTGCAACTTTGTAGCGACGCGGTTGAGGCATGGGGTTCTCGATTACCTTGGGTAATAGGGTGGCTGTTAGATCGCTTTCGCGAGCAAGCCCGCTCCCACACTTGAATGGGTTCACAATTGCAACTGTGTGAACCCGATCAAATGTGGGAGCGGGCTTGCTCGCGAAGGCGTCAGTACAGCCACCTCAATCTACAGCCTTAGTCTTCCAGCAGTTCTTCAGCCTGACCCAGGATGTTTTCCAGGGTGAAACCAAACTCTTCGAACAACGCTGGCGCCGGCGCCGACTCACCGTAGGTGGTCATGCCGATCACGCGGCCTTCCAGGCCCACGTACTTGTACCAGTAGTCGGCGTGAGCCGCTTCGATGGCAATACGCGCGCTGACCTGCAGCGGCAATACCGATTGCTTGTAGCCGGCGTCCTGGGCTTCGAACACGCTGGTGCACGGCATCGATACAACACGCACCTTGCGGCCTTGTTCGGTGAGCTTGTCGTACGCCTGAACGGTCAGGCCCACTTCGGAACCGGTGGAGATCAGGATCAGCTCCGGCTCGCCAGCGCAGTCCTTGAGCACGTAGCCGCCACGGCTGATGTCGGCGATCTGCGCGTCGGTACGCACTTGGTGTTGCAGGTTCTGACGCGAGAAGATCAGCGCCGAAGGGCCGTCCTTGCGCTCGATGGCGTGCTTCCAGGCCACGGCGGATTCGACCGCGTCGGCTGGGCGCCAGCAATCCAGGTTCGGCGTGGTACGCAGGCTGGTCAATTGCTCGACCGGCTGGTGCGTCGGGCCGTCTTCGCCCAGGCCGATGGAGTCGTGGGTGTACACATGGATCACCCGCTTCTTCATCAGCGCGGCCATACGCACGGCGTTGCGCGCGTATTCCATGAACATCAGGAAGGTCGCGCCGTAAGGCACCAGGCCGCCGTGCAGGGACACGCCGTTCATGATGGCGCTCATGCCGAACTCGCGCACGCCGTAGTACATGTAGTTACCGCTGGCGTCTTCCGCCGAAACACCTTTGCAACCTTTCCACAGGGTCAGGTTGGAACCGGCCAGGTCAGCCGAACCGCCGAGGATCTCAGGCAGCAGCGGGCCGAAGGCATTCAGGGTGTTCTGGCTGGCTTTACGGCTGGCGATGGTCTCGCCCTTGGCCGCGACTTCGGCGATGTAGGCCGAGGCTTTTTCCGAGAAGTCGGCAGGCAGGTCACCGGCCAGGCGACGCACCAGTTCGTTGGCCAATACCGGGAATTCGGCGGAGTAGGCAGCGAAACGCTGGTCCCACTCGGCTTCGGTCGCCAGGCCTTTTTCCTTGGCGCTCCACTCGGCGTAGATGTCGGCCGGGATTTCAAACGGGCCGTGGTTCCACTTCAGCGCTTCGCGGGTCAGGGCGATTTCCGCGTCACCCAGCGGGGCGCCGTGGCAGTCTTCTTTACCTTGCTTGTTCGGCGAGCCGAAACCGATGGTGGTCTTGCAGCAGATCAGGGTCGGCTGCTCGCTTTTGCGCGCAGTGTCGATGGCGGTCTTGATCTCTTCCGGATCGTGGCCGTCCACGTTGCGGATTACTTGCCAGTTGTAGGCTTCGAAACGCTTCGGGGTGTCATCGGTGAACCAGCCTTCGACTTCGCCGTCGATGGAGATGCCGTTGTCATCGTAGAAGGCAATCAGCTTGCCCAGGCCCAGGGTACCGGCCAGGGAAGCGACTTCGTGGGAAATGCCTTCCATCATGCAGCCATCACCGAGGAACACATAGGTGTGGTGGTCGACGATGTTGTGGCCAGGGCGGTTGAACTGCGCGCCCAGTACTTTTTCAGCCAGCGCGAAACCAACCGCGTTGGCCAGGCCTTGGCCCAGGGGACCGGTGGTGGTCTCGACGCCTGGGGTGTAGCCGAATTCCGGGTGGCCCGGGGTGCGGCTGTGCAGCTGGCGGAAGCTCTTGAGGTCATCAATAGTGACGTCGTAGCCGGTCAGGTGCAGCAGCGAATAAATCAGCATCGAGCCGTGGCCGTTGGACAGCACGAAGCGGTCACGGTCGGCGAACGACGGGTTGCTCGGGTTGTGTTTCAGGTAGTCACGCCAAAGTACCTCGGCGATATCCGCCATGCCCATCGGGGCACCGGGATGGCCGCTGTTGGCTTTTTGCACGGCATCCATGCTGAGGGCACGAATGGCGTTGGCACGCTCACGACGGCTGGGCATCGCTGATCTCCTGGGGTTTGAATATAGAAACCGAAAAAAGGACCGGCATTTTCCCTCAGCCACCGCCTGCGGGCAATGACAGATAGTCACTTGACGGTGTTTTTCCTGCGCATTGCCCGGCAATCGCTTGCAGAAACGCCCCACGGCTTCGTCTAAAGGTTATAGCGGCGGCTTATAACCGCCACTTATCGACCAATATCAAAACTTTTTGATATTGGCCTTGCAGGGATTTACACCCATCACTAGACTGCTGGCCTTATGAACCTACCCGTGCCCTCCCTGCGTCCTGACGATGGCGATGAGCTGGCTGCCTTATGCAAGGCCGCTGGTGATCCGTTACGCCTGAACGTACTGCGCGCACTGGCCAACGACTCCTTCGGGGTACTGGAACTGGCGCAAATCTTTGCGATTGGCCAGTCCGGCATGAGCCACCACCTCAAGGTACTGGCCCAGGCCGAGCTGGTAGCCACCCGCCGTGAAGGCAATGCGATTTTTTACCGCCGCGCCCTGCCCCACACCGAGCTGCTCGGCGGCAAGCTGCACAGCGCTTTGCTCGAAGAAGTCGACAACTTGAGCCTGCCGGCGGATGTGCAATCGCGCATCGCCCAGGTCCACGGGCAACGGGCCGCCGCCAGCCAGGACTTTTTCTCTCGGGTTGCCGAGAAGTTTCGCGCCCAGCAGGACCTCATCGCCGGTTTACCGCAATACCGCGAGAGCGTACTGGCGCTGTTGGACAAGCTGAGCTTCAGTAATGAGGCGACGGCGCTGGAAGTCGGCCCTGGCGACGGCGGTTTCCTGCCGGAGCTGGCGCGCCGCTTTCAGCAGGTGACGGCGCTGGACAACAGCCCGGCGATGCTCGAACTGGCGCGCCAGCTGTGTGAGCGCGAAGCCCTGGGCAATGTCAGCCTGCAGTTGGCAGACGCGTTGAATGACACCAGCCTGCGGGCCGATTGCGTGGTGCTGAACATGGTCCTGCACCATTTCGCCGCCCCCGCCGACGCCCTCAAGCAGATGGCAAACTTGCTACAACCCGGCGGCAGCCTGCTGGTTACAGATTTATGCAGCCACAACCAGAGTTGGGCCAAGGAGGCCTGCGGTGATCTCTGGTTGGGTTTTGAACAGGACGATCTGGCCCGTTGGGCCACCGCTGCGGGACTCGTTCCCGGGGAAAGCCTCTATGTAGGTTTACGTAATGGTTTCCAGATCCAGGTCCGCCATTTTCAGCGGCCGGCTGGCGACACTCACCATCGGTAAATATCAGGAAATCATCGAGATGAGCGAATACTCCCTTTTCACCTCCGAGTCCGTGTCTGAAGGGCATCCGGACAAAATCGCCGACCAGATTTCTGACGCGGTGCTGGACGCCATCATTGCTGAAGACAAGTTCGCCCGTGTGGCGTGCGAGACTCTGGTGAAAACCGGCGTGGCGATCATCGCCGGTGAAGTCACCACCACGGCCTGGGTCGACCTGGAACAGATCGTCCGTGACGTCATCACCAAGATTGGCTACAACAGCTCCGACGTCGGCTTCGACGGCGCGACCTGTGGCGTGATGAACATCATCGGCAAGCAGTCCCCCGACATCAACCAGGGTGTGGACCGCGCCAAGCCTGAAGATCAGGGCGCTGGCGACCAGGGCCTGATGTTCGGCTACGCCAGCAACGAAACCGACGTGCTGATGCCAGCGCCGATCACCTTCTCGCACCAACTGGTGCAGCGTCAGGCCGAAGCGCGTAAATCCGGCGTGCTGCCGTGGCTGCGCCCGGACGCCAAGTCCCAGGTGACCTGCCGTTACGAAGGCGGCAAAGTGGTGGGCATCGACGCCGTTGTACTGTCGACCCAACACAACCCGGACGTGTCCTACGCCGACCTGCGCGAAGGCGTGATGGAGCTGATCGTCAAGCACGTGCTGCCTGCCGAGCTGCTGACCAAGGACACCCAGTTCCACATCAACCCGACCGGCCAGTTCATCATCGGTGGCCCGGTGGGCGACTGCGGCCTGACCGGCCGCAAGATCATCGTCGACAGCTACGGCGGCATGGCCCGTCACGGCGGTGGCGCGTTCTCGGGTAAAGACCCTTCCAAGGTTGACCGTTCCGCCGCCTACGCCGGTCGTTACGTGGCCAAGAACATCGTGGCGGCCGGCCTGGCCGAACGTTGCGAAATTCAGGTTTCCTACGCTATCGGTGTGGCTCAGCCTACGTCGATCTCGCTGAATACCTTCGGCACCGGCAAGATCAGCGACGACAAGATCGTCAAGCTGGTGCGTGAGATCTTCGACCTGCGCCCTTACGCGATCACCACCATGCTCGACCTGCTGCACCCGATGTACCAGGAAACCGCAGCCTACGGCCACTTCGGTCGTACCCCTGCGCAGAAGACGGTCGGCGACGACACCTTCACCACGTTCACCTGGGAAAAAACCGACCGCGCCAACGACCTGCGCACCGCTGCAGGCCTGTAATCACTCGCGGCACACCAAGCCCCGCAGGGTAAACCCTGCGGGGCTTTTTATTGGCCGGATGATTAACGGGAGAGCAGGTCAACAAAGGCTGTAACAAACTGGCTGGCTCCCAGGCCAAGGTCGACGCCAAGCAGCAAACACAGGAAGCCAAGCGGGATAAGAACGAGGCGGTGAAGGCCGTGGGCGGCCTGTTCAAGTCACTCGAAACACCCGGTAAAAAGCCCCGCAGCGTCGGGGCTTTTTTGTGGCCGCCTGGATCACTTAGGCTGGGCGCCCCTTCCGAGCAAGGATGCTCATGATGCGTTTACTGATTGCTCTTTTCCTCAGCGGCCTGCCTTTGTGGGCCTGGGCAGACAATTGCCCCGAGGACGCCCGATCACAGGTCGACACCCTGGCCGAACAAATCAAACTTTGGGATGACAGCTACCACCGGCTTGGCCAATCACCGGTCAACGATGAACTCTATGACCAGGCTCGCCATCGCCTGACTCAGTGGCGATCGTGTTTTACTCGGTTAACAAAAGCCACCGACAACCCATTGGCCAGTTCACGGGGCACGCGGGCTCACCCGGTCGCGCACACCGGCCTGGAAAAGCTGGTCGATGAAAAGGCTGTCGATGAGTGGCTCGGAACCCGACAAGACGTATGGATTCAACCCAAGGTCGACGGCGTTGCAGTGACGCTGGTGTATCACCAGGGTCGGCTGAGCCAACTCATCAGCCGAGGTGACGGCCGGCTCGGCCAGGATTGGTCAGCCGTCGCGCGCAAGCTCCCCGGCATCGTCCAGCGACTGCCGGAACCCATCAACCTGGTGCTGCAAGGCGAACTCTATTGGCGCCTTGACGATCATGTGCAGTCAGAACACGGCGGGGTAAGTGCCCGCAGCAAGGTGGCCGGGCTGATGAATCGTCGCCACCTGAGTGACGCTGACGCCGCTGGAATCGGCTTGTTCGTGTGGGCCTGGCCCGACGGCCCGGCAGACTTCACCACGCGCCTGGCCACCTTGGCTCGCTGGGGGTTTGCCGACAGCCGTCGCTACAGCCAGCCCATCCAGAACATGACGGATGCCGCGCACTGGCGCAGCTACTGGTACACCCATCCACTGCCATTCGCCAGCGATGGCGTGGTGTTGCACCAAGCGTCATACCCGCCGGCCAAACGCTGGCAGACCGGAACGCCTTACTGGGCGGTCGCCTGGAAGTACCCGGTGACCAAAGCGCTGGCCATGGTGCGCAAGGTGCACTTCAAGATCGGCCGCACCGGGCGCATCACCCCCATTCTGGAACTGGACCCCGTGCGGCTGGACGATCGGCAAATTCGCCGCGTCAACGTCGGCTCCCTGAAACAGTGGCATGCGCTGGATATCCGTCCTGGCGATCAGGTCTCCATCAGCCTTGCCGGCCAAGTGATTCCGCGGTTGGACCAAGTGATCCTGCGCAACAAGACAAGGGTGGCGGTGCAGGTGCCGGATGCGCGGGACTTCCACGCGTTGAGCTGTTGGCAACTGGACCCGGGGTGCGAGGAGCAGTTGCTCGTCCGTCTGACCTGGCTGAGCAGCAATCAAGGCCTGTCCTTGCCGCATATAGGGCGCGAAACCTGGAACGCTTTGATCCAGGCCGGTCTAATCGCAGGCTTTCTCGATTGGTTGACCCTGGATGCGGCAGAGCTTGCTAACATTGACGGCTTCGGTGAGCGCAGCCGTGCCCGGGTGCTCGATAGCCTTCAAAGCGCTCGGCAACGGCCCTTTGCGCAATGGCTCAAAGCGCTGGGCGTACCGCCTTCGGCACGTAACGATCTGGAGGGCGGCTGGCAGACCCTTGCCGCCAGAGACGTCCAGGCCTGGCTGGCCACCGACGGTATTGGCCCGGGCCGCGCGGCGCAATTGAGCGCTTTTTTTCGCGACCCGCAAGTACAAGCATTAGCTGAAACATTACGTGTGGCCGGGATTGACGGGTTTTAAGCCCAGCCCGGCCACCTTTAACCCCGGCAGAATTCACCCTGCCAACCGATTGCGACCTTGGAGCCTTACATGAAATTTCTAGCCCCACTAGCCTTGTTGACCGTCGCAAGCTTCATGACCGCGCCGCTGCTGGCTGCCGAAGAAGTCCCGGAACTTACCGGCTGCGCCGCCAAACGCCAAGCCATCAGCGCCCAAATCGAACAGGCCAAGGCCCATGGCAACAGTGAACAGCAAGCCGGCCTGGAAAAAGCCTTGAGCGAAGTCACCGCCCACTGCACCGACGCGTCCTTGAGGAAAGAGCGCGAGAACAAGGTGCTCGACGCCAAACACGAAGTCAGCCGCCGTCAGGCTGACCTCGACAAGGCAATGAAAAAGGGTGACGCGGACAAGATCAACAAACGCAAAGACAAGCTCGCCCAGTCCCGCAAGGAACTGCAGGACGCCGTCGAAGAACTCGACAAGTAAAACCGATCAGTGGTCCCGAAACTGTTTATGGCAGGCTGTGCAGGCATCTTCGACCTTCTGCACCGCCGGCCCCAGGTTACTGGCTTTGTAAGGTTGCAGTTGGCTTGCGATCACCAATTCACCGGTGGCCGCTTCAAGGCTGCGGGCCAACTCCTGAAAGCGTGCCTGCTGTTGCCACACGTTGTCCTTGGCGCTGGTGTGATCTTCTTCACGCACGCTCGGGAAATGCTTCCACGGTTCGTGGGACAACGCATCGAGCTTGACGGCGCCTTCGGCGAACTTGGCGCCGTCGAACGGGATACGCCCGCGCAACATGCCGCCCAGGTCTTCGCCGGTTTTGAGCATCTGCTTGAAGATCGCCTTGCGTTGGCCCAGGGGCGAATTCGGATCGACACCGCCGCAAGCGGACAAGGTCAGGCAGGCCAGCAATACCACGGTCAGTTTTTTAAAAGTCATGTTGGTTTCAAGGTCACGGGAAACGGCGGCCAGTATCCTCGCCCCGCCCGCAAAGACCAATAGCCCTATTAATAATAAGGGTTGCCTGAATGCGCCACGGCGCGGGCAACCGCTTCAGGAATTGTTTGTATGACTATCACGTTGAAACCCTGGAGCCGCCGCCTGGCGTTGGCTCTGCCGATGATGGCGTTGTTGGCCGGATGCGATGGCGGTAAAGAAGCCCACAAAAAAGAGGAAGCGGCCAAACCCCATGCGGTCGCCACCTATGTGAGCGCACCGTGGGAAGCCCTGCCAGCCGTCTCCGACAGCGATCTGCTCGCCGGGTTTGAATCCTGGCGCAGCGCTTGCCAACGCCTCAAGGCCGACCCGGTATGGGGCGCCACCTGCGCAGCGGCAGCCACCGTGCCGGGTGACGCCGTGGCGGTTCGCAGTTTTCTCAAGGAACGCCTGGATGTATTCGGCTTGCGCTCGGCCGACAACACGCCGAACGGTCTGATCACCGGCTACTACGAGCCGGTCTACCCCGGCAGCCTGACCGAAACCGCCACGGCGCATGTGCCGGTTTACGGCGTGCCGGATGACCTGATCATCGTCAACCTGGAAAGCATCTACCCGGAACTCAAAGGCAAGCGCCTGCGCGGCCGTCTCGAAGGCCGTGTACTCAAGCCCTATGACGATGCCAGTACCATCAACGGCCAGGGCTCCACGGCCAAGCCGATTGCCTGGCTGACGAACCCGATGGACCTGCAATTTCTACAGATCCAGGGATCGGGGCGCATTCAACTGGCGGGCGGGCGTCAACTGCGCGTCGGTTATGGCGACCAGAACGGCTACCCTTACCGACCGATCGGCCGCTGGCTGGTGGAGCAAGGCGAGCTGAAAAAAGAAGACGTGACCATGGGTGCCATCAGCGCCTGGGCCAAGGCGCACCCGCAACGAATCCCGGAACTGTTGGCGAGCAACCCCAGCTACGTATTTTTCAGCGCCCGCCCGGACAGCAATGAAGGCCCGCGTGGTTCGCTGAATGTGCCGCTGACGGCGGGCTACAGCGTGGCCGTGGATCGCAAGGTGATTCCGCTGGGCAGCCTGCTGTGGCTGTCGACCACCCAACCCGATGGTTCACCCATCGCCCGCCCCGTCGCCGCACAGGACACGGGCGGCGCCATCACCGGCGAAGTGCGCGCGGACTTGTTCTGGGGCACAGGTGATGCAGCGGGTGAATTGGCCGGCAACATGAAGCAGCAGGGGCAGATCTGGATGTTGTGGCCCAAGGGTGCAGCGTTGCCGCAGGTGCCGGACGCACCCGCCGGGACCTGAAGACCACTGAAGATCGAATGTGGGAGCGGGCTTGCTCGCGAAGGCGGTGTATCAGCCAGCACAACTGATGACTGGCCCGCCGCCTTCGCGAGCAAGCCCGCTCCCACAATGAAATCGCGTCAGCCTTTAGATCGAGACAAAAAAGAAACTCGCAATCAGCGCCATGCCCACGAACCACACCAACGAACGCAGCATCGCCCAGTCCGCCAGGTAGCAAATGATGTACAGCAGGCGGCTGGTGATAAACAACACTGCCAGCACATTAATGGTCACCAGCGACGCCGTACCGGCCAGGTGCGCAATGATCACCGCCGCCGCAAACGCAGGCGTCACTTCAAAGCTGTTGAGCTGCGCGCTGTGGGCGCGTTTGGCGAACCCTTCGAGCGTGTCCAGAAAAGCCCGCGGGTCATGGTTCTGGCGCGGCCCGAACTTGCCACCGCTGAACTTGGCCAGACCCGTGCACAGGTAAGGCAGAAAAATTGCAACCAACACACACCAGAATGCCACTGTCATCACAGATTCCTTTTGTCGTTTTAGTCAGCGGTTAGAGTTTTAGCACTAAAAATGCGCAGCCGCACTTAACCGCTATGAGCCGTGCCGCACCGAAAGGTTCTATCGTCTTTTGCTGCGTGATTTGCAACATCCCGCCACGACTGCGGTCCATCCCCCCATTAATAATCGCTCACCCTCTTCCAAGGACTCCGGATGCTTGAACTTGTCGCCGCCTTCATCTGCCTCACCACCCTGCTCACCTATGTGAACTTCCGTTTTATCGGCCTGCCGCCCACCATCGGCGTGATGGTCACGGCCCTGTTGTTTTCCCTGATCCTGCAAGGCCTGAGCGTTATCGGCTACCCCGGCCTGGAAACGCGGATCCAGCAATTGATCGGCCAGATCGACTTCGGCGATCTATTGATGAACTGGATGCTGTCATTCCTGCTGTTCGCCGGCGCATTGCACGTCAACCTGAATGACCTGCGCAGTTATCGCTGGCCCATCGGCTTACTCGCAACCTTCGGCGTACTCATCGCCACCGGGGTGATTGGCAGCCTGGCGTACTACATCTTTGCCTTGTTTGGCTGGCACGTGAGCTTCCTTTACTGCCTGTTGTTCGGCGCATTGATCTCCCCTACCGACCCGATTGCAGTGTTGGGTGTGCTGCGAACCGCGAACGCATCGAAACCCCTGAAAACCACCATCGTCGGCGAATCGCTGTTCAACGACGGTACGGCCGTCGTGGTCTTTACCGTGCTGCTGGGCATCGCACAGTTGGGCGAAACGCCAACCGTCGGCGCCACCGCCATGCTGTTTGCCCATGAAGCCATTGGCGGCGTGGTATTTGGCGGGCTCATCGGTTACCTGGTGTACCTGATGATCAAGAGCATCGAGCAGCACCAGATCGAAGTGATGCTGACGCTGGCCCTGGTGATTGGCGGCTCGGCGATGGCGAGCGAGCTGCACGTTTCCGCGCCGATCGCGATGGTGGTGGCCGGGCTGATCATCGGCAACCTGGGCCGCAAACTGGCGATGAACGACATGACCCGGCGCTACCTGGATGGTTTCTGGGAACTGCTCGATGACATGCTCAATGCCCTGCTGTTTGCGCTGATCGGCATGGAGCTGCTGCTGTTGCCGTTCAACTGGCTGCACGTGTTCGCGGCCAGCTTGCTCGCCGTAGCGATCCTGCTGTCACGCCTGCTGACCGTGGCCCCGGCGATTCTGTTGCTGCGCCGCTGGCGCACAGTCCCACGCGGCACCATCCGTATTCTGACGTGGGGTGGCTTGCGTGGCGGGGTTTCGGTGGCACTGGCCCTGGCCCTGCCGCTGGGCCCGGAACGCGACCTGTTGCTGAGCATCACCTACATCGTGGTGCTGTCGTCGATCCTGTTGCAGGGGTTGAGCATCGGCAAGCTGGTCAAGCGTGTGACCCGGGACGAACCCCAGGCCACGCCTGAGCCTCACTGACCCTTGTTGATCTGCTGCGGATGCCTCGGGTCCGCAGCCGCTTTGCCCGGCAAACTGCTTTCGCTGCGAATCTGCGCATGGCTGATCAGCGCAAAGATAAAACTGCCGCCGATGATGTTGCCCGCCAGCGTCGGCCCGGCAAACACCAGCCAGAAGTCTTTCCACGGCAGTTCACCGGCAAACACCAGGTACGACACTTCTGCCGAGCCGACGACGATGTGGGTGAAATCCCCCAGCGCCATCAGGTAGGTGATCAGGATGATGATGAACATCTTCGCGCTTTCCATGGACGGGATCATCCAGACCATGGTGGCGATCATCCAGCCGGAAATAATGCCTTTGGCAAACATCTGGCCAGGGTCGTTTTCCATGACTTTGCGGCCTATCTCAAGGAAGGCCATGTCGGTCTTGGTGTCGAAAATCGGCAGGTGCAGCATCACATACGCCACCAGCAAGGTGCCGCACAGGTTGCCCACCAGCACCACGGTCCACAGCCGCAACAGGCGCCCGGTATTGGCCAGCGTCGGTTTGCTCATCACGGGTAGCACGGCGGTCAGGGTGTTTTCGGTGAACAGTTGCTGGCGCGCCAGGATCACCGCCAGGAAACCCGCGCAGTAACCGAAGCTGGCAATGACCTTGAACCCTTCACCGTCCGGCAGCCGTGAGTTGAGCAGGCCCATGCCCATCAACGACAGGCCCATGGTCAGCCCGGCAGCCAGTGCCGACCACCACAACGCGGCGACAGTGCGCTCCAGCTCCTGATCGCCCTGGGTACGGATGATTTCATGCAGAACCGCCGCGCGGGGCGGCTGGTTCTTGTCGACGTCGTGCTGTTCTTCTTGCGACAGGTTGGGGGTTTTACCGTCTGCTTGAGTGGCCATGATGTACCGAGTCCGAGGAGTGCTTTTAGCTACGACACGCCGCGGCAGTGGCTGTTCAGTGGCCAGGCAACAAAACCGGTATGCGCCAGGCTTTGGCCATCTCTACCGTGGTTGAACTGTGCGGTGTACTCCAAGGCTTATTGCGGGCTTTGTAGTACTTGATTATGCCGTTGAGCACACTATTGAACTGCGCCGACGTCGTTGCGTCAGCCAGGTCACGCACCGCACGGTTCAACAGTTCGACATTAGCGGCCGGCTGGCCGGGACGGTACAGCGATGGGTAAATGACCTCTCGGGTAAAGTTTTCAGCCTTCACCGCAATATCGCGCCGGTGCATGTGGGCTACGCCACTGGCCATGACCTTGGACAACGGTGAGGCACTTCCCGATTTCTGTTTAGCCGCCACTTGCAGCAGTTGCTGAAAATTGCGCTGGCCCGCAGCGTTAAGGCGCCGCCCCAACCACTCGATATGCTCGGGCCGACGCGCTAGCGCATCCAGATTACGCAGCGCCGAAGTCACCGCTGGCGTGAACACCAGAGACGTACGGGCTTGATTGGCTTGCGTGATCGCACTGTCCAACGCTTGCAGCGCCTGCTGCGCGCTCTTTCGAAACAACACTGCCGCAGCGCCGGCCGGGTCCTTCTGCAGTTGATCCTGCACGCTGGCCAGCATTTTATCGTCCATCGCCAACACGGCATCTTCCAAAGAGGCAAACGAATGCGGCTCACGCACTAGTGCACGTTTTTCCAGGTGCCCCGCCACCGTTTGACGAGCCAGGGCCTGAAGGCGCTGTTTCTGCTCGGGGGTCATGGTGAAGTTGACGGTGCCATTGAACAGGCCGCGAAAGTCGCCTTTGTCCGTGTTCAGCGGCAAGGTAACGGTCTGATCGGCATACCCTTTAAGCCGCTCCTCTTGGAAGGCATCGGCCGCCGCGTGTGGCGTACCGGTAAAGACGTCGCCAAGATGACTGGAAAAGCCGCCGCTTGTTTGCGCCGCTGTCGCCTTTTCGGGCTCGAATTTGACGACCAGCGATTCGTCCTTGCCCAACGGGCTCTCTTGGAACGATCGCTCAATGACGCCGGGAGCCGGGGTGTTGACGAGCAGACCACCGTCCTGAAAGGCCGTGACTTCGGCCGCCGCCTGGAACCCATGGCCTTGCTCGGCCGGGCTCTTGAACAGCCCCGGCAGCGAACCGGAGATATGGGCTGCGTGGGCGATGTCCATATCCGGGGTCAGGCTGGCGTTGAACACCACCAACTGCGGTCGCCCATCGAACATGCCCGTACCGGTGATGTTGAGTTGCTTGATCGCCGGGACGTGACGGCTGAGCACCTCAAGGTCGCGAAACGTCGGCGCCCCTCCCGCGCTGAGCCGATCGGCGATTTTCATGACGTCGGCGGGTCGGGTGGCCCGGGGCATGCCCGCGATATGGGCAAGAATCGACTTGCGCGACGCGTTGCGCATCATCTCTTCCAAGGGCTGCGCCTTGGTTTGCAGGCGCGGCAGCATAGTCAGCAGCAGCTGGGAAATATTGCCGGCGGGGCCGGGCAGTCGTCCGGCGAGCTTGCCAAGCTCTGAGCTGAGCGTTTGCAGCTTGGCGATCAATGGGTCTTTGCTATTGAGCAAGCCAGGCAAGTCAATACTGTTCGACAGCGCGCCGAATGCGTTGGCGTCCATACCACTGGCAAGCAACGTTGCGGAAATAGCACCCGCCGAAGAGCCGGAAATTACCTTAATGCCTTGCAGCTGTCTGGCTTCTTCAAGCGCCTGCACCAGCCCTGGAAAGGCGATGCCCTTGGCGCCACCGCCGCTGAGCACCAGATGGGTGGGCGGAGGCGGCGACAGCATCACCTCCACCCGTCCATCGCTATGGCGATACACGCTCAGATTGCGCTCGCCCACACCTTTTACCAGCGGCGTTTTCACCTCCTGACCGATGTTTTGAGGCAATGGGGGTTGAATCGGTGCAGCCGAACCGGAAACTTTCATGCAGGGCTATCTCTACAGATTGTAGTCCTGAGTGACGAGAGAGCCCCAAAAAGATCCGTCTGGAATAATCCCGTAAAGAATCAAACCGGCGCGGGGTTATTCGCTAATGCCGTCTTCCTGGAACTGATCCTTCACGTACTTGATCTCGGTACGCCCGTGCGGCGCCGGTAAACCGTCTTCACCGAGGTTGACGAAGACCATTTTTTCCACGGTCAGGATGCTTTTGCGGGTGATCTTGTTACGCACTTCACAGGTCAGGGTGATGGAGGTGCGGCCGAACTCGGTGGCGGTGATGCCCAGTTCGATGATGTCGCCCTGGCGTGAGGCGCTGACGAAGTTGATTTCGGAGATGTACTTGGTTACCACGCGCTGGTTGCCCAACTGGACAATGGCGTAGATGGCCGCCTCTTCGTCGATCCAGCGCAGCAGGCTGCCACCGAACAGGGTGCCGTTGGGGTTGAGGTCTTCGGGTTTTACCCATTTGCGGGTGTGGAAGTTCATGGTCACTCCAAAGCGTCTTGCCGAATGATGGGCAACATCATGGCAGAGCCCATGCCCAACCTCTATGAGCCATTGCCTATCAACCCCATGCGCGATCTTCATATGGCCGACAGAAAGGCTTGGGAAGTCTGGCGCACACAGCTATAATCGCAGCGCTTCAAAACGGTCATCTTCAATTGATACCGTTCTCCCGCCACCTGTCCGAGGGGCGCTGCAGCAGGCTAGACCTGTCAGGCTCGGATGGGGCGTTGTCGGGCCTGGTTCACCTGGCCTGATACTAAACGCACAACGGCGCCCATTCGCACACTACGAATGGAGGCTCTTCATGAGCGCTGTAATCTCGCCTGCAGGTTTTACCGACTACAAAGTCGCCGATATGTCCCTCGCTGCCTGGGGCCGTCGCGAAACCTTTATCGCCGAATCCGAAATGCCTGCCCTGATGGGTCTGCGCCGCAAGTACGCCGCTGAGCAGCCGCTCAAAGGCGCGAAGATCCTCGGCTGCATCCACATGACCATCCAGACTGCCGTGCTGATCGAAACCCTGGTTGCCCTGGGTGCCGAAGTACGTTGGTCGTCCTGCAACATTTTCTCGACTCAAGACCAGGCCGCTGCTGCTATCGCTGCTGCCGGCATCGCGGTGTATGCCTGGAAAGGCGAGACCGAAGAAGAGTACGAGTGGTGCCTGGAGCAAACCATCCTCAAGGATGGCAAGCCATGGGACGCCAACATGATCCTCGACGACGGCGGCGACCTGACCGAGCTGCTGCACAAGAAGTACCCGCAGATCCTCGACCGCGTCCACGGCGTGACCGAAGAAACCACCACCGGCGTGCACCGTCTGCTGGACATGCTGGCCAAGGGCGAGCTGAAAATCCCGGCCATCAACGTCAACGACTCGGTGACCAAGAGCAAGAACGACAACAAGTACGGCTGCCGTCACAGCCTGAACGATGCCATCAAGCGTGGTACCGACCACCTGCTGTCGGGCAAGCAAGCCCTGGTGATCGGCTACGGTGACGTGGGCAAGGGTTCGTCCCAGTCCCTGCGCCAGGAAGGCATGATCGTTAAAGTCTCCGAAGTTGACCCGATCTGCGCCATGCAAGCCTGCATGGACGGCTTTGAAGTGGTTTCGCCGTTCATCGATGGCGTCAATGACGGCACCGAAGCGAGCATCGACAAGGCACTGTTGGGCAAGATCGACCTGATCGTGACCACCACCGGTAACGTGAATGTTTGCGACGCGAACATGCTCAAAGCCCTGAAAAAGCGTGCCGTTGTCTGCAACATCGGTCACTTCGACAACGAAATCGACACCGCTTTCATGCGCAAGAACTGGGCATGGGAAGAAGTGAAGCCACAGGTGCACAAGGTTCACCGCACCGGTGCTGGCGATTTCGACCCACAGAACGACGACTACCTGATCCTGCTGGCCGAAGGCCGCTTGGTTAACCTGGGCAACGCCACCGGCCACCCAAGCCGCATCATGGACGGCTCGTTCGCCAACCAGGTACTGGCGCAGATCTTCCTGTTCGGCCAGAAGTACGCCGACCTGTCGCCAGCCCAGAAAGCCGAGCGCCTGACTGTGGAAGTGCTGCCGAAGAAACTCGACGAAGAAGTGGCCCTGGAAATGGTCCGTGGCTTCGGCGGCGTTGTGACTCAACTGACCAAGACCCAGGCCGACTACATCGGCGTGACGGTCGAAGGCCCGTTCAAGCCGCACGCTTACCGCTACTGATATGCCTGCTGCCTGCTCTCTCTGCGAGAGCGGGCTTTTGTAGGAGCGGGCTTGCTCGCGAAAGCGGTGGGCCAGTCACAAAATAGATTGACTGACCCAGCGCATTCGCGAGCAAGCCCGCTCCCACATTGACGGTGTACATCTTCTGGCTTGATGAGTTTCCATAGGTACGACCATGTCCCAAGACCGTCGCTACAGCTTCGAGTTCTTTCCGACCAAGACCGATGCTGGGCATGAAAAACTGATGGCGACTGCCAAACAGTTGGCCAGCTACAACCCCGACTTCTTCTCCTGCACCTACGGCGCGGGCGGTTCGACCCGTGACCGCACGATCAACACCGTGTTGCAGCTCGAAAGCGAAGTCAAAGTTCCCGCCGCTCCGCACTTGTCGTGCGTGGGCGACAGCAAGGCCGACCTGCGCGGCCTGCTGACGAAGTACCAACAAGCCGGCATCCAGCGCATCGTCGCCCTGCGTGGCGACCTGCCGTCCGGCATGGGCATGGCCAGCGGCGAGCTGCGCTACGCCAATGACCTGGTGAGCTTCATCCGTGAAGAAAGCGGCGATCACTTCCACATCGAAGTGGCGGCTTACCCGGAGATGCACCCCCAGGCGCGCAATTTCGAAGACGATCTGCAGAACTTCGTGCGCAAGGCCAACGCCGGCGCCGACAGTGCGATCACCCAGTACTTCTTCAACGCCGACAGCTACTTCTACTTTGTCGAGCGTGTACGGGCCATGGGTGTCAACATCCCGATCGTGCCGGGCATCATGCCGATCACCAACTACAGCAAGCTGGCGCGCTTCTCTGACGCTTGCGGCGCGGAGATCCCACGCTGGGTGCGCAAGCAACTGGAAGCCTATGGCGACGACGTCAAAAGCATTCAGGCATTCGGCGAGCAGGTGATCAGCGAGATGTGTGAACAATTGCTGCAAGGTGGCGCACCAGGGCTGCACTTCTACACCCTGAACCAGGCTGAGCCTAGCCTGGCCATCTGGAACAACCTCAAGCTGCCACGCTGAGGCGTGCCCGCTTGCGGTGCAGGTAAAACGAAAGGCCCTCGCATTGACGAGGGCCTTTTTGTTTTAACTGCGCTACATCAACTTGCCCGCGAATGCTTGTGCCAGAGCTTCTCTTTAACCAAGGAGCATCGTAACCTCAGGGCATGCCCGTCATTCTCAAGTTGTTGACCGCTGCGTTTTTGACTTGCCTGAGCCTCACCGCCTACGGCGAGAAACTACGCATTGTCACTGAGCCCTGGGCGCCTTATGTCTACGAAGAAAACGGCAGCATGCGCGGCCTGGACTATGAAACCACGGTGATTGTGTTCCAGCGCCTGGGCGTCGATGTGGAGTGGCAATTCCTGCCGTGGAAACGCTGCCTGGCCATGCTCGACCAGGGCCACGCCGACGGGGCGCTGGATATTTTCCACAGCCATGACCGCGACGCCCAGCTGCTTTATCCCAGTGAGCCGCTGTCGGAAGTCGAGTTCGTGCTGTTCTACGCCAATGCGCGCCCCCACCCCGCCGAACGCGTCGATGACCTGCAGGGGCTGACCGTTGGTATTTCACCGGGCTACCTCTATGGCAACGCATTCAGCGAATCCACCCTGTTCAACCGTGAGCCGGCCCCCAGCCACGAGGCCAACTTCGGCAAGCTGTCATTGGGCCGTATCGACCTGGTGATCACCGATCGCCGCGTGGGCCAGCATGTGATCAAGGCCATGGGCCTGGAAGACAACGTCAGCCAGGCGCCCTTCGTGGTCAGCCGCCAGCAACAATTTCTCGCCGTACGCCGTGGCGCGGGCATGGACCTGCTGGTACAACGCTTTGCCGCCGAGCTCAAGCGGTTCAAGCAAGAACCCGCCTACGCGGCCTTGAGCGCCAAATATGGCGAAATACAAGCCAATACGGCCTCTGAACACACCGTTGAGCAGCAGGAAAGCAGCGCGCCGTGATTGCTCTGTTATACTCCGGCCTTTCCGCCAGGCTCACGCCCGGCCGCTGAGGTCTTGAAAAAGGCACCTAACCCCGCTACTGCGCAGCTTTCAGCCCGCGCGAGCCGGTGGAGTGCCCGCCAGACGCAGCAGGACCGGACGGGGTTGCGCTCCCCTAAGCGCCATTCACGCCCGGCAAGATTATCCCTTTGGGCCAAGCCCTAACTAAAACAGGATTACTCATGTCCTTTGCTTCCCTCGGTCTCTCCGAGGCTTTAGTCCGCGCCATCGAGGCAGCGGGCTATACCGAGCCTACTCCGGTGCAACAGCGGGCCATTCCCGCCGTGTTGCAAGGTCGCGACCTGATGGTTGCGGCTCAGACAGGTACTGGTAAAACCGGTGGTTTCGCCCTCCCGATTCTGGAGCGGTTGTTCCCCAACGGTCACCCGGACAAATCCCAGCGTCACGGCCCGCGCCAACCGCGCGTACTGGTCCTGACCCCTACCCGCGAACTCGCCGCCCAGGTGCACGACAGCTTCAAGCTGTATGCCCGCGACTTGAAGTTCGTCAGCGCCTGCATCTTCGGCGGCGTCGGCATGAACCCACAGGTTCAGGCCATGTCCCGCGGCGTTGACGTGCTGGTCGCCTGCCCGGGTCGTTTGCTCGACCTGTGCGGCCAAGGCAGCGTTGACTTGTCCCACGTGGAAATCCTCGTGCTGGACGAAGCCGACCGTATGCTCGACATGGGCTTTGTCCATGACGTGAAAAAGGTCCTCGCCCGCCTGCCGGCCAAACGTCAGAACCTGCTGTTCTCGGCAACGTTCTCCAGTGACATCACCGCCTTGGCCGGCAAGCTGCTGCACAACCCGGAGCGCATCGAAGTCACGCCGCCGAACACCACGGTCGAGCGTATCGAGCAACGCGTATTCCGCCTGGCTGCCAGCCACAAGCGCTCCCTGCTGGCGCACCTGATCACCGCCGGCGCCTGGGAACAAGTGCTGGTGTTCACCCGTACCAAGCACGGCGCCAACCGCCTGGCCGAGTACCTGGACAAGCACGGCCTCACCGCCGTCGCTATCCACGGCAACAAGAGCCAGAACGCGCGCACCAAAGCACTGGCCGATTTCAAGGCCGGTGAAGTGCGTATCCTGGTTGCCACCGATATCGCCGCCCGCGGCCTGGATATCGACCAACTGCCACACGTGGTCAACTTCGAGCTGCCGAACGTCGACGAAGACTACGTGCACCGTATCGGCCGTACCGGCCGTGCCGGTCGCTCGGGCGAGGCCATCTCCCTGGTTGCACCGGACGAAGAAAAACTGCTGAAAAGCATCGAACGCATGACCAAGCAGAAAATCGCCGACGGCGACCTGATGGGCTTCGATGCCAGCACCGTGGAGGCTGAGAAGCCTGAAGCGCGCGAGCGTCCGGACGTGCGTAACCCACGCAACCCACGCGGTCCGAAGGGCGATGGCCCGAACGGCGGCGGTGGTGGCGGTGGTCGTCGCGACAAGGGCAAAGACAAGGGCGGCAAAGAAAAAGCGCCGACCAATGGCCGTGGCGAGCGCCCAGCCCGCGAGCAGAAGCCACGTGAAGGCACCCCGGCCCGCGAACAGCGCCAGCCGAGCCAGCCGCCACGCGCCGCAGCCGATCGTGCTCCGGACGAGTTCCTCGACGATGACGTGGATAACTTCGGTAACCGCGTTGACTACGTGCCGCAGGCCAAACCGGCTCAGGGCCGTGGTCGTCGTCCGGGTGCTCCGGCCGCGGCTGCAGGCACCGGCGCGCCACGTGGCGGCCAGCCTCAGGGCGGTCGTCAGAACGGCCCACGCAACAGCAGCGGCGGCACCACCGGCACCCCGCCTGCCAAGCGCAATGGCCCGCGTAATGGTGCCCCGCGTGACGGTCAAGCGCGTCGCGAAGATTCGCGCAGCAACAACCGCCGCCCGGCCCGTGACGATCAGCCACGTGCGTCCGAACCTGCCGTGCAGAACCCACGCGGTGGCCCGGCGCCGAAAATCATCCACAAGGAGTCGAAAGCTGACCGCTTCCCGACACCCGAGCAGTTGGATCAACTGCCAGGCCGTCCTCGTGGTGAAAAACCAGCGCTGCTGACCCGCAACCGCTGAGTTTTCGACGCTGAATAAAAACGCCCCGACTGTTCGGGGCGTTTTTGTATCCAGCGGTCAGCGCATTAATTCGTCACTTCACCGGCCTTGTGAAACAGCTTGGCGAAGATCATCCAGCGACCCTCCACTTTCATCAAATTCAAGTAGTCGACCATCACGTTATTGAACAGGCGCAAGCGTACTTTAACGATGGCCATTTCCGCAGACATCACATCGATCATCAGCACTTCGTCAAGTTGCGGGAAACCACCTTCCTGAGGCGACTTACGGCCCTGAACCATCGTCCTGTACTCATCAAAAGGCCGCACGACCACGGTCGAATTTTGCGCGCTATACAACACGCAGCCTCGGTGGAACACTTGATCGAACGCATTCAAGTCCTGGGTTTGCAACACGTTAAAGTAGTCTTTCAGAAACGCGTGGATTTCATTAATCATGCCTAACAACTCCCGATTTTTCTGCACGGCGTTATTTAAATAAATAACTTGTCGCCATTATCGGTAGCTCACTCATTTCACGTATAGCGGCTATTATTGGGCTTTCCCGTGAAAGGAATTCACCTATTGAAGCTCCCTCCACTCGCCGCACTCCGTGCCTTCGAGGCGGTAGCCCGGCTGGGCAAGGTGAACCTGGCAGCCATTGAGTTGCACGTCACCCACAGTGCCGTCAGCCACCAGATTCGCTCACTGGAAGAGTATTTGGACATCGCGTTGGTGGCCCGCAGCGGGCGCTCCCTGGTGTTGACGGACGAAGGCCGTGTTTATGCCTACCAGATCAGGCAGGCGCTGGGCGAGATAGCAGGGGTCACAGACAAACTCGTGGCAAAGAACAAGCACCCGCAACTGACCCTGTCGGTGCTGCCCTCCTACGCCATGCATTGGTTACTTCCACGCTTGCACGACTTCATCAGCGCCCAGCCTGGCCTGCGCCTGAAACTGGAATCGTCCATGGAGTTCGCCAGCTTCGAGCAAGGCCTGATCGACTGCGCGATCCGCTTCGGCCACGGCCAATGGCCCGATATGCATTGCGAAACGCTGATGACCGACTCATTGCTGGTGGTCGCCGCGCGCACCTTCAACCACGGCGTGCTGCCCACTACACCGCAGGCCATCCTCGAGCAGCCATTGCTGCACGCCAGTGAAAGCTGGCCGACCTGGCTGGGTGCCGCCGGCGTGGAGGGGCAACGCCCTCACGCTGCGCTGGAGTTCACCGACTCGACCTTGCTGCTCGAAGCGGTCAGGCTCGGGCATGGCGTCGCATTAACCCGACGCTCGATTGCCCATTCACTGATTCAACGCGGGGAGCTGGTCAAGCTCACCGATATTGAACCGGTGCATGCTTCGCGCTACTACCTGGTCTGGCCGATGGGCACCAAGCGTTCGGCGCAACTGATAGCCCTGCACACGTGGCTCAACGAACAAGTCGCAACGTATCAAGACAGCCTATAACCCACGCACAGCAAAACGCCGACCCGCAGGTCGGCGCTTTGCGTTTGAAACAGCGAAATATTACTTCGCTTTCACACCTTCAAACGTCACGTACAGCTCAACGGTGTTGGACGCTGGGCCCAGGTCCATCTGCTTGCCGAAGTCCTGGCGGTTGAAGCTGGTGGTGCCTTCAAAGCCGGCACGGTAGCCGCCCCATGGATCCTTGCCTTCACCCAGGAAGGTGGCCTTGACGACGATCGGCTTGGTCACGCCGTGGAAGGTCAGGTCGCCGGTCACGTCGGCAGTGACTTGGCCTGCAGCATTTTTACCGGTGGTTTTAACACTGGTGGAGACGAACTTGGCATCGGCAAACTTGCCAACGTCCAGGAAGTCTTTGCTGGAGATGTGCTTGTCACGTTCGGCGTGGTTGGTGAACACGCTGGCGGTACGTACGTTGAACTCGATCTTGCTGTCTTCAGGCTTGGCGGCGTCGAAGCTGAACTTGCCGTCCAGGTCCTTGAAAGTACCGGTGATGTAGCTATAGCCCAAGTGGCTGATCTTGAAGTCAACGAAGGCGTGCTGGCCTTCTTTGTCGACAACATAATCAGCGGCCATCACCGAACCTGCGGACATCAGAGCAGAACCGATTGCCAGAGCGGCGAGCGTCTTTTTCAACATGCTTTCTATTCCTTGTGAGTCGAGGTTGAACATCAGGCTTTGCGCCCCAGCATTCGCGTCAGGGTCGCATCACGATCGATAAAGTGGTGTTTAAACGCAGCCACGCCGTGCAAACCGGCGAAAACCACCAACACCCAGGCGAGGTACAGATGCACCACGCCGGCGGTGTCTGCCTGGTCCGGTAGACCGGAAACCACGGCAGGAATCTCAAACAAGCCAAACACCGGGATACCGACACCGTCTGCGGTGGAAATCAGGTAACCGGCAATCATCACGGTTAACAGCCCGAGATAAAGGAACGCGTGGCCAAACGCAGCCCCGATACGGGTCAAGCGGCTGTAGCTGGCCAGTGGTGGCGGCGGCGGGCTGAGCAGGCGCCAGACAATGCGCACCAGCATGATGGCGAACAGCGTGATGCCAATGCTCTTGTGCAGGTCAGGCGCGTCTTTGCGCCAGGCGCTGTAATAGTCGAGACCGACCATCCACAGGCCCAGGGCGAACAAACCGAACACCACCAGGGCCACGCCCCAGTGCAAAACAATGCTGACCCAACCATAGCGGGCCGATGAGTTACGTAGTTGCATGTCCCAAATCCCGTAAGAACTGCGCCCAAGACTAGCGATTTACCTATCGAATTAAAGCGGAAAATTTCGCTTTGAAATATCGAGAAATACGATCAAGAGGTTATGCACAGTACGTTAACAATGGATTAAGGACTATTCCTTAGAAACGTGACAGTGCGTCCCGCGTTTACTGCCAATTCATCCGTAATGGGTTGTGACACTGTCTGGCATTGCATAGGCTTGCGCGATTGTTTCGCCTGCGCCGGCCGCAGGTCCGCTTCGAGGAGATAGACGATGGGCTTGAATAACCAGTGGATGCAACGCGACCTCGCAGTACTGTGGCATCCCTGCACCCAGATGAAAGACCACCAGCAATTGCCGCTGATCCCGATCAAGCGCGGTGAAGGCGTCTGGCTGGAAGACTTCGAAGGCAAGCGCTACCTCGACGCCGTCAGTTCCTGGTGGGTCAACGTGTTCGGCCACGCCAACCCGCGTATCAACCAGCGCATCAAGGACCAGGTGGACCAGCTGGAACACGTGATCCTCGCCGGTTTCAGCCACCAGCCGGTGATTGAGCTGTCCGAGCGCCTGGTGGCGATGACGCCCGACGGCCTGACCCGTTGCTTTTATGCCGATAACGGCTCTTCGTGCATCGAAGTCGCACTGAAGATGAGCTTTCACTACTGGCTCAACCGTGGCCTGCCGAACAAAAAACGCTTCGTCACCCTGACCAACAGCTACCACGGCGAAACCATCGCCGCGATGTCGGTGGGCGACGTGCCGTTGTTTACCGAAACCTATAAAGCCCTGCTGCTGGACACCATCAAGGTGCCGAGCCCGGATTGCTACCTGCGCCCCGAGGGCATGAGCTGGGAAGAGCATTCACGCAACATGTTCCTGGCCATGGAACACACCCTGGCCGAAAACCACGACAGCGTCGCCGCCGTGATCGTCGAGCCGCTGATTCAGGGTGCCGGCGGCATGCGCATGTACCACCCGGTGTACCTCAAGCTGTTGCGCGAAGCCTGCGACCGCTATGGCGTGCACCTGATCCACGACGAAATCGCCGTCGGCTTCGGCCGTACCGGCAGCATGTTCGCCTGTGAACAGGCCGGCATCCGCCCGGACTTCCTGTGCCTGTCCAAGGCCCTCACCGGCGGCTACCTGCCGCTGGCCGCCGTGGTCACCACCGATGACGTCTACGACGCGTTCTACGACGACTACCCGACCCTGCGCGCCTTCCTGCACTCCCACAGCTACACCGGCAACCCGCTGGCGTGCGCGGCGGCCCTGGCGACCCTGGATATTTTCGAAGAAGACAACGTCATCGAAAACAACAAGGCCCTGGCCCAGCGCATGGCCACCGCCACCGCGCACCTGGTGGACCACCCGCATGTGTCGGAAGTGCGCCAGACCGGCATGGTGCTGGCCATCGAGATGGTCCAGGACAAAGCCACCAAAACAGCCTACCCATGGCAGGAGCGCCGCGGGTTGAAGGTGTTCGAACACGCCCTGGAACGCGGTGCACTATTGCGGCCGCTGGGCAGTGTGGTGTATTTCCTGCCGCCGTATGTGATTACGCCGGAGCAAATCGACTTTTTGGCTGAAGTGGCCAGTGAAGGCATCGATATTGCGACCAACAGTCAAGTCAGCGTGGCAGTGCCGAAGGACTTCCACCCAGGCTTCCGAGATCCAGGTTGATTGCATTCACTCAACTGATCGGGTGCCGGGTTACCGCCATCGCAGGCAAGCCCGGCGCCCACAGGTTTTGTATTTTTCCAGAGAACCGAAATGAGACTGTCCCGCTTTTTTACCGATACCCCGCTGAGCCTCGGCGAGCACGAATTGCCCGAAGCCCAGGCGCATTACATCAGCCGCGTGTTGCGCATGGGCGAAGGTGATGCCGTGCAACTCTTCGACGGCTCCGGCCATGAGTTCCTGGGTACGTTGCTGGAGGTCGGTAAAAAACGCGTCACCGTGCAACTCACGGAACGCTTCGCGGGCCAGACCGAATCCCCGCTGCACATCCACCTCGGCCAGGGCCTGTCCCGGGGCGAGCGCATGGATTGGGCGATTCAGAAAGCCACCGAACTGGGTGTGAATGAAATCACGCCGATTTTCAGCGACCGCTGCGAAGTCCGCCTCAAGGACGAGCGTGCCGACAAACGCCTGCTGCACTGGCGCCAAGTGGCGACCAGCGCCTGCGAGCAATGCGGCCGTTCAACGGTGCCGGTGATTCACCCACCGCTGCTGCTGGCGGACTGGTTAAAACAGGCCGAGGCGGCGTTGAAACTGGTGCTGCACCCGGTGGCCGCGCCGATGATCAGCCACGCCAAGCCGGCCAGCCTGGCCTTCCTGATCGGGCCTGAAGGTGGGTTGACCGACGCAGAAGTCGCCACCGCCCAAGCTGCCGGCTACCACGCCGCCCGCCTCGGCCCGCGCGTGCTGCGCACCGAGACAGCGCCCGTGGTGGCACTGGCCGTCGCGCAACAGCTCTGGGGCGACTTCTAACCTCGCTGGGTAACCCCATTCAACGGTGGGAGCGGGCTTGCTCGCGAAGGCGCTGGATCAGTTGGCCTGTTTATCCACTGACACACTGCATTCGCGAGCAAGCCCGCTCCCACATTTCGGATGGGGTTGTCACTCCACCGGATCACTGACCGGCTTGGCAATAATCGCCTTCAATTCGGCGGTCATCGGGAACTCCAGGTTCAAGCCCTTGGGTGGAATCGGCTGTTCAAACCAGCGCTGGTAAATCCCATTGATCTCCCCCGTACGGTACAGGTCGCCGAGTGTCTCGTTGACCAGCGCGAGAAACTGCGGGTCGTCCTTGCGCACCATGCAGCTGTAGATTTCCCGCGATTGCTCCTTGCCCACCACCGCCCAGCGGTGCGGGTCCTTGGCCTTGGCGCGCTCGCCGTAGAGCAACGCATCGTCCATGTAGAACGCCACCGCACGGCCGGTCTCGAGCATCTTGAACGCTTCACCGTGGTCCTTGGCGCTGATCACGAACATGTTGGCTTTGTGTTCGGCGTTGTAGCTTTTTAGAAAACGCTCGTTGGTGGTGCCGGCGGTAGTCACCACGTTCTTGCCCTTGAGGTCCTCAAAACCCTGGATGCCGCTGTCCTTGGCGGTCAGCAACTGGCCTTTCACATAGATAAACCCGTAGGAAAATGCCACCTGCTTCTGCCGTTCGGCGGTGACGCCGGTAGAGCCGCATTCCAGGTCCACGGTGCCGTTCTGCACCAACGGGATACGGGTTTGCGAGGTCACCAGGTTGTACTTCACATTGAGGTTCGCCACGCCGGTTTTCTGCTGGATGCGCTCAACGATCTTGTTCGCCAACTCCACCGAATAGCCCATGGGCTTGCCGCTGCTATCGCCCACGTAGGAAAACGGCACCGACGCATCGCGATACCCCAACGTGATGGCCTTGGCACTGGCGATCTTGCTCAACGTGCCGTCCAGCGGCGCGTCATTCGCCTGAACCTGTGCGCCAAACACCAGCGCCAGGGTGCAGCCGGTCAACAGGATTTTTTTCATTGTTATTCTCCGTGGGTCTTGCGGTTATTTACGTGCAGCAATCACGCTGATTTCCACCAGCACTGTCGGGCGCGCCAGTTCTGCCTGCAAGGTGGTGCGCGTCGGCGCCATGCCCGGTGACAGCCACGCCGCCCACACCTGATTCATCGGCGCAAAACCGGCGCCGATGTCTTTCAGGTAAATCGTTGCGTTGAGCAGGTGGTCCTTGTCGCTGCCCGCCTGAGCCAGCAAGGCATCGACCTTGGCCAGCACCTCATGGGTTTGCGTGGCCACATCCTGGCCCTCATCCGGCACCTGGCCCGACAGGAACACCAGATCCTTGAAGGTGACGGCCCCAGAAAGGCGTTCGTTGCGGCTGATTCGGTTGATGGTCATGGCGTTATCCTCAAGCGGCGCTGGGCGTCAGGCCCTGCATATCAATGGAAGGAACGTGCTGGCCGATCAACTCGGCGAGCAGTTGGCCGCTGCCACAGGCCAGGGTAAACCCGAGCGCGCCGTGGCCCAGGTTCAGCCACAGGTTGCGGTACGCACTGGCGCCGATCAGCGGCACGCCGGTTGGCGTGGCGGGGCGCATACCGGCCCACTCGACGGCGCGGGTGTAATCGCCAGCACCGGGAAACGTCTCGAGTGCCTGGCGTTTCATCAGTGCCAGGCGCTTTGGCTCAAGGCGCGCATCAAAGCCGACGATATCGACCATGGCCGCCACCCGCAGCTGCTCGCCGATGCGCGCGTAGACGATCTTGCGGTCATAGTCGGTGATGCTCACATTCGGCGCCTGATGCTGCGCGCCAATCGGCACGCTCAGGCTGTAGCCCTTAAGCGGGTAAAGCGGCAGCGACAACCCAGGCAAGGCCAATTCAGCACTGCGATACCCGGCCGCCAAGACCAGTTGCTCGACCGCCATCACCTCATCGCCGAGCACCACAGCCTGCACCACACCGTCGGCGTGACGCAGGCCAGTGACCTTCTGCCCGAGCAAAAAAGTGCAGCGCCCCGAGGCCTCAAGCCGCGCCGCGAGCCGCCGGCAGAAAGCATGGCAATCGGCGACTTCTTCACTGGGCGTATAGATGCCACCGACAAAACCACCGCTCGCCAACGCCGGCTCCAGACGTGCGCAATCGGCGGCCGACAGCACCTGCTGTTGCCGGGCATCGGTGACCTTGCTGCGCGCCTGCTCAAAGGTGCCGGCGCGGCGAAAGGTCACCAGTTTGCCGTTGCGCCGCCAGTCGAAGCCGTCGAGGTGGTCAGCTTCTCGCCATTGCTCCAGGGTGGCCTGGCTCAAGGACGCCAGGCGCAGCAGGTGGGCGGCATTGCGTTGATTCACCGAGCCACGGCAGGCACCGATAAAGGCTGCCATCCAGCGCCATTGCTGCGGGTCGAGCCGGGGCCGCAATGTTAACGGCGAGTCACCGCGCAACAGCCAGCCAATGGCTTGCAACGGTACGCCGGCGTCGGCCAGCGGCGCCACATAGCGGTAGGACAGTTGCCCGCCGTTGGCGAAACTGGTCTCGCGGCCCACGGCGTCGCGCGCGTCAATCACCGTCACCGTATGGCCGGCGCGCACCAGGGCGTACGCACTCGCCAAGCCGATGACGCCACCGCCGATGATGCAAACCCGCTTGGCCATTCCCGCCACCTGCTTTTGAATTAACTGGGCTCAAGCGTAGGGCCAGGTGACAGGCCACCGACAATGAATAAAGATGGGCCACCTATAAACAAAGGTTATGGACGTGCCATGCGCTTGCGTCATATCGAAATTTTCCAGGCCATCCGCCAGACCGGCTCTGTCAGCGCTGCCGCGCAGTTGCTGCACGTTTCGCAACCGGCGGTGACCAAGGTGCTGCAGCACGCCGAGCTGCAACTGGGCTTCCCGCTGTTTCTGCGGGTGCGCGGCAAGTTGCTGCCCACCCCGGAAGCCCTGGCGCTGGAGAGCGAAGTCGAGAAAGTCACCGAGAGCCTGCAAGGTGTGCGACGCCTGGCCAAGAGCTTGCGCCGTGAGCCTGGGCAAAGCGTGCGTATTGGGGCCATTCCGGCGCTGGCCTTGTCACTGCTGCCACCGGCGATTCTGGAGTGGACGCGCGACTACCCGAACATCGCCTGCGAGCTGTCCAGCGACCATAGCCGCGAGTTGGTGCAGAAGCTGTTGATGCGCGAGATCGACCTGGCGCTGACGCTCAACTTTTCCGGCCATCCCGGTTTGACCACACAAGTGCTGGCCAATGGGGTGTTGGTGGCATTGGCCTCGAAGGGTTATTGGCCAGACGCCGAGTTGAGCCAGGCATTGCCGCTGGCAGCGCTCGCCGGCGCGCCAATGGTTGGGCTGTCCAGTGCTGATCCGCTGGCGGCCAAACTCGACAGTTACCTGGAAAACGTCGACCCGGCGCCTCGGGTGACGATCTCGGTGCAAACCTATTCCCTGGCGCGGGCCATGGTCGAGTCAGGCGCCGGGCTGACCGTCATCGACCCGTTCACCGCCTTGGGCGCCTCAACGGCCACCACCTGCATCCGCCCGCTCACCCCGCCGCTGCCGATCACCCTGTACGCCCTGACCCGTGCTGACGAGCCGCCGCCGCATATGCTGGCGAACCTGCTGCAGATCTTCGGCAAACGCGCGCGTGAACTGCTCGAACGCTTGTGAGAACACTACCAATCTAATGTGGGAGCGGGCTTGCTCGCGAATGCGGTGGATCAGTTAGCCTATTTATCAACTGACACACTGCCTTCGCGAGCAAGCCCGCTCGCACATTTTTTAACCGCGTCGCCTGTTACAGCACGTAGTGCATGATCGCCACGAAGTGCAGCAGGCTGCCGCCGATCACGAATAGATGCCAGATCCCATGGGAATGGCGCAGGCGATCCTCCAGGGCAAAAAAGATGATGCCGACGGTGTACAGCACGCCGCCCGAGGCCAGCCAGACAAACCCCGCCGTGCCCAGCGCAGCCAGCAACGGTTTGACGGCCACCAGCACGATCCAGCCCATCACCGCGTAGATCACAATCGACAGAATCCGCGCCTCGGAGCGTGGCTTGATCTCTTGCAGGATGCCGATCACCGCCAGCCCCCACACAATCCCAAACAGTGTCCATCCCCACGGCCCGCGTAGCGTCACCAGGCAGAACGGCGTGTAACTGCCGGCAATCAGCAGGTAGATCGAAAAGTGGTCGACCTTCTGCATGATCGCTTTTCGTCGCCCCTGCACGCTGTGATACACCGTGGAGGCGCTGTACAGCACCAGCAGCGTAAAACCGTAAATCGCTACGCTGACAATCTTCCAGGGGCTGCCGTCCAGGCTCGCCACCACCAACATCCATACTGCGCCGATAAAAGCTGCAACCGCCCCGGCCAAATGGCTCCAGGCGTTGAAACGTTCCCCGTGATACATGTGTCACTCACCTCGAATAACCGTTACCACATGGTTTTACTACCTGCATTCTGACGCGCCGGGCGGCCAGACAGGTAACAACCTTTCTTCATTTGCCCAAACGTACACGCCGATAGATGATTCGCTTCTTCCTGTGGGCGCTGGCTTGCCTTCAATCAGCCGCTGTCAGTCTGCGTGATGGGCTGACACACCGCTATCGCCGCGATGCAGCGACCCGACAAGCCAGCGCCGATACAACAGCAGCCTATCGGTATTGCCCGTGCACGAGCTTGAACCCGCCCCGCCTCATCCCAGCCTATGGCAGTTGTTTTACAACTTTGCCATGGTCGGCCTGTTCGGCTTTGGCGGCGTCATGCCGTGGGCGCGGCAGATGATGGTTGACCAGCGCGGCTGGGTCAGCGAACAAGGCTTCAATGAGCTGCTGACCACCGGGCAATTCTTCCCCGGCCCCAATATCGCCAACGTGGGCATCATCTACGGCCGGCGCCTGCATGGCTTGCCGGGTGCCATTGTGACCGTGTGCGGGCTTTACCTGTTCCCCTCGTTGATCACCGTGCTCGCCGGTTTCGCCTATGCCAAGTGGTGGAGCAATGACGTGGTGCAGCAGATCTTCGGCGCCGTCATGCCGATTGCCACCGGCCTGATGCTCGGCACCACGCTGCGCCTGCTCAAGGCCATGCCCAGAACGATCGCCAACTACAGCGCCTTTGTGTTGACCTTCGTCTTGATGGCGGTCTTCGTGCTGCCATTGTGGATGGTGCTGCTGATTGGCATCCCCAGCTCCCTGGCCTTGAGCTTTATCCGCTCGAACAAGGGGGCTGGCTGATGCAAACCGTGCTGCTGCACCTGATGATTCAATGCGCGCTGTGGTCACTGATGTCGATTGGCGGCAATACCGTGGCCATCAGTGATATCCACCGCTACACCGTCGTCGATATGCACTGGATCACCGATGCGCAATTCGTCGCATTCTTCGCCCTCTCCCAGGCACTGCCGGGGCCTAACGGGATGTTCCTGGTGTTTATCGGCCAGCAGGCGGCGGGCCTGCCCGGCGCGCTGGTGGCACTGACCGCCAAACTGGTGCCTTGCTCGGTGCTGACCTATGTCGGCGCCGGCTGGCTGGAACGCCACACCCGGACGCCGTGGGTGCAACGCGTCAAGCGTAGCCTGCTACCGCTGTCGATTGGCCTGATTCTCGCCTCCACCTACATTCTGATGAACAGCCTGGAAAACAACGCGACCAGCCTGGTGCTGACCCTGGCCAGCGCCGCCGTGGTGTATTACACGCGGCTGAACGCGATCTGGCTGATCATCCTCGGCGTGGTGATCGGCCTGTGCAGTTCATGGCTGGGAGCGAGCTGGTTTTAGGGGCACAATCGACGGCATTCGAACCCGAGCCACCGCCATGTTGATCGACGAAGAATTCACCCTCAAGAAGTTGGAAATCTTCCTGGCGTTCATGCGCACCGGCAACCTGGCCCGCGCCGCCGCCGAGCTGCAAACCAGCAACGTCAGCGTGCACCGCGCGATCCACTCGCTGGAAAACGCCCTGCGTTGCCCGCTGTTCAAACACGAAGGGCGCAACCTCACCCCGCTGGAAAGCGCCTATGTGCTGGAGGAGCGCGCGCAAAAACTGGTGGCCGACGTGGTCGACAGCGTGCGCCTGACCCGCGAAGCCGCTGGCTTCTCGGCCGAACGCTTCAAGCTCGGCTCGCTGTATTCGCTGACGGTCAAGACCGTGCCACAGCTGATCATGGGCCTGAAAATCCGCCGCAGTGAACTGAATATCGACCTGATCCTGGGCTCCAACTTCGACCTGCTCTACAAGCTTAAGAGCATGGAAGTGGACGCAATCCTCATCTCCCTCGACGAACACGCCAACGACCCTGACTGCGCGCAGATCGCGCTGTTCTCCGATGACATCTTCCTCGCCACCCCGGCCGATTCACCGTTCGACCGCGAGCAGGAAATCGACCTCGCCGACGTGCGCGACGCCACCTTCATTACCCTCACCCAAGGCTTCGCCACGCATCAGGATGGCAACCGCGTGTTCAAGCAGGCGGGGTTTGAGCCGAAGGTGGCCATGCAGGTGAATGACATTTTCACCCTGCTGAGCATGGTCAGCTCAGGCGTGGGTTATGCGTTGCTGCCGGGACGGATTGCGGCGGTGTATGAAAACCGCGTGAAGCTCATACCGCTGCAACCTCGGTATCGGATGCAGCAGCAGATTGGTGTGATGTTTCTCAAGGCCAAGGAGCGCGACCCGAACTTGCTGGCCTTGTTGGCGGAGTGCCGGATGTACGCCAATCGGCAGGCTTGAGACCGCCATCGCAGACAAGCCAGTTCCCACATTTTGACCGAGTACCAACATGAGAACGCGGTCAAAATGTGGGAGCGGGCTTGCTCGCGAAGAGGTCAGAGCAAACACCCTGAATTACCGGGTCAGCCAACAATCCCACGCACGATGAAATAGAGCAACGAAGGCCCCAGCAAGCACCCAAGCCCGGTATGGAACGTGGCCGTCAACGCGCCATACGGCACCAACCGCCGATCCGTCGCCGCCAGGCCTGCGGTCACGCCGCTGACCGTCCCGGCCAACCCACCAAACACCATCGCCGAGCGCGGGTTATCCAGGCCCATCCAGCGCGCTGCGACGGGTGTGCCGACCATCACCAGGATCGCCTTGATCAAGCCGGTGGCAATCGACAACGCCATCACATCCGACGTCGCGCCAATCGCCGCACCGGTCACCGGGCCGACGATGTAGGTCACGGCGCCGGCGCCAATGGTGGTCATGCTGACCGCATCGCGATAACCAAACGCCCACGCCATGCTCGCGCCGACGATAAACGGCAGAATCGTGCCAAGCAGCAAGGCAATCACCCCGATCAAGCCGGCTTTGCGCGCCTCAGTGGCTTGCACTTCAAAGGCCGTGGCGACAATCGCAAAGTCGCGCAGCATGGCGCCGCCCATCAACCCGATACCGGAGAACAGTGCCACATCGGCCAGGCCTTTTTGCCCACCGGTAAGCGTGCCGCCGACCCAGGCCAAGACCAGGCCGATGACAATCGCAATCGCCGAGCCATGAATGCGCCCGAAGGTCAGGCGCTTGGACAGCACCACAGAAATCCACATCACCACGCCGACGAACGCAAAGGCGGTGACCAGGCCGTTATGTTCCAAGCCTTTTTCGATGAGGTCCCACATATCAGCGGCCTCCCACAACAGGTGTCGGCGTAATCAGCGGTTCTTCAGCGGGCAAGGGTTCGCCCTTGTGGGTGCGGCTGATCAGCGCGATGGTGCAGCCACAAACGACCACAGAACCGATCGCCGCGAGCACCGCGACCGGGCCGCCGTGCAGGGCGGTGACCACGTTTTGTTGCGCGGCCATCGCGACGACCACGGGGATGTACATGGCGCCCCAGAAGCCGACGCCCATCTCGCACTCCTTGGTCATGCCACCGCGCTTTTGCATCCACAACCGCGCGCAGATCAGCAGGATCATGGCGATGCCCACTCCGCCCACGTTGGATTTGACGCCGAGCAACACGCCCAGCATATCGCCCATGATCACGCCCGCGAGCGTGCAGATCGCCAGCAATGCCACACCGTAGATAATCATTGTTGTTGTCCTCAAAGTGCTCGATCGAAATTGTTGTTTTTGTGCTTCGAAAGCCTTGGGTGGAGCTTTATCGGTGGCGGCGTTCCTCCTCTTGCAGCAGGGCCTGCAAGGTGTCCAGGCGCGCGCCTTCACAGGCGATCACCGTGCCTTGTTCAAACACGCGGCGTGACAGGCCGGTGAGCACCGCGCCCGGCGGCAGTTCGATTTGCAGGCGCACGCCGCGCTCGTAAGCGCTTTGCACGGTGCCGCGCCAGTCGACGACGCGGCACATGTTGAAAGCCAGGTCGTCGCGCAGGTGTTCCGGGTTGTGGATAGGCCGCGCGCGGGTGCTGCTCAGGTAGGTAATGCGCGGGGCCTTGAGCGTGACAAAGGCTTCGGCCAGTGCCTGCGCGGGCGCTTCCAGCAGCGCGCAATGGGACGGCACGCTGACGGCCAGGCGCTTGGCGACGCCGTTGCCTTTGAGGCGCTCGGCAACCCGCTGCATCGCCGCGTCGCTGCCCGCGATGACGGTTTGGTTGTCGGCGTTGATATTGGCCAGGTACACCGGCGTTTTTGCGCTGTGGATATCGGCCAGCAACGTTTCGACGGTGGATAACTCAGGGCCGATCAGCGCGGTCATGCCGTAGCCCTGTGGATAAGCGTTTTGCATCAGTTCGCCGCGCAGGCTCACCAGCTTTACCGCATCAGCAAAGTCCAGGGCACCGGCGATGACCGCTGCCGGATAGGCGCCGATGGACAGGCCCGCCACGTAATCCGGCGTGTGCTGCAACTGGCGTGCATGGGCGACGCCGACGATCAGCAGGCAGAGCTGAACGGCGCGGGTGCTCGCCAAGGCGTGCGCCGAGTCGAGCGGGCGAACGTCTTCACCCAAGGCGTCACTGGCTTCTTGCAAAATGTCCGCCGGCAACGCCTGGAGCATGCCTGCGCGTTGGGCGCCCTGCCCCGGAAACACCAGGAGGCTGCTCATGCCACGGCCTGCCACGGGTCGAGAACCAGGAGCGCGCCGCCGGCGGTTTTCAGCAGCACACGGCGTGATCCACCGGCCCATTCGCGCAAGGCTACCGCACCGAATGGGGTTTGCAGCTGCAGGTCCACGGCACACGGCGCCGTGTCCAATTGCGCCAGCAATGCTCGGGCGTCCTTGCGATCAAGCGGCTGCGGGGCGAGCAGAATCAAATCCAGATCGCTCAGGGCATGCAAAGCTTGGATGCCGCTCGCCAATTCAAAGCCGGCACTGCCGCTCACGCCCCACTCTTGCGGTGCCAACAACGGCCGCAGTTGATCAAGTGCGCGCAACGCCGGCACATCCCGTGGCGAGCTCACATCGCGCAGGGCTTGCGGGGTCACTCGCCGTTGCACGGCAGCCAAGGGCATCTGCGTGGCAAAACGCTGCTCGCGCCGTTGCCCACGCACGCCGACCGCCACATAGCCGGGCTCGGCAATCGCGCGACGCACCACCACCGGGTGGCCGGCGCCCACAGCGTCCATCACCCACGCCGGGGAATCGGCGGGCAGGTGCGCCGGGGTCATGCCCCAGAGCAGATCGTGGGCGTTCACCATTGCTCCCGCAGCAACTGGCGCACGTGGCTGGAGGCGGCGCGATGAGTGGCGCCCAAACGCCCTGTTAAATCAGGGCCGTCGATATCGTTGATGGCGTGCAGCAGGCAATCGCTGACCCGCACCACATCGTCCGCCGTGGGCTGTTCAATCTGGCTGACCGACAAGGTCTCCCAGAGCAAGCCGAGGCTGGCATAGCTGTCGATGTCATACGCCATCGGCGGCACACTGGCGGCCAGGGCTTCCAATTCCTCGACGCTGCGCAGGGTCACCCGCGCCGCCGAGGCTTTGCCCATGGCGTGCACCATCACGCCGGGGTCACGCAAGGCGATCAGGCGGTTGGCCTGGTAGCCGTGGGCGAGGAACGCGCCGGACATCGCCTTGCCCACCAGCAGAGCAATCACCGGGTGCCCGGCCAGCCGGGCGCGGGCATAGCTGTCGGCGGCGGCGGCCAGGGCCTGGTGAATGCCGAGGGCTTCTTCGCGACGGCCGTAGGCTTGGCTGGGCACATCGACGATGGCGATGATCGGGCGTTTGTCGCCACGGGCGATGGCGTCGTCCACGGCCTTGGCCAAGCCCCAGCCTTCGAGCAGGCCGACTTCGCCATTGCGCGCACGCGGGAAGCGGTTTTGGGCGTCGGTGACCACGGCGATGAAGCGCACCGCGTGTTCAGCCAACGCGCCGTCGGCGACTTTCAACGAGGCCGGCAAACCGTCCACGGGCGTGGCGCCGTTGCTCAATGCGTTGAACCACTGCAAGCCTCTCATGAGCGGTCTCCTTGATACAGGTCGCGAACCGTGGCCGCGTCAATTTGCGGCGTGGCGTCCAGCTCGGTCAGGCGCTTCAGGTAGAAATCGAGCTGACGGCTGCGCGGGTGTTCGGGCAAGCCTTGTTGCAACAGCTCAGTGACGGTCTGCTGGATCTGCGCCACATCGTCCGCCACATAACGGTCGGCCAACCCGCTGTTAAAGCGTTGCTCGCCGCCGGTCAGGCTCCAGATAAAGGGACGGTCGCGGGAGTCGTATTCTTCCAGGCCGGCTTCCTGCTCGATCACCTGCGGGCCATTCAGGCCCAGGCGTGCTTCACGGGTGACGACGAGGTAGCTGCACAACCCGGCGGCGATGGACATGCCGCCAAAGCAGCCGACGCTGCCCGCCACCACGCCGATCACCGGCTGGTACTGGCGCAGGTCGACAATCGCCGCGTGGATATCGGCAATCGCGGCCAGGCCAAGGTTGGCCTCCTGCAAGCGCACGCCGCCGGTTTCCAGCAGCAGCACAGCGCGGGTCGGGATGCCCTTGCGGTTGTCTTCGGCGGCCAGCTCCAGCGCACCGGCGATTTTCGCGCCGCCGACCTCACCCAGGCTGCCACCTTGAAAGTTGCCCTCGATAGCCGCAACCACCACCGGCAAGCCCGCGATGCTGCCCTTGGCGATCACCACACCGTCATCCGCCTGAGGCACCACGCCTTGGCGGCTGAGCCACGGCGACATCACGCGCTGGAACGGGTCGATCAGCTCGCGGTAAGTGCCGGCGTCCAACAAGGCCTTGGCCCGTTGCCGCGCACCGAGTTCGACAAAGCTGTGTTTGCTGAGCAAGTCAGTCATGGCCGATCTCCTCGAAACCCTGCTCCAGGCGCAAGCGCACCACGCCGGGGGTGGCGCCGAAATCGTGGATATCAATCTTCAAGGCTGGCGGCATCTGTTCCTGGAAGATTCGCTCAAACAGATGCTGCCAGCGTTGTTCAGCGCCGTTTACCGAGGTCTGCACCTGGATGGTCAGCGTGCCGGGCGTGCCAGGCTCCAGCAGCACTTCCAGGTCGCCGGAGCCGACGCAACCCACCAGTGCACGGCCTGTCGGCGGCTGCCCGGCGGGGAATTCAAAAGATAAGGTTTCCATCACAACGCTCCGTCGAGGCGGTCGATAAACAGGCAGGCGGCCAACAGGTCGGCGGCGCCGCCGGGGGAGGCATTCAGGGCCAGCAGTTGTTGGTCCAGCACGTGCAGTCGGCGGCGGCCGGCGAGGCTTGCACTGCCGCCCGCGTCCAGCACCGCTTGGGCGCCGTGTTGCATAGCGTGCAGGCCCTCGGTGCCTGCGCGGTAGAGCACGCAGGTGTCCGCCAGGTCGGTCATGATCGCGAGCAAGGCGTCCAGGCGGGCGTTCTGTTCGCCGACATTTTGCTGACGACTTTTGCGCAGTTGCGGCAGGCCGCGCTGCACAACCGAAGGGAAGCCCAACTGGGCTTCTTCACGGGCACCGCGTGCGCCGTAGCGTTGGGCAACCTGGGCGCCGTGGCTCAGCGGTTGGGGCGCGTAACGGTCGTTGAGCAAGGCCAGTCTGGCGGCATTCAGCGTGATGGCGCGTGGTTCCAGGGCCGCCGCTGCGGTCAGCAAACCGAGCGCCCAGATCGCACCGCGGTGGGTGTTCACGCCGGCGGTGGTGGTGAGCATGGCTTGCTCGCCTTCGCGGCCAATCCGCCCGAGGGCTTCACGCAGGGGCAAACCGACTTCACCGAACTCAAGCGCGGCTTGCGCCATCTCCTTGAACATCGGCCACAGCGACAGTGCCGACGCGTGCATCAGGCCCAGGTGTAAATCGCGATGGGCGCCATTGCCGCGACGGTCGACCAAAGCGGGTTTTGGCGACAAGTCCGCCTCATCGATCAGCGCGTCGACGGCCATGTCCGCCAGGCGATCGGCGAGGCTCAGTTCATGCAGTTTGAGGGCGCGCATTTACCAGCTCCTGAACTTGGCGGGCGGGTTGTACAAGCCACCGGACCACTCCACCAGGTCGGCCACGCTCTTGGCGGCCAACAGTTCGCGGGTGGCGTCGGTGCGGCGGATACCGAGGTCTTCGGGCAAGGCGATCAAGCCTTCGCGGCGCATGCGCGCAGTGTCCTTGGGGTTGTGGCGCAAGCCGATGGCGGTGACACCAGCAACGGCGGCGATCATCGCTTGGCGCTCTTCCAGGGAACGCGCCTTGTACAAGTAGGCGATGCCTTCTTCGGTGAGCAGGTGGGTGACGTCGTCGCCGTAGATCATGATCGGCGCCAGGGGCATGCCGCTTTTGCGCGCGACGTCCACCGCGTCGAGGGTTTCGACGAAGGTCGGTTTGCCGCCTTCCTGGAAGGTCTCGACCATTTGCACCACGAGTTTTTTGCCGCGTTCGAGCAAAGCCTCCGGCGCGTCATCGTGGCGCATATCCAGCCAGGCCGGGGTGCCATGCCGACGACCACGCGGGTCGTGGCCCATGTTCGGCGCGCCCCCAAAACCCGCGAGGCGGCCACGGGTCACGGTGGAGGAATGCCCATCACCGTCCACTTGCAAGGTGGCGCCGATAAACAGGTCCACCGCGTACTGGCCGGCCAGTTGGCAGAACATGCGGTTGGAGCGCATCGAGCCGTCGCGGCCGGTGAAGAACACATCCGGCCGTGCGGCGATGTAGTTTTCCATGCCCAACTCGGTGCCGAAGCAATGCACACTTTCGACCCAGCCGCTTTCGATCGCGGGGATCAGGGTTGGGTGTGGGTTGAGGGTCCAGTTGCGGCAGATTTTGCCTTTAAGGCCGAGGGACTCGCCGTAGGTGGGCAGGATCAGCTCGATGGCGGCCGTGTTGAAACCGATGCCGTGGTTGAGCGACTGCACATTGTGTTTTTCGTAGATGCCACGGATCGCCATCATCGCCATCAGCACATGCACCGGCTTGATGTGGCGCGGGTCGCGGGTGAACAGTGGCTCGATGTAGAACGGCTTGTCGGCCACCACCACAAAATCCACCCAGCTGGCGGGGATGTCGACGCGCGGCAAGTCAGTGACGTCGTCCACCAACTGGTTGACCTGCACGATGACGATGCCATCACTGAAGGCGGCGGGTTCGATCAGCGCGGGAGTGTCTTCGGTGCTGGCGCCGGTGTAGATATTACCGGCGCGGTCGGCCATGAAACCGGCCGAGAGCACGACGTTGGGAATCAGGTCCACCACCAGGCGGGCATAGAGTTCGATGTAGGTGTGGATCGCGCCGATTTCCAGCAGGCCGTCTTCCAGCAGTTGGCTGATGCGCAGGGATTGGGTGCCGGCGAAGGAGAAGTCCAGCTTGCGCGCGATGCCCTTTTCAAACAGGTCCAGGTGCTCGGAGCGGCCGACGCTGGGCATGATCATGTGCAAATCGTGGAGCTTGGCCGGGTCGGCCTTGGCCAGGGAGCGCGAGAGGAAATCGGCTTGCTTCTGGTTGTTACCCTCCAGCACCACGCGGTCGCCAGGCAGGATCAGCGCTTCGAGGGCCTCGACGATCTTGTCGCTGGGCAACACCGCCCCGTCTGCGTATTTTTTGACCAGCCCGAGGCGCCGCTGCTTCTCGTCGCGCCGCCGCGTCCAGCGCGAGTCGGGGGTGATGGTTGTTGTCATGGTCGCTCCACGGGGTTTGCTGTCGTGGGCTTACCTTAGGAGTGAATCCGGGGGGCATCAATCAAGCCCGACGGCGGATCGTTACGGCTGGAGTAACGGATCATCAGCAAACGCTGAGTTCGAGCCGACTGAAGATTAAAATGTGGGAGCGGGCTAGCTCGCGAATGCGGTGGGTCAGTTACACATGTACCGACTGACACCCTGCATTCGCGAGCAAGCCCGCTCCCACATTTGTTCGGTGGTGTTCAGAAGAATCACGTCATTGCCACTGATGGACAGCCAACACGTCTTCCACTTTATTCAGCAGTGTTATCGCGCCATCCATCAACTGCCCCAGCAGCGCCTCATCCTCATTCATATACCCTTCGTACTCCGCGAGGTTTCGGCGCTCATGGCACAGCGCTAATAACCTCACCTGCACCTTGTTCGCGTCGGCGGAGTGAATCAGACATTGAAAGACCAAATAGCGTTTGTCAGAACGATAGCCTTGCAAACGCAAGGCCGTGAGCGCGATGGCGTGGGCAGCGTTGTATGCCAGGTCGAAACGACTGGCGAACGACAACAGTGGGTTGCCCGCATCCCTTAATCGGTCCCGGGCCGAGCGCATCAGTCCATCACACTCCTTGCGATCCGGCGGCTCTGCCTTCAAGCCACCGCTACGTTGCAGGTTCTCCAGGTTTGCCTTGCTGTCCATCCGTGGATTCCAGGGGGTTGCCCCCCATCAGATTGATCTTGTCCTGCTGCACGACCCGCTGTACAAAACTGTTCCCGGCATTCCATTTGCCGATCCAGTCTTCGAGGGTGTAAAGCGTCGGGTTGATGGTGCGGCCCAGTTGCTCTTCCAGCGGCATGAGCTGCTCCATGACTTCACTGTAGTTGAGGCTTTCACCTATCAGCATCAGATCTATGTCACTGGATGAGTGCGCCTCGCCCTTGGCGATGGAGCCGTAGATGAACGCCCACGTCAGTTGCTCGGCGAAAGGCGCCAATGCATTGCGCAAGGGTTCGTCCAGACTCAGCGTCTTGCGCACGATAGCCAACAACTCCGAGTAAATCGGGCACTGGGGATTGGCTTGGTAGTGGGTCTGGTTGCCCTGGCGCGTCATGCTCAAGATGCCCGCCAACTGCAACCGCTCAAGTTCGCGGGTGAGGCTGCCCTTGCCCACTTGGGCCCAGCGGGCTATTTCGTTGGTGAAGAAACTTTGATCGGGCTTGCCAAAAAGCAGGCCCAGCACTTTTTGCTGGGTGACGGTGAAGAGTGCAGTGCTGAGCGGCAAGGTTTGCATGGCGGCGGCCAAAGAGTCCCAAAAAGGGAACGATAGGTCCCTTTTTGGGAACGATCAAGTTTTAAGCGGTTGGGTATAGGAAACCATCAATCAGCAAATACTGGATTCGAGCCGAATGAAGATCAAAATGTGGGAGCGGGCTTGCTCGCGAATACGGTGGGTCAGTCAGCACATCTACAACTGATCCACCGTATTCGCGAGCAAGCCCGCTCCCAC
>NZ_LXJP01000017.1:0-109762 GCF_001728855.1 Pseudomonas sp. AP19 | reverse complement strand
TGCGATGGCGGCGTGCCAGCCAACCTTTTCTGAGCTGACCCACCGCCTTCGCGAGCAAGCCCGCTCCCACAGGGTAGTGGTGTGAGCAAGTCGCCCGGCCGATGAAGATCAAAATGTGGGAGCTGGCTTGCCTGCGATGGCGGCGTGCCAGCCAACCTTTTCTGAGCTGACCCACCGCCTTCGCGAGCAAGCCCGCTCCCACAGGGTAGTGGTGTGAGCAAGTCGCCCAGACGATGAAAATCAAAATGTGGGAGCTGGCTTGCCTGCGAAGGCGGCGTGCCAGTCAACACATTCATCAACTGATACACCGCCATCGTGGGCAAGCCCGCTCCCACAGGGAAACGCCTGGAGCAAGTCGCCCGGCCGATGAAAATCAAATGTGGGAGCGGGCTTGCTCGCGAAAGCGGTGGGTCAGTCAACACATTCATCAACTGATACACCGCCTTCGCGAGCAAGCCCGCTCCCACAGGGTAGTGGTGTGAGCAAGTCGCCCGGCCGGTGAAGATCAAAATGTGGGAGCTGGCTTGCCTGCGATGGCGGCGTGTCAGTCAACACATTCATCAGCTGACCCACCGCCTTCGCGGGCAAGCCCGCTCCCACAGGTGTTGAGAGGGGTCAGCGAGAGGCCAGGGCGCCTTGGTACAGCACGGGGCCGGTGGGTTGTCCGGTGGGTGAGCCGCCTTGTGGCTCCAGGCTGACGGCCAGGGTCGCGGGTGCAGTCAACAGCGCTTGCTGTTCCTTGCTCAGCTGGATTCGGCCTTTACCCGAAGTCGGCACCAAGCCCAGGGAGACAGGTTTGCCACCGGCCGCAATGACCCATAGTTCCAGGGCCCGTGTCGGCTCTACCGCCGCCAACGTTAGCGGCTCGACTTGCAGATGATCGCCAAACGCCTGGATCTGCAGCGCCGGTTGCTGGTTCGCCGCGACCAGCGTGGCGTTGTACTCGGCGCCGATATCACGCTGATAAAGCACGCCGACCAACACGGCGACGACAACCGCGCAGGCGGCCATCAGTACGCGCAGGTTCATCCAGAACGGTTTCTTCGCCGGCACGTGCAGCACTTGCGGCTCGATCCGCGCCTTGATGCCCGCCCACACGTGGTCCGGCACCGGCCGCTCGGGCAAAGAACCGGTGAGGCTGGCGAGTGCATCCTGCCAATGGCCCAGTTCGACGCGCAGTGCAGCGTCTTCCAATAACAGGGCGTCGAAACGCCGACGGGCGGTGGCGGGCATCAGCCCGATGGCGTAGTCGGCAGCCAGGGCGCGGCGCAGCGCGGTCGTTTGGTAGTTCATGATTCAAGGCACCTGCGCAGGCGTTCCATGCCGCGGCGAATCCAGGATTTGACCGAGCCCAGGGGCGCGGCCAAGTGGTCGGCCAATTCCGAGCACGACAGGCCCTGGAAGTAAGCCACAGTGATCGATTGACGCTGCATGCCGTCCAGCGTGTCGAGGCAGCGATTCAGCGCACGGGCTTCGCGTTCGTTATCCAGTTGCTCGTGGGCGCTGGGGCCGTCGTCGAGCAGGGCGTCCTGCTGGCCGTCGGCCAAGGGTTGTTCGCGGTGTTTGCGTAGTTGGTCGATGGCCAGGTTACGCGTGATATTCACCATCCAGGTCATCGGCGCCGCCAGGTGCGCTTCGTAGCGTGAGGCGTTGTACCAGATGCGCACAAACGCCTCCTGCAACACCTCTTCGGCCAGGTCGGAGCGCCCCATGAACCGCAACGCCACACCGTGCAGCCGTGGCGAAACGCTGCGGTAGAGGGTTTCGAACGCCTGGCGGTTGCCCAGGGCGCATTGGGCCAGCAAAGGCCGCAACGGGTCAGCATCATTGATCGAAATAGGGCTTCTCCAGGCTCTCGGACGAGGGCGACGGGACTGCGCACGGTAGGCAGAGGGTAGTCCAGCTTGAGCATTCATTCCATCCGACTCCGGGCGGTGCATGGGGGATATACGCGCGCGGGGAACATTTGGATGCAGCTTTTTCTGAACTAATCTTTAGGTGGGAACATTCCTTCGGGACTGTCAGTCAAACGCGTGCTTTTAGCTCCTACATTCAGAGGTTGTCTTGATGAAGATTTCACGCGGTTTTGCCCTGTCATGCCTGTTGACCGTGGCCGCCAGCCCGGTGTTTGCCGCAGGTTTCAGCCTCGGTGACGTGGCCAATGCCGTCTCCGGTGCCCAGGGCAACAATAAGGCGGCTGCCGCAGCGCCGAGCTCCCAGACCGCTGGCCTGTTGCAGGCCCTGACTTCGCAATTGAACATTACCCCGGAACAAGCCGTCGGCGGCACCGGCGCCATGCTCGGCCTGGCCAAAAACAAGCTGAGCGGCACTGACTATTCGCAACTGGGCAAGAGCGTGCCGGGCCTGGATCAACTGTCCGGGAGCAACTCGCTGGGTAGCCTCGGCGCCTTGAGCGGGATGCTCGGTCAGAGCGGCGGCAGCAAAACCAGCGGCCTGGACGGCCTGCTGGGTAACGTGAAGGACACCAGCGACCTCAACACCGCGTTCAGCGCGCTGGGCATGGATAACAGCATGATCGGCAAGTTTGCGCCGGTGATCCTGCAGTACCTGGGTGGCCAGGGCGCCAACCAGTCAGTGCTGGGCAAATTGGCTTCGGCCTGGGGCACCGGCAGCTAAATACCGGTGAGTGTGTATGTCGCATACGGTGCGAGGCCTTCATTGATGCAAACAATCAAAAAGCACACGTAATGAGGCGTATAAAATCGTAGGGAACCGCTGAACAGGGCACGCCACAGAGGGAGACCTTTCAAGCTTCGCGCATAACGGGCTTGGAAGGTTTCATTCATTGGACTTTAAGTGGTGGCACGATGAAAACATTGCATTTGCCTGTCAGCGTCTCGTATTGGGTCAATCCTCCTGCCATCCCGTATGAGCCACAAGGGACCGGTTTGATCGGTCGCCCGCGGCACACTAATGCCCGGAACGAAGTGGCCGATGCCTCGAAGGCACAAGAACCCCAAGCGCCTTATGAGCCGGTACTCAACATTTGGGGAGAATGTGTTCCCCGTTAGTTCGCACTCAATGTGCTTCATTTGCGGTGTGTGAACAGGCTGTGCACACCGTTGGCAGGCCTATTTGAGTAGCGTCTCAATTCTCTGGTCTTTTTCCTGCCAGAGCTGGTTCACCCAGTTCTGGACGGTCTGGCGAAAGGCCGGATCGTTCTCGTAGTCCCCTTGCCACAACGCCGGGTCCAGCTCATGGGTGCGGATATCAATGATCACTTTCGGCACCGCGCCGCTGATCAAGTCCCAGAACCCTGGAATCGTGTGCTGCGGATAGACCACGGTCACGTCGAGTACCGCGTCCAGCTGTTCACCCATCGCCGCCAGCACAAACGCCACGCCGCCCGCCTTGGGCTTGAGCAGCCGCGAAAACGGCGAATCCTGTTGGGTGCGCTTGGCCTCGCTGAACCGCGTGCCTTCCAGGTAATTGACCACCGTCACCGGCTGGCGCTTGAACAGCTCGCAGGCCTGTTTGGTGATTTTCAGGTCCTGGCCCGCCAGTTCCGGGTGCTTGGCCAGGAACGCCTTGGTGTAGCGCTTCATGAACGGGTAATCCAGCGCCCACCAGGCCAGGCCAAGGAAGGGCACCCAGATCAGCTCTTTTTTCAGGAAGAATTTGAAGAACGGCGTACGGCGGTTAAGCGCCTGGATCAAGGCCGGAATGTCGACCCAGGACTGATGGTTGCTGATCACCAGGTAGGAGGTATCGCTTCGCAGGTCGTCGCCGCCGCGAATGTCCCATTGAGTGGGCGTGCACCGCGAGAATATAAGCTTGTCGATTTCCGCCCAGGTTTCGGCGATCCACATCACCGCCCAGGACGCATAGTCGCGAAAGCGCCCGGGGGCCACCAGCTTGATCAGGGCAAACACCATCAAGGGGCCGAACAGCACCAGGGTGTTGAGCAATAGCAGGAGTGTGACGAAACAGCCGGTGAGCAGGCGGCGCATAAGTAACTCTTGGAATCGACGTGGGCGAGCCATGATAAGCAAGCTGAGTCGAGAGGCCAAATCGCAAATCACCGCACGAATGTTTCACACTGCGCCCGGTATGGTTGAGAACTAACTTAGTCCGGCTTTTGCGGTCTAGAATCCGCCTACTTCTTTCGAGGAAATCACTTCGTGAAATTGCTCCTTGCTGCGTTCGCCCTGGTTCTTCCCGTTATGGCCGCTGTGCCTGTCATGGCCGCCGAACCGACCCTCTACGGTCGCTACGAATACATCCAGTTGCCCGAGATCGGGGAAACCTTCAAGGCCAAGATGGACACCGGCGCGCTGACTGCCTCGCTGTCGGCCCGTAACATCGAAACCTTCACCCGCGACGGTGACGACTGGGTGCGCTTCCGTCTCGGCGGCAAGGATGCGAGCGACAAGGTCTACGAACATAAAGTCTCGCGTATCAGCAAGATCAAGAGCCGCGCCGACGAAGACGAGGACAAGGACGAAGCCACGGTGGCCAAGCGTCCGGTGATTGACCTGGAAATGTGCCTGGGTAACGTCAAGCGCACCGTCGAGGTCAACCTCACCGACCGCAGCAGCTTCAACTACCCGCTGCTGATCGGCGCCAAGGCCTTGCGTGAATTCGGCGCGGCGGTAAACCCGGCCCGTCGGTATACCGCTGACAAACCGGACTGCTGATTGAACCCATGCCGCATATCCTGATTGTCGAAGACGAAGCGGCGATAGCCGACACGTTGGTTTTCGCCCTGCACGGCGAGGGCTTCACCACCACCTGGTTGAGCCTCGGCCAGGAGGCGTTGGCCCATCAGCGCCAGACGCCAGCCGACCTGATCATCCTCGACATTGGCTTGCCGGATATCACCGGCTTTGAAACCTGCAAGCAATTGCGCCGTTTCAGCGAAGTGCCGGTGATGTTCCTCAGTGCTCGCGATGCCGAGATTGACCGCGTGGTGGGCCTGGAGATCGGTGCCGACGATTATGTGGTCAAGCCGTTCAGCCCACGGGAAGTGGCGGCGCGCGTGCGGGCGATCCTCAAGCGCGTCGGCCCAGGTGTGGCGCCCGCCGTGTTCCAGGTGGACCTGGAACGCATGCAAATCAGTTATCGCGGGCAGCCATTGAGCCTGACCCGGCATGAATTCCGTTTGCTGCAAAGCCTGCTTGAGCAACCCGAACGCGTGTTCAGTCGCGAGCAATTACTCGACGCGGTGGGCGTGGCGGCGGATGCCGGCTACGAGCGCAATATCGACAGCCACATCAAGAGCCTGCGCAGCAAACTGCGGGCTATTGCGGCCGATGCCGAGCCGATCCAGACCCATCGTGGCCTGGGCTACAGTTACAGCCCGAGCCACAGCTGATGCGCCTGGGGCTGCGGATTTTCCTGGTGTATGCGCTGTTTATCGGCCTGACCGGTTACTTTGTGCTCAACACGGTGATGAAGGAAATCCGCCCGGGCGTGCGCCAGTCCACTGAAGAAACCCTGGTGGACACCGCCAATCTACTGGCCGAGATTCTGCGCGATGATGTGAAAAACCATACCCTCGGCCAAAGCCATTGGGCCGAACTGCTCAAGGCCTACGGCAATCGCCAGCCCGGCGCGACCATCTGGGGCCTGCCGAAAAACCAGGTTAACCACCGCATTTACGTGACCGACGCCAAGGGCATCGTGCTGCTCGACTCCAGGGGCGAAGCGGTGGGCCAGGACTATTCCAAATGGAACGACGTGTACCTGACCCTGCGCGGCGAGTACGGCGCGCGCTCCACGCGCAGCGCAGCGGATGATCCGGCCTCGTCGGTGATGCATGTCGGTGCGCCGATCCGCGATAACGGGCAAATCATCGGCGTGGTCACCGTGGCCAAGCCCAACAGTTCGTTGCAGCCTTATGTCGACCGCACCGAGCGCCGCCTGCTGTGGTACGGCGCGGGGCTGGTGGTGATGGGCCTGCTGCTGGGCGCGCTGTTGTCGTGGTGGTTGAGTGTTGCGCTGCACCGGCTGACGGCTTATGCACAGGCAGTCAGCGAAGGGCGGCGTGCCGAGCTGCCGCATTACCGTGGCGGCGAACTCAAGCAACTGTCCACCGCCGTGGAGCACATGCGCACGCAGTTGGAGGGCAAGGCCTACGTCGAGCATTACGTGCACACCCTGACCCACGAACTGAAGAGCCCGCTGGCCGCCATTCGCGGCGCGGCGGAACTGTTGCAGGGCGACATGACCCGCGAGCAGCAGCAGCGTTTTGTGAGCAATATCGACAGTGAAAGCGCGCGCCTGCAACAGTTGATCGAACGCCTGCTGAACCTGGCGCAAGTGGAGCAGCGTCAGGGCCTTGAAGCGCAAACCAGTGTGCCGCTGGCCGCCCTGGTTGATGAGGTACTCAAGGCCCAATGCGCACGAATCGAAGGCGCCGGTTTGCAGGTCGAGCAAGCCATTGCCGCAGACGTGAAGGTGTTCGGCGAGCCTTTCCTGTTGCGCCAGGCCTTGGGCAATCTGCTGGAAAACGCCCTGGACTTCACGCCACCTTGCGGCGCGTTGAAATTCAGCGCGCAAACCCAGCATAACGACGTGTACGTCAGCCTGTTCAACCAGGCGGCGCCGATTCCCGACTACGCACTGCCGCGCCTGAGCGAGCGCTTCTACTCGTTGCCACGCCCGGCCAGCGGGCGCAAAAGCACCGGCCTGGGCCTGAACTTCGTTGAAGAAGTGATGAAGCTGCATGGCGGCGCTTTGCAGATCGGCAATGTGCAAGGCGGTGTGCAAGTGGTGCTGCATCTCCACACAGTCTCCACATTGCCCACATAAATCGCCCATACGCGCGGCTCACGCTCTGCCTATCAAAACAGGGAGAGCCCCATGAACCGCAGCCTGCTTTTCAAACTTGGCGCCATTGCGCTGCTGATTCTGTTGTTACTGATTCCGTTGCTGATGATCAACGGCATCATCAGCGACCGCCAGCAACTGCGCGATGGCGTGTTGATGGACATCGCCCGCAGCTCCAGCTACAGCCAGCGCCTCACCGGGCCGGTGATGGTGGTGCCGTACCGCAAGACCGTGCGCGAGTGGAAACTCAATGAAAAGCTCAACAAACGCTACGAGCAAACCCGTGAAGAGCGCGGTCGTCTGTATTTCCTGCCGGACCGCTTTGAGCTCGACGGCAAGGTGCAAACCGAACTGCGCGCACGGGGCATCTACCAGGCGCGACTGTTCCATGCCGATAACCGTATCAGCGGGCATTTTGAGCTGCCTGCGCAGTTGGGCATCACCGAGGACTTTGCCGATTACCGCTTTGAACCGGCGTTTCTGGCGGTGGGTATCAGCGATATTCGCGGGATCGAAAACGCGCTGAAGCTGGAGCTGGGCAGCCAGCGTCTGGCGTTCTCGCCGGGCACTCAAGTGGATTGGCTGGGGGAGGGCGTGCACGTAATGCTGCCCGAGCAGGACAGCAAAAAACCGGCCGTGGTGGACTTCGCGTTCGACCTGCGCCTGCAGGGCACCGAACAGCTGCAAGTCGTCCCGGTGGGCAAGACCAGCCAGGTCACACTCGCCTCTAACTGGCCGCACCCGAGCTTTATCGGCAACTTCCTCCCGGCCCAACGAGACGTCACCGATAAAGGCTTCACCGCCAACTGGCAGACCTCGTTTTTTTCCACCAACCTCGAGCAAGCCCTGCAAACCTGCCTGGACCGGCAGGGCTGTGAAGACTTCACCAACCGCAGCTTCGGCGTAAACTTCATCGACCCGGTCGACCAATACCTCAAGAGCGACCGCGCGATCAAATACGCGCTGCTGTTTATCGCCCTGACGTTTGCCGGCTTCTTCCTCTTCGAAGTGCTCAAGAACCTGGCTGTGCACCCGATTCAATACGCATTGGTGGGTGTTGCCCTGGCGTTCTTCTACCTGCTGCTGTTGTCGTTGTCCGAGCACCTGGGGTTTGCGCTGGCGTATGTGATATCCGCCAGTGCCTGTGTGCTGTTGATTGGTTTCTACGTGTGCCATGTGCTGCGCAGCGTCACCCACGGCCTGGGGTTTTCGGCGGGGCTGGCGGCGTTGTATGGCTTGTTGTACGGGTTGCTGAGTGCCGAGGATTACGCGCTGCTGATGGGCTCGCTGTTGCTGTTCGGCCTGCTCGGCACGGTGATGGTGCTGACGCGCAAACTCGACTGGTATGGCGTGGGCAAGCGCAAAGCGAGCGAGCCTCTGCAGTTTGATCTGGAGGCCGTGCAATGATCGGGTTGCGTGAGGATCAGCGGGTGGGCGCGCAGCTGGCGGCAAGAATCGTCATATTCCTCAACGCCACCACCTTCCAATGTGGGAGCGGGTTTGCCTGCGAAAGCGCTGGGTCACCAACAGGTGCACTGAATGACACGCCGCAATCGCAGGCCAGCCTGCTCCTACAATGGAGGGGCATGAATGTCACACCGGTGGCTGGGTCTGCAGCATCGAAGGCCGCTGGCTGACCTCGGCGTACCAGGCGGCAAGCTTGGGGTTAGCGTCGCGCCATTGCAGGTCGGGGTGGCGGAAGTCGAGGTAACCCAGGGCGCACGCCACACTGATGGACGCGATGTCGAAGTGGCTGGCCAGCTCGGCAATTGCATCGGACTCAAGCTCGACGAGGGTGCGGCGGATCTTGTTGCGCTGTTCTTCCAGCCACTGGTCCCAGTGTTTTTCCGGCGGGCGCAAGGCCGTCTCGTAACGCACCAGCACGGCGGCATCCATCATGCCGTCGGCCATCGAGGCCAGGGTCAGGCGCCGCCAGCGTGCCGAACCGTCGCGGGGTATCAGCGGGTTGCCGACATGCTGATAGTCAAGGTAGTCGAGGATCACCCGGCTGTCGTGCAACACCGTGCCGTCGGCGAGGCGCAGGGCCGGGATTTTGCCCACGGGGTTGTCGTGCACCAATTGCGCATCCGGCTGGACCGGTGTCGGCATGCAACCTTGCAGGGCCACACGGTCCTGCTGACCGGTCTCGGCCAGCAGCACGCGGACTTTGCGAACGAACGGTGACGCGGGGTTGTGGAACAAGGTCATGCTGGGCACGGACATGGGCATTCCTCTGAATGGGCAGTGGCTAGCCTAGAGGGTTGCGCCGTGGCTGGCGAGGGGGTTTTGGGGTGTTTTTGAGGGCCTCATCGCCGGCAAGCCCGCTTCCACATTTTGAATTGTGAACGCAGCCCAAGGTGGGCGCTGGCTTGCCGGCGATGGCGCCCTCAGCCGCGCCGCTTACACAAGGCCCAAACACCCATGACAGCGGGAATCCCCAAGCCGACCCAACTGAGCGAATCCCACAGCCCATCGCCCAGCAACGCGGCAAACAACCCGGCTGCGCTGAGCACGCCAATCCCCAGCGGAATAGCAAACACCTTCCAGAAATTCGACTGACGCGGCTTCATGCCCTGGCCGCCTTGCGCCGCACGATCCACAGGTAAACGCCGCTGCCCAGCACGATGATGGTCAACACATCCAGCACCGCCCACAGGGTCTTCATCGGCAGGCCGCCATAGTCACCAAAGTGCAAGGGCTGGGACATGCCCATGGCGTCCATGTACCACGGCCGTTCGGCAATGGCGGTGACGGCCAGGGTGCTCGCGTCGATCAACACCGGCGTGAGCAAGTGCGAGGTCAGATGGGTGCTGCCTTTCATGAACACGGCGTAATGATGCTCACTGGAAAAGCGCGTACCGGGGAAGGCGATAAAGTCCGGCTGCATGCCGGGCGCGGCCTTGGCCGCAATGCTCAGCAGCTCGGTGGCCGGTGCGCGTTGTGTCAGCGGCGGCGCGTTTTTGTAGGGCTCGATCATCGCGCTGAGGCTGTCCTGGCGCCAGGCGGCGATGATCAGGTCGGCGCAGGCGCTGATCACGCCGGTCACGCCCACCACCAGCGCCCAGGTCAGCGTGACCACGCCAATCAGGTTATGCAGGTCGAGCCAGCGCAGGCGGGTGGATTTGTCCTGGCGAACGGTGGCGAACTTCAAGCGGCGCATAAACGGCAGGTACAGCACCGTGCCCGAGACAATCGCCAGCACAAACAGAATACCCATGAACGCCAGCAGCAACTTGCCCGGCAGGCCGGCAAACATATCCACATGCAGGCGCAGCAGGAACAGCGTCAGCCCGCCGTTGGCCGCCGGGGTTTCCACGGCGTCGCCAGTGCGCGCATCGAGCATGAAGGTGTGAGACGAGTTGGGTTCGGTGCCGGCCGTGGCGGCCATGATCGCAATCACGCCGTTCTGGTCGTCGGCGTCCCACGCCAGGTATTGCATGGCCTCACCCGGTCGATGAGCCTGGGCCTTGGCCACCAGTTGCTCAAGGTTCAGGTGTGGCGTGTCGGCGGGCATCTGCGCCAGTTCAGGCTCGTTGCCCAGCAGGTGGTCGATCTCGTGGTGAAACACCAGCGGCAGGCCGGTGAGGGCGAGCAGCAGCAGGAAGACGGTGCAGATCAGGCTCGTCCAGGTGTGGATGAAGGACCAGCGGCGGATGGTTTTGCTTTTCATTTTTTTGCCTTCAGACACACCCAAGCCGCCCCGGAGGACGGCCTGATTATTAACTCAGCTGATTACCACTGGTAGGTGGCGCTGGCGACTACGCTGCGCTGGTCGCCGAAGTAGCAGTAGTTGCCATCGCAGGTGGACAGGTAATCTTTGTTGAACAGGTTGGTGGCGTTCAATTTAACCGACGCGCCTTTGAGGCTGTTATCCAGACGGCCCAAGTCGTAGTGCACCGAACCATCGAACACGGTGTAGGCGTTGGCCTTACCCAACCAGGTGTTGGCCTGATCGCCATAGGTGTTGCCGGTGTAGCGGGCACCCAAGCCAATCCCGAAACCGTCAAGTACGCCGCTGTGCCAGGTGTAGTCAGTCCACAGCGAGGCTTGCTGGTTTGGCATCAATGTCAGGCGGTTACCTGTGTAAAGGCCTTTTTGTACTTCGGATTTTGCCAAGGTGTAGGCGGCGATGACCTTGAGGTTCTCGGTCACGTCAGACACTGCTTCCAGCTCCAGGCCCTTGACCTTCACTTCGCCGGTCTGGCTGTTGATTTGCTGGCCCCCTGCGCCGAGGGTGGTCACCTGCACATTTTTTTGGGTGAGGTCGTAAACCGCCGCACTCAGCAGCGTGTTGGAACCTGGCGGCTGATATTTGACCCCCATTTCCCATTGCTTGCCTTCGGTCGGTTTAAACGTCTTGAGCGCGGTTGTATCGGCGTTGCTCGCGGGTTGGAAGGACTCGGCGTAGGACAGGTACGGTACGAAGCCCGAGTCGAACACATAGCTCAGCGCCGCATTGCCACTGAAGTGTTTGATGCGGTCGGTGTTGGTCGCATCGTTGTCGTTGAAATAGGTGGTGCCCTGGTGCACCCAGTCTTCACGCCCACCCAAGGTCAGGCGCCACTTGTCCAGGGCCATCTGGTCCTGCACGTAGAGACCGGTTTGTACGGTTTTCTGGTTGTAGTCGTAGAACGGTCGGACATCCGTCGGGCGTACAGTCGGCTGAGTGTTGATCGGGTTGAAGATGTTGATACTCGATGCCGTGCCGTATAGGGCGCGGTACGAGGTGTCGGTACGCTGGTGATCGAGGCCGAGCAGTACTGTATGGCGGATGTCGCCGCTGGCGAAGTCGGCTTGGAAATGGTTGTCCACCGCGAACTGGCCAATGCTTTCGTCAACGTTGGTGGTAGACCGGCTGATATTGCCCGCCGCATCAGCCGGGGAAAACGCATAGGAGCCTACGGTCAGTTGCTGGAAGTCCAGCTCCGATTTGGTGTAACGCAGGTTCTGTTTGAACTGCCAGGTATCGTTGAAACGGTGTTCGAACGCATAGCCCAACGCGTAGTAAGTACGGTCGTAGAACTCGTAATCCGGATCGCCGAGGTTCTTGTGGTGGGAAACCTTGCCCAGTGGTGATTTGATCTTGGTGCCCTGAATGGGCATGAACTGGCTGGTAGTGCCGGTATCGTCACGGGTGAACTGCGAGAGCAGTGTCAGCTTGGTATCCGGGTCGATGTTCCAGGTCAGGCTGGGCGCGATGTTGTAGCGCTTGTTGTCGATATGGTCGACCTGAGTGCCGGCATCGCGTACCACGCCACTGATGCCATACAGGAACTGCCCTTCATCATCGACCTTGCCGGTACTGGCGAAGTTGATCTGGCGGTAGTTGTCACTGCCGTACTGCACTTGGATGGCGTTGCTCGATTCAGCGCTGGGACGGCGGCTGACCATGTCCAGCAGGCCGCCCGGTGGTGTCTGGCCGTAGATCGACGAGGCAGGGCCGCGCAGCAGGGCGAGGCGGTCCAGGTTCCAGGTTTCGGCTTTCGGGTTGGCGTACACACCGCGTGGCAGTGGCAGGCCGTCGAGGAATTGCGTGGGCTCGAAGCCGCGCACGCGCATCCAGTCGTAGCGGGTGTCGCTGCCGTAACTGGACGATACGATGCCGGGCATGTATTTGACGGCGTCATCGAGGTTCTGGACGTTGCGATCCTGCATCTGTTCGCGGGTGGCAATGGAGATCGAGCGCGGTGCTTCGACCAGTGCCGTGTCGGTCTTGGTGCCGGCAGCGGTGCGCGTTGCCAGATAGCCTGTCACCGGGCCCCAGGCACTTTCAGTGTCGCCTTGCCCAATGATGCTGGTCTCCGGCAACGCCACAACGCCTTCCGGAATTACCACCAGCGTAAACGTCCCGGCGCTGCTCTGTTCCAACTGCAGCCCTGTCCCACGCAAGGCCTCACGCAGCGCGCCTTGCGCATCGTACTGGCCCTTCACCGGTGCCGAGGTTTTGCCCGACGCCAGCGCCGGGTTAAGGGTCAGCGCCAGGCCCGCCTGGCTGGCGATCTGGTTCAGGGTGCTGGCCAGCGGCGCGGCGGGCAGGTTGTAGGCGTGCACGTTCGAGGCCTGTTCAGCGGCGATCAGCGAGGTGCTAGTCAGCGGCGTGCTGAGGGCAATGGCCACGGCTAACAGGCTGGGGCGCAACAGGGTGTCTAGCGTGCGGGACATGGGGCGGCTCCTGAATGGAAATATTTCTCAATTGCCTATGTGCCGAGCGAGATTCGAAAAGTGATAGGGCTGAGCGAAGATATTTTTTGAGTCGGGTATTTGAAGCGTTTTTCAGGGCCGCGCAAGCTACAGCCCATGCACCGCATAACCTAAGGCTTGGCGGTAACGGTCACCCACCACGGCGTGCGCTGCTCGATCTGCACCGGCAAGGTCGGCAGCAGGGCGTTCAGCGCCAGGGTGGTGTCATGCAGCGGGAAGCTGCCGGTGATGCGCAGGTCGGCCACGGTGTTATTCACGCCCAGGTAGCCGGTGCGATAGCGGCTGAGCTCCTCGACCACGTCGCCCAGGCGGGCGTTGTCGACCACCAGCATGCCGCGTGTCCAGGCGTCGGTGGCGGGCGTGACGGCCAGCACGGGGCCGAGACTGTCGCTGCGCATCAGCACTTGCTGGCCTTCGCTGAAAATCTGTTCGTGATGCAGTGCCTGTGGCTGAGCAGCCACCGCTGACTGCAGCACGCTCAGGCGCGTGGCGTCGTCTTCGCGCTTGACGATAAACCGCGTGCCCAGCGCCCGCAGGCTGCCATCGCGGGTTTGTACATAGAAGGGGCGCGCATCGTTGTGGCCGGTTTCGACCAGCATCTCGCCTTCCTGCAACACGATCAGCCGGCGTTTTTCATCGAAGCGCACGTCGATGGCGCTGTGGGTGTTGAGGTTGATCAGCGTGCCATCCGCGAGTTTCAGCGTGCGCTGCTCGCCGGTGGCCGTGCGCTGGTCGGCCAGCCAATAGTGGATCGGCACGTAGCGCTCACCGGCAAACACCACCAGGCCGCACACCAGCGCGATACTTGCCAGGCCGCGGCCAAGTTTGCGCACGCGCTGGCGCAGGCTCTCGCGAGACTGCACCAACGCCGCCCGCGCCGGGCCCGACGCCCTGCTGAAACGCTGGTCGAGCATGCCCAACTGGCGCCAGGCGCGCGCATGTTCTTCATCGCCGGCCAGCCATTTGGCGAACTCTTCCTGCGCCACCAGGCTGCCGTCGCCCGAGTCGAGGGACAGTTGCCAGGCAATTGCCGCGTCCAGCACGCGGGCCGAGACCGGTTTGGAGCTGATCACGGGCACGCCGGCTCGCCATACAGCGCGACGTAGCACTGGCGAATGCCCTGGGCCAGGTACTGACGCACGCGAGGCACCGACACACCGAGACGCCGGGCGATTTCGGCGTGGCCCAGGCCGTCGAGGCGGTTATAGAGGAAGGCGGCGCGGGCCTTGCTCGACAGTTTGGCGAGCAGGTGGTCGATGGCCTTGAGGTCTTCGAGGATCAATTGCTGTTCTTCGGGCGACGGCTGTTCGCTTTCCGGGAGCAGCATCAGCTCGCTGAGGTAAGCCTGTTCCAGGGCTGCGCGGCGAAAGTAGTCGAACAGCAGCCCTTTGGCGATCGACACCAGGAACGCCCGTGGCTCGCGCGGTTCGCGCAACTCTTCACGGCCCAGCAGGCGCATGAACGTGTCCTGGCTCAAGTCTTCGGCGCGGCTCGGGCAGGCCACGTTGCGGCGCAGCCACGCCAACAGCCAGCCACGATGGTCGCGGTATAACGCGCCAACAAGCTCACTGTGTGGGGTCTGGACCGACGACAAGGCATCACCGAATAAACAAGAGGTTTAAACTAACGAGAATTATTCGCGATTGTGTCAGAGGCAGGGAGTGGGCGCAATTGGCGTCTGTCGGGCGGTGCCACTAAAACGCTGGCGCTTGTTTGCGGCGTTTCCATTGGCTCAGGCGCTCTTGCAGCGCTTGAGGGCTGGCGATTGCTTGCTGCTGTGCGCGGTTAAACAGGATGAGCATCAGCTCAGCCGTGGCCAGTGCATCGGCGCTGGCGTGATGGCGTTCGCCCACTTGCAGCTTGAAGTGGTTGATCCAGTCGTCGAGGCCGGCTTCGCGGATATTCGCTTCGGGGCACAGCAGTGGGGCGATGTCTGCAACATCGAGAAACGGATGGCTCAGCCGATAGCCCAAGCTGTCCTTGAGTGCACGGCACAGCATGTGTTGATCGAACGGTGCATGAAACGCCAGCATCGGGCTGTCGCCGACAAACGCCATGAAATCCAGCAGGGCTTCGACCGGGTCGCTGCCGGCAGCGATGGCACTGGGGCCGAGGCCGTGGATCAATACACTGGGGCTGAGTTTTGTTTCGGCACGTTGCAGGGTGCGCTCGAACATTTGCGAGAAGTCCACCGCGCCGTCCTCGATGACCACGGCACCGATGGACAGTACCTGGTCTCGGTTGAGGTTCAGGCCGCTGGTTTCCAGGTCGACCACTACCCAGCGCTGGCTGCGCAGAGAGCCAGTCCCCAACCCCACAGGTTTGGGCAGTTGCGCCAGGCGCAGTTGCTGGGTTGCGTCCAGCCCGGGCTTTTTTGTCCGTAGCCAACTGAACAGGCTCACAGCTGGTACCGAAAGGTCAGGCTGCTTTGCAGGCGCTGGGCCTGACGCAGGGATTCACGCAAGATGCGCCGATCCAGGTGGTTGAGACTGTCAGGGTCGACACGGTTGGAATAGGCCTGGTTCTCGCGGCTTTGCAACTGGTGCTGCTGCATGCGGGTTTGCTGGATAAAGTGATAGGCCTCTTCGTATGCCGCGCCGTCGAGTGGCTCAATGACTTCCTTGTCCACCAACTGGCGCAGGCGCTCCAGGGTATTGATGGCGTGGACGCCGTTGGCCAGGGCGAGTAGGCGAGCACCGTCCACAAACGGCGTTAGGCCCTGCACCTTAAGATCGAGTGTGGCTTTTTCGCCACCTTTGCGCGTCAGCACAAAATCGCGGAAACGCCCTACCGGCGGGCGTTGGCGCAAGGCGTTCTCGGCCAGCATGCGTTGGAACAGCCGGTTATCCGCGACTTGATCCAGAATGCCCTGGCGCAATTGCTCACAGCCCTGTTCGTCGCCCCACACCACGCGCAAGTCAAAATAGATGCTTGAGCCCAGCAGGTTCTCCGGCGTCGCCTCGCGAATAAACGCACCGAAGCGCCGCGCCCACTCGGCCCGCGACAGGCACAGTTCGGGGTTACCGGCCATGATATTGCCCTTGCACAAACTGAAGCCGCACAGCGCCAGGCTCTGGTTGATCTGCTGCGCCAGGGGCAACAAGCGGCCGCGAATCGCTGCGGCTTCGGCGGCGTCCTTGGCATCGAACAGAATGCCGTTGTCCTGATCGGTAAACAGTGTCTGCTCGCGACGGCCTTCGCTGCCGAAACACAGCCAACTGAACGGCACGCCGGGGTCGCCTTTGTCGGCCAGCGTCAGCTCGATCACCCGGCACACGGTGTGGTCGTTGAGCAAGGTAATGATGTGCGTGATCTGGGTGGACGACGCGCCGTGGGCGAGCATGCGTTCCACCAGTTGGCCGATTTCACCGCGTATCGCCACCAGGTTTTCGACCCGGGGCGCATTGCGGATGGTGCGGGCCAAGTGCACCAGGTCAACCCGTTGCAGGGAAAACAGGTCGCGTTCGGACACCACGCCACACAGGCGCTGGTCTTTCACCAGGCACACATGGGCGATATGCCGCTCGGTCATGGCGATGGCGGCGTCGAAGGCGCTGTGGTCCGGGCTGAGGAAGAACGGCGCCTGGGTCATATGGCCGTCAATCGCCTGATTGAAATCACTGGTGCCGTCGGCAACCACCTGGCGCAGGTCGCGCAGGGTGAATATCCCCAAGGGCGCCTTGTGCTCGTCGACGATCACGATGCTGCCCACTTGTTGCTCGTGCATCAGCGTCACCGCCTCGCGCAGCGGCGTGTCCGGGCTGCAGGTGACCGGATGGCGCATGGCCAATTCGCCAAGACGAGTGTTCAGCGAGTACTGGGTGCCGAGGGTCTCTACGGCTTTTTGCTGCACCTGCTGGTTGACCTGGTCCAGCAAGCTGCTGACACCGCGCAGGGCGAAATCGCGAAACGCACTGGAGAGGGCGAACAGCTTGATAAACGCCGGCTTGTTCAGTTGCAGGCAAAACGTATCTTCGGCGGCCTTGTGCTCGGTGCGCGTCGCCCGTTCGCCCAGCAGTGCGGCAAGAGGGAAGCACTCACCGGTGGTGATTTCGAAGGTGGTTTCGGCCGCTTCCTGATTTAACTGCGGGCGTTCGCCGACGACGCGGCCTTGCTTGACGATATAAAAATGCTCCACCGGCCCGCCCGATGGCTTGAGGATGCTCTCGCCAGGGCCATAGAAACGCAGTTGGCACTGTTCCACCAGAAACGCCAAGTGGGCGTTTTCCATCTGGTTGAACGGGGGAAAGCGTTGCAGGAATTGCAGGGTGCCGTGGATGTTCTGCAACACGGCGGTTTTTCCCGCCTGGGTGAAAGCATCAGCTTTACTCATAAGAGTGACCGCAGTTTCTTGTCGTTATCGTCCTTTATGGTCAGCCCCCGTGCTCCGGGTGCCCATTGGACGTAAGTCTAGTTCGCGGGAAAACGATTCACGACTAGGGAAAAACCTTAGATGGCTAGTGTTAAAACCCGGTAGAACGCCCACTAGGCAAACTTTCCGACGAAGTGCACATTGTTCGCCCTTCCGCAGATGTCTGACGAGTGTGCTGGGAGATTGAATAGAACTGCTGAGAAACGTATGTCCGACCACGATATTTTGAGTGATGCCGAGCGCGAGGCGCTGAGCGCCGTGATGCTGGAGCCTGATTTACCGCCACAACGGGTGTTGATTGTCGATGACGACAAAGACGCGCGTGAATTGCTGGCGGAGATCTTGGGGCTGGACGGCATTCGCTGCATGACCGCTGACAATGGTGAGACGGCATGGGATTTGTTGGAGTCCAGCAGCTCCATCGGTTTACTGATCACCGACCTGCGCATGGCACCGAGCAATGGCCTGGAACTGATCCAGCAAGTGCGCAGCTCTGCCCGAGCAGCGCTGCCGATCATCATCATGTCGGGGGACGCAGACGCGCGCGACGTCATCGATGCCATGCACATGAGTGTGGTGGACTTCATGCTCAAGCCGATCGACAGCGTCAAGCTGGCGAAGATGGTGAAGCGTGAGTTGGGGATGGCTTCTTGAGTATCTGTTGACCGTGCAGGTGTCTTCGCGAGCAAGCCCGCTCCCACATTTGAGCGCATGCCTCCTGTAGAAATGCCGTCGAGTGTGGGAGCGGGTTTGCTCGCCAAAGCGTCACAACCACCACACTACCCAATGAAAAGGCCCTGATCTCGCGATCAGGGCCTTTTCATTTACAAGCCGTTCTTGGCCTTGAACTCCCGACGCCGACGGTGCAACACCGGCTCGGTATAACCATTGGGTTGCTGGGCCCCTTCAATCACCAATTCCACCGCTGCCTGGAACGCGATGTTGCTGTCGAAGTCCGGGGCCAGAGGGCGATACAGCGCGTCACCGGCATTCTGACGGTCGACCACCGGCGCCATGCGCTTGAGGCTTTCCATCACTTGGGCTTCGTTGACAACGCCGTGGCGCAGCCAGTTGGCGATGTGCTGGCTGGAGATCCGCAGCGTAGCGCGGTCTTCCATCAGGCCGACGTCGTTGATGTCCGGCACTTTCGAACAGCCCACGCCCTGATCGATCCAACGCACCACATAGCCAAGGATGCCCTGGGCGTTGTTGTCCAGCTCATTCCGGATTTCTTCGTCGGACCAATCGGAATTGCTGGCCAGAGGAATGGTCAGGATATCGTCCAGCGACGCACGCTCGCGCTTGGCCAGTTCGGCCTGGCGCGCGAACACGTCGACCTTGTGATAGTGCAGCGCGTGCAGTGCAGCCGCCGTTGGCGATGGCACCCAGGCGGTGTTGGCGCCGGCCATAGGGTGAGCGATTTTCTGTTCGAGCATCGCCGCCATCAAGTCGGGCATTGCCCACATACCTTTACCGATCTGCGCACGCCCTTGCAGGCCGGTGCTCAGGCCGATATCGACGTTCCAGTTCTCGTAGGCGCCGATCCATTTTTCCGCCTTCATGGCGGCCTTGCGCACCATCGCGCCGGCTTCCATGGAGGTATGGATCTCGTCGCCGGTGCGGTCGAGGAAGCCGGTGTTGATAAACACCACACGCTCGCTGGCCGCCTTGATGCAGGCCTTGAGGTTGACCGTGGTGCGGCGCTCCTCGTCCATGATCCCGACTTTGAGGGTGTTGCGCGGCAGGTTCAGCACGTCTTCGATGCGGCCGAACAGCTCGTTGGTGAACGCCGCTTCTTCGGGGCCATGCATCTTCGGTTTTACGATGTACACCGAACCGGTACGGCTGTTCTTGCGGCTGCTGTTGCCGTTGAGGCTGTGGATCGCTGCCAGGCTGGTGAGCAGGCCGTCGAGGATACCTTCCGGTACTTCGTTGCCGTCTTTGTCGAGGATCGCGTCGATGGTCATCAAGTGGCCAACGTTGCGCACGAACAGCAGCGAGCGGCCGTGCAGGGTCACGTCCTGGCCATCGACGCCGGTGTAGACACGGTCGGCGTTCATGGTGCGGGTGAAGGTCTTGCCGCCTTTGGCCACTTCTTCGGCAAGGTCGCCTTTCATCAGGCCGAGCCAGTTGCGGTAGATCACCACTTTGTCATCGGCATCGACAGCGGCGACCGAGTCTTCGCAGTCCATGATGGTGGTCAGCGCGGCTTCCATCAGCACGTCTTTGACGCCGGCGGCGTCGGTCTGGCCGACCGGGGTGCTGGCGTCGACCTGGATTTCGAAGTGCAGGCCGTTGTGCTTCAGCAGGATCGCAATCGGCTGGGCCGCCGGGCCCTGGAAACCGATCAACTGGGCATCGTCGCGCAGGCCGCTGTTGCTGCCGCCCTTGAGGCCGACGACCAGCTTGCCATCAACGATCTTGTAAGCGGTGGAGTCGACGTGGCTGCCGGCAGTCAGCGGCGCGGCTTCGTCGAGGAAGGCACGGGCGAAGGCAATCACCTTGTCGCCACGCACTTTGTTGTAACCCTTGCCCTTTTCGGCGCCGTCGGCTTCGCTGATGGCGTCGGTGCCATACAGCGCGTCATACAGCGAGCCCCAGCGCGCGTTTGAGGCGTTGAGGGCGAAACGGGCGTTCATCACCGGAACCACCAGCTGTGGGCCGGCCATGCGGGCGATTTCGTCATCGACGTTTTGGGTCGAGGCCTGGAAGTCTGCGGCTTCTGGCAGCAGGTATCCGATGTCTTGCAGGAAGGCTTTGTAGGCCACCGGGTCGTGGGCCTGGCCGGCATGGGTTTGGTGCCAGGTGTCGATCCGCGCTTGGAAATCGTCGCGTTTGGCGAGTAGGGCTTTGTTCTTCGGTGCCAGGTCGTGGATGACCTTGTCGGCGCCGGCCCAGAACTGGTCGGCAGTGATGCCGGTACCGGGAATGGCTTCGTTATTCACGAAGTCGAACAGGACTTTGGCGACCTGCAGGCCACCGACTTGAACGTGTTCAGTCATTGCTTGCCTCACTCTGCGGAGCTAATGCGCTTTTCAGCTTTTCAATTTACCAATGAAGCCTCTGGCCATTTAAACCACGAACCCATTCCCAGTACATGCCGTGCAGGCGGCTGGGCGAGAGGGTTGACGCAGTACTTGGGTGCCTTGGCAGACATCGACCTAACGTTATGTAGTGCGCGATTGGGCATACTACATGATGACTTGCGGTTGTGAAAATTAGACTAAATACGTCGTTTAGCGACCCATTTTGGTCATGCGGTCACAGCGGATAACGGGATGTTCTCAAAAAACTATTGGATTGTTCCAGATAAATATAAAAATGGTACACGATTTGTTTTCGAGGGCGCCTGCGTCCACCTTGTAGATTGAATTCAGAGGGCTTCGCCATGGACCATCTTGTACTCACTATTATCGCCGCCGACAAACCCGGCTTGGTTGAACGCATCGCACAGAACATCGCCGCTCACGGCGGCAACTGGCTGGAAAGCCGAATGGCCCACATGGCTGGGCAATTTGCCGGGATCCTGCGGGTCAGCGTTCCCACGCAGAGCCGTCAGGACCTGGTGAATGCGCTGGAGGATTTATCCACCCATGGCATTCGTGTGCTGGTGGGCGAGGGCAGTACCGGGCAGGCGTTGGACGCCAAGCCAATCTTGATGACGCTGGTGGGCAATGACCGTTCGGGGATTGTGCGCGAGATTACCGCGCTGTTGAGCAAGCAGGGCGTCAACCTGGAGCGCTTGAGCACTGATGTGCGTCCGGCCCCGATGAGCGGTGATCCGCTATTCAATGCCGAGGCGCTGTTGCGGGTGCCGTCAACCCTGTCCCTGGAGACGCTGCAGGAATCTTTGGAAACCTTGGCGGATGACTTGATGGTGGAACTGCGCAGCGAGGAATAACGGCCCACAGGGTTATGCATGGAAATCTTGCATGGGCCTGTGGATAACCTGTAGAGACCCGGCGCCAGGCCACGTGCGCCGTGGTTCTCCGTCGGCTGAGCAAAAAACGAGCAGTTTCAACGGCTTGTGCACAAATGGCGGGGATCAGGTTGTGGATAACCTTGGGGTGGATGTCTGCAAGCCATGCACGCTGTGGCTTGCAGAGGTTTGTACGTTATTTGATCAGCGTTTGCGCACGGTCAGCCAGGCATCCAGGCTGTAGACCACCAGGCCGGCCCAGATAAAAGCGAAGGCAATCAGCGTGCTCGGTGCCAGGTGCTCACCGAACAGCAGCACCGCTTCGAGCAGTACCAGCGTCGGCGCGACGTACTGCAAAAAGCCCAGCGCGGTGTAGGGCAAATGCCGCGCAGCGGCGTTGAAACACACCAGCGGGATCAGCGTCACCGGGCCTGCAGCCACCAGCCACCAGGCTTCGGAGGTGCTCCAGAATTCAAGCTGGGCACTGTGGGCCGACGGGTTGAACAGCAACCAGGCCACGGCAATCGGCACCAGCATCCAGGTTTCCACCACCAGCCCCGGCAACGCCTTGACCGGTGCCTGCTTGCGGATCAACCCATAAAAGCCAAAGGTCAGCGCCAGCACCAGCGACACCCACGGCAAACTGCCGACTTGCCACACCTGTTGCGCCACACCCACCGCCGCCAGCCCGACGGCTATCCACTGCAAGCGCCGCAAGCGTTCGCCGAGAATCAGCATGCCCAGCAGCACATTCACCAACGGGTTTATGTAATAACCCAGGCTCGCTTCCAGCATGCGTCCGCTGTTCACCGACCACACATAGGTCAGCCAGTTAGCCGCAATCAACGAGCCACTGAGTGCCAGAATAGCCAGGCGCTTGGGGTTGTCGCGCAGCTCACGGAACCAGCCCGGGTGTTTCCACACCATTAACAGCAAACCGCCGAACAGCGCCGACCACAACACGCGGTGCACGATGATTTCGGCGGCGGGAACACTGGCGATGGCTTTGAAGTAGAGCGGGAACAGGCCCCAGATGACATAGGCACTCAGGCCCAGGATGTAACCCTTGCGGGGGTTGGCGGCGTGCATTGCGGAATCCTTGCTTAGGCAGCTATCAAAGCGCGATTGTAAGGATTTTTGTCCGCAGGTGGGATTGGCTTTTCTGTGGGAACTGGCGTGCCTGTGATGACCTCACCTTGGTGCGACGGATGCACCGAGTTGTTTGCATCGCCGGCAAGCCGGCTCCCACAAGAAGCAGAGCCAGGGTCAGAACAGTTTCAGCGGTTCTTCGTTGAGGGCCGACAGTTGCTCACGCAACGCCAGCACCTGATCACCCCAATACCGCTCGCTGCCGAACCACGGGAAGCTGTGCGGGAACGCCGGGTCATCCCAGCGTCGTGCCAGCCAGGCGCTGTAGTGCATCAGGCGCAAGGCGCGCAGTGGTTCGATGAGTGCCAGTTCGCGGGGGTCGAAGTCGTGGAATTCCTGATAGCCGTCCATCAATTCCGACAGCTGGCCCAGGCATTCCTGACGGTCCCCGGCGAGCATCATCCACAGGTCCTGGACGGCCGGGCCCATGCGGCAGTCATCGAGGTCGACGATATGGAACATTTCATCGCGGCACATCATGTTGCCGGGGTGGCAATCGCCGTGCATGCGGATGTTCTTGTGCGGCGTGGCCTTGTACACCTCTTCCACACGCTTGAGCAGGTCGCGCGCCACGGACTCGTATGCCGGCAGCAGGCTCTTGGGAATGAAATTGCCTTCCAGCAAGGTGTTGAGGGAATCGTGACCGAAGTTCTTCACGCCCAGCGCTTCGCGGTGTTCGAACGGGCGGGTGGAGCCGACCGCATGCAAACGGCCGAGCAACTGCCCCAGGCGATACAGCTGATCGAGATTACCCGGCTCCGGCGCACGGCCACCCCGGCGTGGAAACAGGGTGAAGCGAAAACCGGCGTGTTCGAACAGGCTTTCTCCGTTATGGATCATGGGCGCGACCACCGGCACATCGCATTCGGCCAGTTCGAAGGTGAAGCGGTGTTCTTCGAGGATCGCTTCATTGGTCCAGCGCTGGGGCCGGTAAAACTTGGCGATCAGCGGTTCGGAGTCTTCGATGCCCACCTGATACACACGGTTTTCGTAGCTGTTGAGCGCCAGAACGCGAGCATCGCTGAGAAAACCGATACTTTCGACAGCGTCGAGTACCAGGTCGGGGGTGAGTGTTTCAAACGGATGGGCCATGCAAACTCCTGCGCGCAGCAGGGCGCCGCGTCCGGCTCGGTATGGTAACGCACCCGCGCATAGATAGGTGGTGGCTGTGCGGACGCCTGCACAGGCAAGCCCGTTCCCACAATTGCCCGAGTGCCACCTTTGGAATGCGGTCAATTGTGCGAGCTGGCTTGCTCGCGATGAGGCCCTGTCAGGCGCCGACGACCCCACCGTCATCCCGCCGAATCGCCATCACTGACGAGCGCGGTTTACCGTTGGGCAGATGCTCCGGCCAGGTCGAACCACCGGTTTCCCCCGGGTGCTGAATTCCCACGAACAGGGTCTTCTGATCCGGCGAAAAGCTGATCCCCGTGACCTCACACGCCACCGGCCCGACCATGAAACGACGAATTTCGCCGGTCGTCGGGTCGGCACACAGCATCTGGTTATTGCCCATGCCGGCGAAGTCGCCCGCGTTGCTGTAGTCGCCGTCGGTCAGGATCCACAAGCGCCCGGCCTTGTCGAAACCCAAGCCATCAGGGCTGTTGAACATGTTTTGCGGGTTGATGTTGGCAGAGCCGCCTTTGGGCGTACCGGCATGCACACCCGGGTTGCCGGCCACTACAAACAGGTCCCAGGTGAAGGTCGAGGCGCCGTGGTTATCCGCATCGGCCTTCCAGCGCAGGATCTGGCCGTAGACGTTTTTCGCGCGCGGGTTAGGCCCGCCAACGGGTTGGCCTTCCTCGCCGCGCTTGGCGTTGTTGGTGAGGGTGCAATAGACCTGGCCATCGGTGGGGCTGACCACGATCCATTCCGGGCGGTCCATGCGGGTGGCTTTCACCACGCTGGCGGCCAGGCGCGCATGGATCAGCACTTCGGCCTGGCTGGCGAAACCGCTGCTGGCGTCAATGCCGTTTTTGCCGTGGGTCAGCTCGACCCATTCGCCTTTGCCTTTGGGATGATCGGCATTGCCGTCGCCTGCGTCGAAAATGGCCACGTAGAGCGTGCCGTGGTCGAGCAGGTCCTTGTTGGCTTTCGGGTTGTGATGATTGATCGGGTCGCGGCTGACAAATTTGTAGATGAACTCACCGCGCTCGTCGTCGCCCATGTACACCACGGCACGCCCGTCGCGGGTTTCTGCCAGCGCGGCGTTTTCATGCTTGAAGCGGCCAAGGGCAGTGCGTTTGACCGGCGTGGACTTCGGGTCGAACGGGTCGATTTCCACCACCCAGCCATGTCGGTTGAGCTCATTGGGGTTCTTGGCCATGTCGAAGCGCGGGTCGTGCGGGTGCCAGTTGATCTCTTTGCTGGCGGCCACCACGCCGTAGCGCTTTTGCCCGGCGTCGAAGGCTTGTTGGGGGTTGCTGCTGCCGAAGCAGTCGGTGAAGTTCTCTTCGCACGTCAGATAAGTGCCCCACGGCGTCTTGCCGTTGGCGCAGTTCTGGAAGGTGCCGAGGACTTTTTTGCCGGTTTTGTCGGCGCTGGTTTTCAGCCATTCATGCCCTGCGGCCGGGCCGCTCAGGCGAATCGGCGAGTTGCCGTGGATGCGCCGGTTGTAGCGCGAGTCCTGGACGAACTGCCAAGTGTCGCCCTTGCGCCGCACTTCGATGACCGACACACCTTCGCTGGCCTGGGCCTTGCGCACGTCTTCGGCAGACTGCGGTGCGCCGCCGTGGGCGTAGAGGTAGCGGTAGTTGGTGTATTCGTTGTTGATCGCCATCAGTGCGCGGTTGTCGTCGCCGGGGAAGGCGAACAGGCTCATGCCGTCGTTGTTGTCACCGAATTGCTGCTCCTGGGCCTGGGCGCTGCCGTTGCCGGACGGGTCAAAGGCCGGGCCATGGGTGTGCAGCGGCTGGCCCCAACTGATCAATACCGAGGCGCTGTAGCCGGGCGGCAAGGTGATGGCGTCGCTAGTGGCAGCGGCGATGCTGGCAAAGCCCAGCAATGGGCTGGCGGTCGCGGCATTCACGGCCATTGCGCTGCGCGTCAGCAGGTTGCCGCCCAGGAACATCGCTGCGCCACACAGGGCGCCGGCGCCGATAAAACGCCGGCGGGTGAGGCCGACCATCTGTTCAAGGTCAGTGGCTTGGTTTTCTTCTAATAAGCTCATGTCAGGCTCCCTGCGGTTTTTGCAGACACCTTAAGGAGCAGTCATGACGAAATTGTTGCAGTTTGAAGGCCCGCGCTGTGCGCCTGCCCGCTACACCGGCGTGCCGAGCAACACGTTGCTGGGCGAGAACTGCACCTGGATCGGTTGGCCGTCGGCGGCGTTCAATCCCTTGAGCGCGGCCGGCTGCGCCAGGGCGCACAAAACCTGGCCATTGGGCAGGGCGATACGCACTTCGCTGGGGCCGTCATCGGCGTCGAAAACCGTGTCGATGACACCGCTCAGGCAATTGTGTCCAGGTGTTGCAGCTTGCTCGATGGCGAGTAACTCCAGCCAACCGGCCTTGATCAGGGCCACCACTTCTGTGCCGATCTCAAGTTCCAGCCGCTGCGTGCTGTCGTGGGTGATCTGCGCCTTCAGGCTCAGGCCACCGGACAGTTGCAGACGGATCAAGTCATTGCGGCCGTGGCTCTCAATGCTGCTGACCTGACCATGCAGCTGGTTGCGCGCGCTGGTGCGCAGCATCAAGCGGCCCAGCAGGTTGAAGTCGCTGGCATCTTCGGCCGAACCGAGTACCTGCGCCTGCAGCACTTGCAGGCGCTGATAGAGGCGCAACACGCGCTCACCTTCGGCCGTCAGCCTGGCGCCGCCGCCGCCCTTGCCGCCGACGCTGCGTTCAACCAGCGGCTTTTGCGCCAGGTTATTCAGTTCATCGATGGCGTCCCAGGCCGCCTTGTAACTCAAACCAGCGCTTTTGGCCGCGCGGGTGATCGACCCCTGCTCGGTGATATGCGCCAGCAGGGCGATGCGCTGGGGACGGCGGAGGATGTGTTGGCTGAGGGAGGTCGGCAGAGACATGTGCGCACGCTTGGATAAGGTCAGCCGACGTTGCAGGCGTGGCGCACGGGAGTCAAGTCATGTACCGGGTTTTGGCGTGCGTGCCAGGCAATAGACGTCGACCTGGCGCGCACCGGCTTCCAGCAACAGCCGGGCCACACTGTGGGCGGTGGCGCCGGTGGTGAGTACGTCGTCCACCAGCGCGAAGTGGCGGCCTTGCACGTGGGCGCCGGGCGCCAGTGAAAACGCCGTGAGCAGGTTGCGTTTGCGGGTCTTGGCGTCCAGGGCTTGTTGCGCGACGGTTTCATGGGGGCGTAACAACACCTGTTCATTGTGTGGGAGGTCGAGGTCTTCGCTGAGCCAGCGGGCCAGCATCAAGGCCTGATTGAAACCCCGTTGCCGCAGACGTTTGCGCGCCATGGGCACCGCCAGCAGGCAGTCGGGCCGGGTGAGTTCAGCATTGTCGAAGCGGTGTTGCAGGTGTTGTCCCAATAAACCCGCGAGCAGATGGCCGAGCGGCCAGCGCGACTGGTGTTTGAAGCGGCTGATAAGGGTGTCGACCGGGAAGCTGTAGGTCCAGGGCGCAATCACTCGTTTAAAGGCCGGTGGTTGCTTCTGACATTGGCCGCAGACCAATCCATCCATCGGCAGCGGCAGCGCACAGATGTCGCAGGCGTCCATTAGCCACGGCAGCTCGATTTCGCAGACGTTGCACACGCAATGGCTCGATTCCGTGGCTTCATCGCAGATTAAACACGCCTGGTTGTTTTTTAACCAGATGTAAACCTTGTGTTTGTATTCGGGTTGACAGTGCATGAATCTTCCTTAAATATGCCGAGCATCCGTGTCGTGCCTGTGGGTATTGCCCCTCCCACAGCGAAAGCCCAAGCATAATCAAGGAATCGCCCATGAGCGCCAGCACCACTGCCACCCTGCGTCACGATTGGTCCTTAGCCGAAGTCAAAGCGCTGTTTGTACAGCCCTTCAATGACCTATTGTTCCAGGCGCAGACCGTGCACCGCGCGCATTTCGACGCCAACCGGGTGCAGGTGTCGACCTTGCTGTCGATCAAAACCGGTGCCTGCCCGGAAGATTGCAAATATTGTCCGCAGTCGGGCCACTACAACACTGGCCTGGAAAAAGAAAAGCTGATGGAGGTGCAGAAGGTCCTCGAAGAGGCCGCTCGCGCCAAGGCCATCGGTTCGACCCGCTTCTGCATGGGCGCCGCCTGGAAACACCCATCGGCCAAAGACATGCCGTACGTGCTGGAAATGGTCAAAGGCGTGAAGGCCATGGGCCTGGAAACCTGCATGACCCTCGGGCGTCTCGACCAGGACCAGACGCAAGCCCTGGCGCAGGCCGGCCTCGACTACTACAACCACAACCTCGACACCTCGCCCGAGTTCTACGGCAGCATCATCACCACCCGCACCTACGGCGAGCGTTTGCAAACCCTGGCTTATGTGCGCGATTCCGGGATGAAGATCTGTTCGGGCGGCATCCTCGGCATGGGCGAGTCCCTCGACGACCGCGCCAACTTGCTGATCCAGTTGGCCAACCTGCCGGAGCATCCGGAGTCGGTGCCGATCAACATGCTGGTGAAGGTGGCCGGTACGCCGCTGGAAAACGCTGAAGACATCGACCCATTCGATTTCATCCGCATGTTGGCCGTGGCGCGCATCCTGATGCCGCAATCCCATGTGCGCCTGTCGGCCGGTCGTGAGGCGATGAACGAGCAAATGCAGGCCCTGGCGTTTTTTGCCGGTGCCAATTCGATCTTCTACGGCGACAAATTGCTGACCACCGCCAACCCTCAGGCAGACAAGGACATGCAACTGTTCGGGCGCCTGGGCATCCTGCCGGAAGCCCGCGAAGAGCATGCCGATGAAGTGCATCAGGCGGCGATTGAGCAGGCGCTGGTGGAGCAAAAGAGCAGCGAGCAGTTTTATAACGCTGTTGTTTGATTGAAATGCACTCCAAATGTGGGAGCGGGCTTGCTCGCGAAGGCGATCGGTCAGTTGATAGATACAGTGACTGATACACCGCCTTCGCGAGCAACCTCGCTCCCACATTTTTGACCGAGTTCCACCTGATCTGCCGAGGCCTGCATGTCTTTTGATCTCGCCGCGCGTCTCGCTGCCCGCCGTGCCGAACACCTTTACCGTCAACGCCCCTTGCTGGACAGCCCGCAAGGTCCGCAAGTGGTGGTGGACGGCCAACCGCTGTTGGCGTTCTGCAATAACGATTACCTGGGCCTGGCCAATCACCCGCAAGTGATCGAAGCCTGGCGCGTCGGTGCGTCCCGTTGGGGCGTGGGCGGTGGCGCTTCGCACTTGGTGGTCGGCCATGCCACGCCGCACCACGAACTGGAAGAAGCCCTGGCCGACCTGACGGGGCGCCCGCGTGCGCTGCTGTTTACCACCGGCTATATGGCCAACCTCGGCGCGGTCACCGCGCTGGTAGGGCAGGGCGATACGGTCCTGGAAGACCGGCTCAACCATGCGTCGCTGCTGGACGCAGGCTTATTGTCGGGGGCGCGATTCAACCGCTATCTGCATAACGACGCCGACAGTCTGGCCAAACGGCTGGAGAAGGCGACCGGTAATACCCTGGTGGTCACCGATGGGGTGTTCAGCATGGACGGCGACCTGGCCGACCTGCCCGCGCTGGCCCGCGAAACCCGCGCGAAAGGCGCCTGGTTAATGGTGGACGACGCCCATGGTTTTGGCCCGTTGGGCGCCAAGGGTGGCGGGATCGTCGAGCACTTCGGCCTGAGCCAGGAGGACGTGCCGGTGCTGGTCGGCACCCTGGGCAAAGCATTTGGCACCGCCGGGGCGTTTGTGGCGGGCAGCGATGAGCTGATCGAGAGCCTGATCCAGTTCGCCCGGCCGTATATCTATACCACCAGCCAGCCGCCGGCATTGGCCTGTGCAACCTTGAAGAGCCTCGAGCTGCTGCGCACCGAACAGTGGCGACGCGAGCACCTCAATAACCTGATCCGCCAGTTCCGTCGGGGGGCCGAGCAGATCGGCCTGGCATTGATGGACAGCTTTACGCCGATCCAGCCGATCATGATCGGCGACAGCGCCAAGGCCATGCGCCTGTCACAGATGCTGCGCGAGCGCGGCCTGATGGTGACCGCTATCCGCCCGCCTACCGTGCCCGCCGGCAGTGCCCGACTGCGCGTGACATTGACGGCGGCCCACAGCGAGGCACAGGTGCAACTATTGTTAAGCGGGTTGGAAGAGTGTTTCCGGTTGTTAAGCATCACGGAGCCCGACCATGCGTGATCGACTGATATTGCTGCCTGGCTGGGGCCTTGGCGTTTCCCCGCTGGAGCCTTTGGCCGCCGCGTTGCGCGGCCTCGACGAACACCTGCACGTGCACATTGAGCCCTTGCCGACGCTGGCCTCGAGTGATCTGGATGAATGGCTCGACGAACTCGACGCCACGCTGCCGGACAACGCCTGGCTGGGCGGCTGGTCACTGGGCGGCATGCTCGCCTCCGAGTTGGCGGCGCGACGTGGCGAGCGTTGCTGCGGCCTGCTGACGTTGGCGAGCAACCCGAGTTTTGTCGCACATGCGCGCTGGCCCAACGCGATGCCCGCCGAAACGTTCGATGCGTTTCTTGCCGGTTGCCACGCTGATTCCCAGGTCACCCTCAAACGCTTCGGCCTGCTGTGCGCCAAGGGCGCCGAAGACCCGCGCGGGCTTTCGCGCTTGTTGGTCAGCGGGGCACCGAATACGCCTTCCAATGCGCTGATGCCGGGCCTGGAACTGCTCGCGCAACTGGATACCCGCGCGGCCTTGCAAGCCTACCGCGGCCCGCAACTGCACCTGTTTGGCGGTTTGGACGGCCTGGTGCCCGCCGAAGCCGCGAGCGACCTGCTGGCCCTGCTGCCTGATGTTGAAATCGGCCTGATTGAACAGGCCGGCCACGCTTTTCTTCTGGAGGACCCTCAAGGTGTAGCGGGGGCCATCCAGGCTTTTTTGCATGAGTGCGTTGATGACTGATTTATCCCACCCCCCACTGCCGGGTGCCTTGCCGGACAAGCGCCAGGTGGCGGCGTCGTTTTCCCGTGCGGCGGCCAGTTATGACAGCGTGGCCGAGTTGCAGCGCGCAGTGGGGGCTGAACTGCTGGCTCGCTTGCCGCCGGGCAGCGCGCCGCAACGCTGGCTGGACCTGGGCTGCGGCACGGGGTTTTTCAGCCGCGTATTGGCCGAACGGTTACCGGCCAGCCAGGGCGTGGCATTGGATATTGCCGAGGGCATGCTCAACCACGCGCGGCCATTGGGCGGTGCCGAGCATTTCATCGCCGGGGATGCCGAGCGCCTGCCTTTGCAGGCCGACAGTTGCGGGTTGATCTTTTCCAGCCTGGCGGTGCAATGGTGTGCGAACTTCGACGCTGTGCTCAGCGAGGCCCATCGCGTGCTGCATCCCGGCGGCGTGCTGGCGTTCGCGAGCCTGTGCGTGGGCACCCTGGATGAATTGCGCGAAAGTTGGCGGGCGGCGGATGGGTGGGTGCACGTCAACCGTTTCCGCACCTTCGAGGCTTATCAACAGCTGTGCGCCGCCAGCGGCTTGCGGGTGGTGAGCCTGGAGCGCCGGCCCCATGTGCTGCACTACCCGGATGTGCGCAGCCTCACCCACGAACTCAAAGCGTTGGGCGCACATAACCTCAACCCGGGTCGCCCGGGAGGGTTGACGGGACGCGCGCGGATTGTTGCACTGGTGGACGCTTACGAGCAGTTCCGTCAGGCCCGGGGCCTGCCCGCCACGTATCAAGTGGTGTATGCCGTACTGGAGAAACCTCTATGAGCGCCGCTTACTTCATCACGGGCACCGACACTGATGTCGGCAAGACCACCATCGCCGCCGGCCTGCTGCATGCCGCTCGGCTCGCGGGCAAAAGTACCGCGGCCGGAAAGCCGGTGGCCTCCGGCTGTCAGGTGACGCCCAAAGGTCTGCGCAATGCCGACGCGTTGGCGCTGCTGGCTGAATGTTCGTTGCCGCTGAGTTATGCCGAAGTCAACCCGGTGGCATTAGAGCCGGCCATCGCGCCTCACCTGGCGGCGCGCGAAGCGGGCGTTGCACTGACGGTGCAATCGCTCTTGAAGCCGATGCAGCAAATACTCGCCCGGCAGGCAGATTTCACCCTGATTGAAGGCGCGGGCGGCTGGCGTGTGCCGCTGGCCGATCAGGACAACCTGTCGGACCTGGCCATGGCGCTCAAGCTACCGGTGATCCTGGTGGTGGGCGTGCGCCTTGGCTGTATCAGTCATGCCCTGCTCACCGCTGAAGCCATCGCGCGCGACGGTTTGCCGTTGGCTGGCTGGGTGGCGAATATCATCGACCCGAAGACCTCTCGTCTGGAAGAGAACCTCGCCACCCTGGCGGAACGCTTGCCTGCGCCATGCCTGGGGCGAGTGCCGAAACTCAAGCACGCCAGCGCCGAAGCCGTGGCTGAGTACCTGGAATTGGACCTGCTTGACTGATTTTGGCTATCGCTAAGGCATTATGCCATTAGTGTTTTTGACGAGCGTTTTGCCAGGATCTCTGCTTCAATTCAGGTTCACGATTCTCTAAAGGCAGGCTTACGCCATGGAAATCTCTGGAAGCAGCGCGTTTTATTCGGGGCTGAGCACTATTCAGGCCGGGCAGAACCGCGTCGATCAGGCCGCCGGCAACATTGCCAGCGCCGCGACGACCCAGCCCTCCGACGCCCAAAGCGACCGTTTGCAAGCCAACGATCGCGCTCAGCCGTCCAACTCGGCGAGCAATATGGTCGAAATGGCCCAGGGCAAGTTTCAAGTGGAGCTGGGCGCCAAAGTCGCCAAGGCTTCGAATGAAATGCTCGGCACCTTGATCGACACCTACGCTTAAACGCCTCATAACCCGGCTCTCGCTGTCTGCGGGAGCTGGCGTGTGTGGGCGCTGGCTCCCACATTGTCCTGCGACATCTCGCTGAACTTCTAAACTCCTTTTAAACGTGGCACTGCGCCGCAGGCCTTGCCGTGCGTGGCATTGATGCGCGTCATGACAAACGGCTTCGGTGCGATGCTTGACAACCCTAGGTCGTAAACGTATGTTTCAAACACCTGTTTGACCGCCATAACAAATCCACGCGGTTGTTCATCCCAGATACATCAGCAGAGGTTTATCGCTATGCCTGACTACAAGGCCCCCTTGCGTGATATTCGCTTCGTTCGTGACGAACTGCTCGGCTATGAAGCGCACTATCAGAGCCTGCCGGCTTGCCAGGACGCTACCCCGGACATGGTTGACGCCATTCTCGAGGAAGGCGCCAAGTTCTGTGAGCAAGTGCTGGCACCGTTGAACCGCGTGGGTGACATCGAAGGGTGCACCTGGAGCGAGTCAGGCGTTAAGACCCCTGCTGGTTTTAAAGAAGCCTACAAGCAGTTCGTCGAAGGCGGCTGGCCAAGCCTGGCTCACGACGTTGAGCACGGTGGCCAAGGCCTGCCGGAATCCCTGGGCCTGGCTGTCAGCGAAATGGTCGGTGAAGCCAACTGGTCGTGGGGCATGTACCCGGGCCTGTCCCACGGTGCGATGAACACCATCTCCGAGCACGGCACCCCGGAACAGCAGAACGCTTACCTGACCAAACTGGTCTCGGGTGAGTGGACCGGCACCATGTGCCTGACCGAACCTCACTGCGGCACCGACCTGGGCATGCTGCGCACCAAGGCCGAGCCTCAGGCGGACGGCTCCTACAAAGTCTCCGGCACCAAGATCTTCATCTCGGCCGGTGAACACGACATGGCCGACAACATCGTCCACATCGTGCTGGCTCGCCTGCCGGACGCACCGGCCGGCACCAAAGGTATCTCGCTGTTCATCGTGCCCAAGTTCCTGCCGAACGCAGATGGCTCGATCGGTGCGCGCAACGCGGTGACCTGTGGCTCCCTGGAGCACAAAATGGGCATCCACGGTAACGCCACCTGCGTGATGAACTTTGACGCGGCCACCGGTTTCCTGATCGGCCCGGCGAACAAAGGCCTGAACTGCATGTTCACCTTTATGAACACCGCTCGCCTGGGCACCGCACTGCAAGGCCTGGCCCACGCTGAAATCGGCTTCCAGGGCGGCCTGAAATACGCTCGCGATCGTCTGCAAATGCGCTCCCTGACTGGCCCGAAAGCGCCGGACAAAGCGGCTGATCCGATCATCGTGCACCCTGACGTGCGCCGCATGCTGCTGACCATGAAAGCCTTCGCCGAAGGCAACCGTGCGATGGTGTACTTCACCGCCAAGCAAGTGGACATCGTCAAGTACGGCACCGACGACGAAGCCAAAAAACAGGCCGACGGCCTGCTGGCATTCATGACGCCGATCGCCAAGGCATTCATGACCGAAGTTGGTTTTGAGTCCGCTAACCACGGCGTGCAGATCTACGGCGGCCACGGCTTTATCGCCGAGTGGGGCATGGAGCAGAACGTTCGCGACAGCCGCATTTCGATGCTGTACGAAGGCACCACCGGCATTCAGGCGCTGGACCTGCTCGGCCGTAAAGTGCTGATGACTCAAGGCGAAGCGCTCAAGGGCTTCACCAAGATCGTGCACAAGTTCTGCCAGGCCAACGAAGGTGTTGAAGCGGTCAAAGAGTTTGTGACACCGCTGGCTGCACTGAACAAGGAATGGGGCGAGTTGACCATGAAGGTCGGCATGGCCGCGATGAAAGACCGTGAAGAAGTCGGCGCCGCTTCGGTGGATTACCTGATGTACTCCGGCTACGCGTGCCTGGCTTACTTCTGGGCCGACATGGCGCGCCTGGCTGCCGAGAAACTGGCTGCCGGCACCACTGAAGAAGCGTTCTACACCGCCAAACTGCAGACTGCGCGCTTCTACTTCCAGCGCATTCTGCCGCGTACCCGCACCCACGTTGCAACCATGCTGTCGGGCGCCAGCAACCTGATGGACATGAAAGAAGAAGACTTCGGCCTGGCTTACTAAGCCTTACCGGGTCTTTCGAGAGCCGCCGCTTCCCTTGGGAGCGGCGGTTTTTTGTTGGCTGATAAAAAACACAGCCCCGCACTCAGGGATTGCTATTGGCTGCCGTTACAGTGATGGCAATGTGATACAGGTCACACTGAGTGTGCTTAACTGTGCGCAGTCAGGGCACTGTGCCATCTTTTTTGAGCGGGTCGGAGCTTTACCCTTGTTGCGCGTGTCGGCTGTACGTTTCAGTCATTTTCTTCCTTCATTACTGCTGTTACTGGCCGGGCTCTCGGCTGCGTACGTCAAAGATCTCAACGTCTTCTTCACCTCACTGTTCAACGTGTTGCCTACCCTTGTGCTGTTGCTCGGCGGTTCGTACTGCGCGGTGTATCGTCGCCAACGTGAGCTGTTCCTGATGATCACGGTGTATGTGGTTTACTTCCTGTTGGACGCCCAGACCGATTACTACCGCGACAACGGCCGTGTCCGCGAAGACGCGGCGGTGGTCTTTCATCTGTGTTGCCTGTTGCTGCCGCTGCTGTTCAGCATCTATGCGCTGTGGCAGGAGAAAACCCACCTGTTCCGCGACTTCGTGGCCCGTTGCGCGGTGCTGCTTGCCATCAGCAGTGTGGCGCTGGCGCTGGAGCAAAGTTTCCCACAGGCCTTGCTGAACTGGCTGGCGGAGATTCGTTGGCCGGCGTTGCACGGCAGTTGGATGAGCCTGATCCAATTGTCGTACCCCATGTTCCTGATAGGTTTTGTCACCCTGGCAGCGCAGTACTGGTACCAGCCGCGGCCTCTGCACGCTGCGCAGTTGGTCGGTTTGCTGGGGCTGTTCTGGATGTTGCCGCAAACCTTCATCCTGCCGTTCACCCTGAACATCATGTGCAGCCAGGTCATGCTGATGATCGCGGCCGGTGTGGCGCATGAGGCCTATCAAATGGCCTTTCGTGATGAACTCACCGGCTTGCCGGGCCGCCGCGCACTTAACGAGCGGATGCAGCGCCTGGGGCGCAATTATGTGTTGGCGATGAGTGATGTCGATCACTTCAAACGGTTTAACGACACCCACGGGCATGACGTCGGCGACCAGGTATTGCGCCTGGTGGCCAGCAAGCTGTCCAAGGTCAATGGTGGCGGGCGGGCCTATCGATACGGCGGGGAAGAGTTTGCCGTGGTCTTTGCAGGCAAGACCCTCGATGAATGCATGCCGCACCTGGAGGAGATCCGCGAGATCATCGCCAGCTACGACATCAAGCTGCGCAACCCAGACCGTCCCCATGACGACCAACAGGGCCGTCAACGCCGCGCAGGCAGCGGCGCGTCGAGTGTGTCGGTGACGGTCAGCATCGGTGTGGCCGAGCGCCAGGCTGAACAGCGCAGCCCTGAGGAAGTGCTCAAGTCCGCCGACCAGGCGCTGTACGCCGCCAAGGGTGCCGGGCGTAACTGCGTGGTCGCGGCCGGGCAAACCCGGCGCGGCGCGGTACGCATGGAAAGCGCTGCCGGTTGAGTGATGGTGGTGTATTCAGCGGTTCTACAGTGATTGTTTGCGGTCGTGGCCGGCAGTAGGTTGAAACCATCTGCTGCCGGAGACATCGCCATGCCTGAGTACAAAGCTCCCCTGCGCGACATGCGCTTTCTGATCGACAACGTGTTTGATTTCCACGGCCATTACGCTGCCTTGGGCGCTACCGACGCCAGCCCGGACATGGTCAGTGCGATCCTCGAGGAAGGCGCCAAATTCTGCGAGAACGTGCTCGCGCCGCTCAATCGCAGTGGTGATGAAGAGGGCTGCCATTTCGATAATGGCGTGGTCACCACGCCCAAGGGCTTCAAGCAAGCCTTCGCCCAGTACGTGGCAGGCGGCTGGCACGGCGTGGCGGCGGACCCGGCCTACGGCGGTCAGGGTTTGCCGCATTCATTGGGCCTGGTGCTGAGCGAAATGATCGGTTCCAGCAACACCTCGTGGGGCATGTACCCGGGGCTCACGCACGGCGCGATGTCGGCGATCCATGCCCACGGCACCGCAGAACAGAAAGCCACCTTCCTGAACAAACTCACCGCCGGTGAATGGACCGGCACCATGTGCCTGACCGAAGCCCACTGCGGCACCGACCTGGGGCTGATCAAGACCCGCGCCGTGCCTCAGGCGGATGGCAGTTACGCGGTCACCGGCAGCAAGATCTTCATCTCGGCCGGCGAGCATGACCTGAGCGCCAATATCATCCATCTGGTCCTGGCCAAGTTGCCGGATGCGCCGGCAGGCACCAAAGGCATCTCCTTGTTTATCGTGCCCAAGTTCCACGCGGATTCGGGCGAGCGCAACGCGGTGCACTGCGGCTCAATCGAGCACAAGATGGGCATCAAGGCTTCGGCGACGTGCGTGCTGAACTTCGACGGTGCCAAAGGCTTCCTGATCGGCGAGGCGAACAAAGGCCTCAACTGCATGTTCACGATGATGAACCACGCCCGCTTGGGCACTGGCATGCAGGGCCTGTGCAATGGCGAGACGAGTTTTCAGGGCGCGGTCAAGTACGCTAACGACCGCCTGCAAATGCGTTCGCTGACCGGCGCCAAAGCCCCGGACAAAGCCGCCGACCCGATCATCGTGCACGCCGATGTGCGCCGTATGTTGCTGACCATGAAAGCCTTCAATGAGGGCAACCGGGCGCTGACCTATTTCACTGCACAATTACTTGATACGGCGCACCTGAGCAGTGACGCCACGCAACGTCAGGAAGCTGAAGACCTGCTGGCGTTCCTCACGCCGATCTGCAAAGCCTTTATGACCGAAACCGGGCTGGAAGTGACCAACCACGGCATGCAGGTATTTGGCGGCCATGGCTACATTCGCGAATGGGGCATGGAGCAGTTGGTGCGCGATTGCCGGATTGCGCCGATCTATGAAGGCACCAACGGCATCCAGGCCCTCGACCTGCTGGGGCGCAAGGTGCTGGGTAGCCAGGGCAAGCTGCTGCGCGGGTTTACCAAGCTTGTGCATAAGTTCTGTGCGGCGAATGCCGGGCATCCGCAGCTCAAGGCCCATGTGGAGCAGCTTAATCAGCTGAATCAGCAGTGGGGCGAGTTGACCGTCAAGGTGGGGATGGCGGCGATGAAAAACCCGGATGAAGTGGGCGCAGCGGCGGTGGATTACTTGATGTACAGCGGCTACATCATCCTTGGTTACCTGTGGTTGCGTATGGCGATCACCGCCCAGGCACTCGACGACACCGAGTTTGCCAACGCCAAGCTGGCGACATGCGACTTCTACTTCAAGCGTTTGCTGCCGCGCACAACGATGCACCAAGCGGCAGTGGAAGCGGGCAGTGACTGCCTGATGAGCTTGCCGGCTGAAGCATTTGGCTTGTAGTGACTAAAAAATACCAATCAGTCACAAGTGGACCCTATGTGTCTGAAAAGTTGTTCGGGTACACTCGGAGTCTGTAAAACCGATCCTATCGAATCACTTTTCATGTTCTCACGAGGTTTGCCATGGCTGATTACAAAGCGCCGCTGCGTGATATGCGCTTCGTCCTCAACGAAGTGTTTGAGGTCGCTGATACTTGGGCCCAATTGCCGGCATTGGCAGACACCGTGGATGCCGAAACCGTTGAGGCGATCCTTGAGGAAGCGGGCAAGGTTACCGCTAAATCCATCGCGCCCCTGAGCCGCAACGGCGATGAGCAAGGCTGCCGCTGGGCCGACAGCGTGGTCAGCACGCCGGAGGGTTTCCCTGCAGCGTACAAAACCTACGCCGAAGGCGGTTGGGTGGGTGTCGGCGGCGATCCGGTGTTCGGCGGTATGGGCATGCCCAAAGCTGTCTCGGCCCAGGTTGAAGAGATGATCAACTCGTCGAGCCTGGCGTTTGGCCTGTACCCGATGCTGACGTCCGGCGCTTGCGTGTCGATCAACACCCATGCCAGCGAAGCGCTCAAGGCGACCTACCTGCCGAAGATGTACTCGGGTGAGTGGTCCGGTTCCATGTGCCTGACGGAAGCCCATGCCGGGACTGACCTGGGCATGATCCGCACCAAAGCTGAGCCTCAGGCGGACGGTTCCTACACGATCAGCGGCACCAAGATCTTTATCACCGGTGGCGAACACGACCTGACCGAAAACATTATCCACCTGGTGCTGGCCAAGCTGCCGGATGCGCCGGCGGGCCCCAAGGGCATCTCGCTGTTTCTGGTGCCGAAGTTCATGGTCAATGCCGACGGCAGCCTGGGCGCGCGTAACCCGGTCACCTGCGGCTCGATCGAACACAAAATGGGTATCCAGGCGTCTGCCACCTGCGTAATGAACTTCGACGCAGCGGTGGGTTACCTGGTGGGTGAGCCCAACCGTGGGTTGGCGGCGATGTTCACCATGATGAACTACGAGCGTTTGGGGGTGGGTATCCAAGGCTTGGCATCCGGCGAACGTTCCTACCAGAACGCGATTGAATATGCGCGTGACCGCCTGCAAAGCCGTTCGCCGACCGGCGCCAAGGCCAAGGATAAAGTGGCTGACCCGATCATCGTGCACCCCGACGTGCGCCGCATGCTGCTGACCATGAAGGCTTCGAACGAAGGCGGCCGTGCGTTCTCCACCTATGTGGCCACACAGTTGGACATCGCCAAGTTCAGCGAAGATGCCGCCGCCCGTCAGCGCGCCGACAACCTGGTGGCGTTGCTGACGCCAGTCGCCAAGGCCTTCCTCACCGACCTCGGGCTGGAAACCACTGTGCTCGGCCAGCAGGTGTTTGGCGGCCACGGCTACATTCGTGAGTGGGGCCAGGAGCAACTGGTGCGTGACGTGCGCATCACCCAGATCTACGAAGGCACCAACGGCATTCAGGCGCTGGACTTGATGGGGCGCAAGATCGTCGGCAGCGGCGGTGCGTTTTATAACGTGTTCGCCGACGAAATCCGCCAGTTCATCGCCTCGGCAGACGCCGAGCTGAGCGAATTCACCCGACCGCTCAGCGCGGCGGTGGATAACCTGGATGAGCTGACGGCCTGGGTGTTGGACCGCGCCAAGACCAACCCGAATGAAATCGGCGCGGCTTCGGTGGAGTACCTGCATGCCTTCGGCTATATGGCTTACGCCTACATGTGGGCGCGCATGGCCAAGGCGGCGTGGGGCAAGGAGTCTGAAGAAGACTTCTACGCCAGCAAGCTGGGCACCGCACGCTTCTACTTTGCCCGTCTGCTGCCACGTATTCATTCGCTGAGTGCGTCGGTCAAAGCGGGCAGTGAATCACTGTTTTTGCTGGATGAGGCACTGTTTTAAGGGCTTGGAGGGCGTGTAAGCATTCTCTTACATGACGTGCTGCTATTCGTCCTCTATCGCCAAATTGGATCCACGGATAATCTACTTCACATGGACGTCGCGCAGGAAGCGCAAAGCAACAACACGGACACGTAGGATTCTGCCAGGACGGCGGAGTGAAATGGATGTCAGGGAAACAGTCTGCAAAGCCCCGCTTCGGCGGGGTTTTCTTTTGCCCGCGAAAAAGTCAGGCCGGCGCCTGAGGGGCATTCATCACGTCCTCCAGCAGCGTGCGCAACAGCGCTACGGTCGCTTGCTGGCGCTGTACGTCGCGGCACACCAACCCCACTTTCAGCGGCACCCTCGGTTCACTCAAGGGTTTCCACAACAATGCTTTGCTGTTGTGTTCATCCTGGGAGCGCCCCGGCAATACGGTGGCAAGTTTGGTATGGGGCAGGCTGTCGAGAATCCCCACCATGGTATTCAATTCCGCTTGCACCTGCGGTCGTCGCCCAAGGTTGGATAGCTGGCCTTGCCAGATCTGCCGCACCTGGAACTCCTCCCCCAGCAACAACATCGGCAACTCGGCCGCCTGTTTCAGCGAGACTTTTTTGAACGCCCGTAGCGGATGGTCTTCGGGGATGACCACCTTCAACTCATCTTCATACAACAGCACGCCATGCAGCCCTGGCTGGCGCGGCGGCAAGTAGCTGATGCCGATGTCCAGCGAGCCGTTAAGCAACCGGCGTTCGATTTCCAGCCCGGTCAATTCGTAAATCTGCACCACCAAATGCGGCTGGGCCTTGCGCACGCGCTCCAGCATTTGCGGGACCAGGCTGGTGTGCACGGTTTGCAGTACGCCAATGGCCAAGGTGCGCATCGCCTGGCCCTTGAAGTTGCGCAGGGCTTCGACGGCGTGCTGCATGCCATCAATCAAAGGCAACGCATGGTTGTACAAGGTATGCGCCGCCAGCGTGGGTAAGAGGCGCTTGCTGCTGCGCTCGAACAGGCTCACATCCAGGTTCTGCTCCAGTTGGCGAATCTGTTGCGACAGCGCCGGTTGCGAGATCGAAAGTCGCTCCGCGGCACGGCCGACGTGGCCTTCCTCATACACCGCGACGAAATAACGCAGTTGCTTGAAATCCATAAGACTTACTTATCGAAAAAGCTGGAAAATCGAAATGGCCGCTGGCCCTTGAGACGCCTAGTCTAGCGCCTATTCGCAGGGCTTACAGGGCCGGATCGGGCAATGAACAACGTTTATCTTGATAGCGTTTACATAGGCAAGGCAAAAAACCTTCAGGCAGTGTTTGCACGGAACGCCGACCAACGTCGGGTTGCCATGGGGGGTGAGCTGTGAATCTGTTTCGTCGCCCTGCGCCGAGCCTGGATGATTTGATCCTGGACGCGCCGCATGAATTGCCCAGTGAATCCTTGATGCCGACGGTGGCCAGGCCTGCGCAGGTTTTCGTGCGTGGCCAGGGCTCCTGGCTCTGGGACAGCGACGACCGAGCCTACCTGGATTTCAGCCAGGGCAGCGCCGCCAACAGCCTCGGCCACAGCCCACGGGTATTGATCAACGCCCTGGCCGATCAGGCTCAGGCGCTGATCAACCCGGGCAGCGGCCTGCACAACCGCGCCCAACTGAACCTCGTCGACCGGCTGTGCCAGCACACCGGCAGCGATCAGGGTTACCTGCTCAACAGTGGCGCGGAAGCCTGTGAAGCTGCGATCAAGCTGGCACGCAAATGGGGGCAACTGCATCGTGGCGGCGCGTATCGCATCATCAGTGCGAGCACCGGTTGCCATGGCGGTAGTTTTGCGGCGATGGCGGCTTCGGCCAGCGCGGGTACAAGCCGATTTGAACCGCTGTTGCCGGGCTTCAGCCATGTGCCCTTTAACGATTTGCCCGCCCTGCATGCGGCGGTGGACGCGCAGACCGTCGCCATCATGCTGGAGCCGATCCAGGGCGAAGCCGGCGTAATCCCCGCCTCGGAACTTTACCTCAAGGGTGTTGAGCGCCTGTGCCGCGAGTTGGGCATCCTGCTGATCCTCGACGAAGTGCACACCGGTATCGGGCGTTGCGGCACCTTGCTTGCCGAACAGCAGTACGGCGTGCGCGCCGACATCGTCACCCTGGGCAAAGGCCTCGGCGGCGGCGTGCCGTTGGCAGCACTGCTGGCGCGTGGCAAGGCGTGTTGCTTCGAAGCGGGCGAGATGGCCGGCACCCATCACGGCAATGCGTTGATGGCCTCGGCCGGGGTGGCGGTACTCGAATCGGTGCTGGCGGACGGTTTTCTGCAACACGTCCGTGAATCCGGCCTGTACCTCGGCGAAGGCCTCGCCCGGTTGGCCTATCGATACGACCACGGCCAATTACGCGGCCATGGCCTGATGTGGGGCCTGACGTTATCGGACGATTGCGCTGATGCCGTGGTAAAAGCCGCTTTGCACGAAGGCCTGATCCTTAATGCCCCGCAACCTGACTGCCTGCGCTTTACTCCGGCGCTCACGGTCAGCAAAAACCACATCGACGAAATGCTCCTGCGCCTGGCCCGTACCTTCGCGCGCGTGCGCACCGCGCAACTGCAATGCCGCAAGGGCATCGCCGTTTAACCCTCCTTCCAGAACCGTCTCGCGGCATACGCGGCGCCTCCAGCCTGATTCTTTTGGCTGGGGGCGTTTTTTTGTCTGCTCACTGTGGGATGGCCCAATGCCAGATTCCACTGAACCCTCACGAACGGCCAAGGTCGATTAGCTACACGGCTCACACGAGCCGACTTTTTGGAGCTGACCCATGGACATCATTCGCATCATCATCGCCATTCTGCTGCCGCCACTGGGTGTGTTCCTGCAAGTGGGTTTCGCCGGCGCGTTCTGGTTGAACATCCTGCTGACCCTGTGCGGTTATTTCCCGGGCATCATTCACGCGGTGTACATCATCGCCAAACGCTGAAGCCGTCAGCCTTTTGCGATGAGCCGTGAGTTGCGCTCATTGCGAAAGGCCAGTTGCTCAATGGTCTGGGTGGCGTGTTCGGCCTCTTCCCGCGCTTGCAGGATGATGCCGTGCTGCTCGGACTTGCTGCACACCGGGTCGGCATTGCTCGCGTCGCCCGTGAGCATGAAGGCCTGGCAACGGCAGCCGCCAAAGTCCTTTTCTTTTTCATCGCATGAGCGGCAAGGCTCGGGCATCCAGTCGTAGCCGCGAAAGCGGTTGAAGCCAAACGAGTCGTACCAGATGTGCTGCATGCTGTGGTCACGCACATTGGGAAATTGCACCGGCATCTGTCGGGCACCGTGGCAGGGCAGGGCAGTGCCGTCCGGCGTTACCGTCAGAAAAATACTCCCCCAGCCATTCATGCAGGCTTTTGGGCGTTCCTCGTAATAATCTGGTGTGACGAAAATCAGCTTGCATGGATGGCCTTCGGCTTCCAGCTTGGCGCGGTACTCGTTGGTGATGCGTTCGGCGCGCACCAGCTGTTCTTTGGTCGGCAGCAACCCCACACGATTGAGCTGCGCCCAGCCATAGAACTGGCAGGTGGCGAGTTCGACGAAGTCTGCTTCCAGTGCGATGCACAGCTCGATGATGCGGTCGATTTTATCGATATTGTGCCGATGGGTGACGAAGTTCAGCACCATCGGATAGCCATGCGCTTTCACCGCACGGGCCATTTCGAGTTTTTGCGCGAAAGCTTTTTTCGAGCCTGCGAGCAAGTTGTTCACCTGTTCATCACTGGCTTGGAAGCTGATCTGGATATGGTCCAGGCCGGCTTTCTTGAAGTCACTGATCTTCTGTTCAGTGAGGCCAATCCCGGAGGTGATGAGGTTGGTGTAGAAGCCCAGCTTGCGCGCCTCGGCGATCAGCTCGGCAAGGTCCTGGCGCACCAACGGTTCACCGCCGGAAAAGCCCAATTGCGCAGCACCCATCTCCCGGGCTTCGCGAAATACCTTGATCCACTGCTCAGTGCTCAGCTCCTTGCCTTGCTCGGCAAAATCCAGTGGATTGGAGCAATACGGGCACTGTAGCGGGCAGCGGTAGGTCAGCTCGGCGAGCAGCCACAGCGGCAGGCCAATGGGCGGTTTTTCAGGCAAGGGTAATCCAGTGCTCAGCACGGGCGACCTCCATGAAATCCTCGATGTCTTTACCGAGCTCAGGCACGCCAGGGAATTGTTTATCCAGTTCGGCGATGATGGCCGCTACGTCGCGCTCGCCGTCGATCAAGCCACCGATCAACGCGGCGCTGTCGTTGAGCTTGATCATGCCTTCGGGGTAGAGCAACACGTGGCCTTTTTGCGCTGGCTCGTACTGGTAGCGGTAGCCCTGGCGCCACGTCGGTGTTTTGCTGCGATCAAAGCTCATAGGGTGATCCCTTTATGCCAGACCCGCTGCTCGGTCACGCTGTGATAGGGCGGGCGGTTCAGTTCATAGGCCATGCTCATGGCATCCAGCATGCTCCACAGTATGTCCAGTTTGAACTGGAGAATTTCCAGCATGCGCTCCTGGCCTTCGCGGGTGGTGTAGTGCTGCAAGGTGATCGCCAAACCGTGCTCCACGTCGCGACGGGCCTGGCCCAGGCGGGTGCGGAAATACTCATAACCGGCAGGGTCGATCCAGGGGTAGTGCTGCGGCCAGCTGTCGAGGCGCGACTGGTGGATCTGCGGCGCGAACAGTTCGGTCAGCGAGCTGCTGGCGGCTTCTTGCCAGCTGGCGCGGCGGGCGAAGTTGACGTAAGCGTCCACGGCAAACCGCACGCCGGGCAGCACCAGCTCCTGGGAGCGCAGCTGGTCCGGGTCGAGGCCGACCGCCTGACCCAAACGCAGCCAGGCTTCGATGCCGCCATCCTCACCGGGGGCACCGTCGTGGTCGAGCAGGCGCTGGATCCACTCGCGGCGGATTTCGCGGTCCGGGCAATTGGCCAGGATGGCGGCATCCTTCAAGGGGATGTTCACCTGATAGTAAAAACGGTTGGCAACCCAGCCCTGGATCTGCTCGCGGGTGGCGCGGCCTTCATACATCGCCACGTGGTATGGGTGATGGATATGGTAGAAGGCGCCTTTGGCCCGTAAGGCGTGCTCGAACTCGGCGGGCGTCAGTGGTGTGTCAGTCATTTCGGTTGCTCCTACAATTCGAGGCTCATGCCGTCGTAAGCCACTTCAACGTTACGTCGCACCAGCTCGGCCCTTTCGGGGGAGTCTTCATCGAGGATCGGGTTGGTGTTGTTGATGTGAATCAGCACTTTGCGTTGCTTGGGCAACTGCTCCAGCACTTCCAGCATGCCGCCGGGGCCGTTTTGCGCCAGGTGGCCCATCTCGCGACCGGTGCGCGTGCCGACGCCACGGCGCTGCATTTCGTCGTCGTCCCACATCGTGCCGTCCACCAGCAGGCAATCGCTGCCGGCCATGATCTCCAGCAATGGCGCGTCGACTTTGCCCAGGCCCGGGGCGTAGAACAGTTTGCCGCCGGTGCGCAGGTCTTCAACGATCAGGCCGATGTTATCGCCAGGGTGCGGGTCGAAGCGGTGCGGCGAGTAGGGCGGTGCGGCGCTGCGCAGTGGCAGCGGGGTGAAACGCAGGTTAGGGCACGCCGGGATGGTGAAGCTGGCGTCCAGTTCGATGCGGTTCCAGGCCAGGCCGCCGTTCCAGTGCGTGAGCATGGTGAACAGCGGGAAACCGGTGCTCAGGTCTTCATGGACCATGTCGGTGCACCACACCTGGTGCGGGCAGCCTTCGCGCAGGCTCAACAGGCCGGTGGTGTGGTCGATCTGGCTGTCCATCAAGATGATTGCGCTGATGCCGGTATCGCGCAGGGCGCGGCCGGGTTGCATCGGTGCAAAGCCCTGCAGTTGCGCGCGGATATCCGGCGAAGCATTGCACAGCACCCAGTTAACCCCATCGTCAGAGATCGCGATGGACGACTGAGTACGCGCCTGCGCCCGCAGGCTGCCAGCGCGAAAGCCTGCGCAGTTCACGCAGTTGCAGTTCCACTGCGGGAAGCCACCGCCGGCGGCGGAACCTAGAATCTGGACAAACATGGTCGCTCCATCAAGCAAAACTCAAAACAAAAACGCCCCGGGCGAGCCGAGGCGTTGTCTTACCCAGCCAATCAGCGGCTGGCGAAGTACATGGTGACTTCAAAACCGATACGCAGATCAGTGTAAGCAGGTTTGGACCAAGTCATATTCATACTCCTACCAAAGGATGGGACGTTCACTACTGAGTCATACATATAGTCCACCTCCAATCGGAGATGTTCAGATATTGCCTATTAATGTTACGCAATTCTTTTCAAGTTAGCGCTGTCTTGGTGGAAAAAGCCTGTTGCAGGGTTGGCAATGATCAACCTGCCGGTTGCCAGGCGTCCGTGATGCGCGGGCCGTTGGCCACACAGCGCCAGCCACCTGTCGCGTCGTTGAGTTGCTGGGCGGCGTGCTGCAAATCCTCGCGCGTCAGGGTTTGGATCAGGTGCTGAAGGTGCCCCAGATAATCCGACGTGTGGCCCGCCAGGTGGGCATGCCAAAGCAGCTCGGCGGCTTGGGCGACAGGTAGCTCCGCGGCAGAGAATTGCTGCGCCAGCCGCTGGTTGTCGAAGTCGGCGCTGCGCTCGACCAATGCCGGCAACTGTTCCAGGAAGGTGTTCAGGTGATCAACGATCCCGCTCAGCGACACGCTGGGGGATTGCACGCCAAACAGCAGCCCGGTTTGCCCGTTGACCTGTCGGATGCCGCTGAGTACCGCGTAGCCGATTTGCAGTTCGACGCGCAGGTGCTGGTAAAACGGACCCTGCAGCAGGTGCCCAAGCAGTCGCCATGCCGCTTCGTCTGCCAGCGCGCGCGTCGGCGTTGGGCAAAACAGCAACAACGCGGCCTCGTTGGAGTCGGTGCTTACCGCGTGCCATAGCTTCTGGCCGCTGAGCGTGGGTGAGGTGGACTCAAGGTTCGCCGGCTGCCCAGGCAGCCGCGCTGCCGCGACTTTGATCGCAGCTTCACAGGCGGCGGGTAAACCGATACCCAACCCTTGCCACCGGGCGGTCGTCCATGTGCCTGGCGCCTCGCACGTGCCGGAATGCTCACCGCTGCAGCAAGCAGGCAACGCCTTGAGCAATGCACGAATAGCGATCAGCGGCGTTGGGGCGGGTGACGCCAGGTGTTCATCCAGTGAGCCAAGGCGACGTGCCAGTTCTTCAAGCACTGCCGGCATGGGCTCGTGAAGGCCGATCATTTTCACCTGCCAGTCATTGCCAGTGGTTTCGAAAGACAACTCGATTCCGGCCTGATGGGCATTCTCACGTAAAGACTGCAATGCGCTTTCCAGCCCGGCGGGTACGGCTGCGTCAAACCGCCAGTGCAGGTAGAGCGCGCCTTCATCGGTGTCATCTGCCACTGCCTGGCTGAATACCAGCGCCGAGACCTCGCGGCGGCCTCGGGAGCGGTCCTGGGCAAAGGTGCGCAAACCACGGTGGGCACTGGTCTGGCCGCGAATCAGGCCGGCGCGTTCTGCTTTGACGGGCGGGCGTAGAAACGGGTTGTGGGGTGGCAATTGCCAGGGGTATTCAGACGGCGGCAAGTGCAGAGCATCCAGCATGGTCTTCAGGGCTGCGCAATCTTGTTGCGACAGGCCTTTGCTGTCGTGGCGAGCCAATGCCAGGGCGCCTTGGACCTGTTGTTGGCGAGCCGCAAGCAGGGCGAATTCTTCGCGCAACGAAGACCAGTCGCTGTGTACGAAAAAGCTCAGCCAGTCGTGCAGCAGCGCTTCGATTCGAGTCGCCGAACTGTCTTGGTTGCCAAGGGTAAAGTCGATATCCAGCACGGCCTGGTCAGCGAAGTGATAAAGCACCGACGCCTGCACTGCGCTGGCCAGTTTTCGTGCTTTCAGTTCGGCCAGCAGCCCGCCCGGCGCCGAGGCGTTGAGCCACGTGCAGAGAAAATCCAGTGCTTCACGGGGGGCGTCACAGGTAATGACGTGGTGCAGGTGGTGGTGGGCGGTGTGTTGATAAACCCGTGCCTTGCCCTGCATCAGCGCTGGCGGCGCAGCCTGTGGGTGCGCTGGCCCTGAAGCCAATGCTTGGCTGAACTGTTGGGCCAACGCGTGCAGCGCCTCCAGCGGCTGCGGGCCGGCGAGGCTCAAGGTCATCTGCCCGGTCCGATAGAACCCGGCGTGGAATTCCCGCAAGGCCTGTTGAAATGCCTCACGCTCCAGCGGCAGGCTGTCGCGATTGCCGGCATGAAAGCCTCGCAGGGGATGGTCGGCTGCCAAACCTTCCAGCAGTGCGACTTGCTGTTGCGCGTTGGCGTCTTCAGACCAGGCAACAAACTCCGCTTGCAGCACTTCGCGCTCACGCCGTTGGTCTTCAAGCGCCAGGCGCGGATGGGCAAGCATATCGGCCAGCCGTTCCAAGCCCCCCGCAAAGGGCGCTACCGGCAACTCAAAGAAGAAGTCCGTGGTGCGTTCGCGGGTGCTGGCGTTGACCTGCCCGCCATGGCGCTGCACGTAGGCCATCAACCCTTCGTTTGTCGGAAACCGTTGGGTGCCGAGAAACAACAAATGCTCAAGAAAATGCGCCAACCCTGGCCAGGCCAATGGCACGTCATGGCTGCCGGCGGCCACGCGTAACACCGCGGCGCAACGCTTCAAACGCGGCGCATGGTGCAAGGAAACTCGCAAGCCGTTGGCCAGCGTCAGGTGCAGGTGATGAGGGTGGGCCGGCGCAGGCATGGGCACTTCCAAAACGTAGAATGTGCCTATGCTAACAAACCGGCCGGGTCAGGGCTTGTGCAGTGCGCCGTATAGCTCGGGGCGTCGATCCTGAAGGTAGTGATTGGCAGTGCGTGCGTCCGTGATGGCTTGGCGGTCCAACTGCCCGACGATCAAGGCTTCATCCAGGCCGGCCTGGGCGATTCGCTGACCATTCGGCGCGGCAATGCTGCTTTGTCCGCAGTATTGAATCGTGTCTTCGTGCCCGCAGTAGTTGGCATAGGCCACATAACACTGGTTTTCAAAGGCCCGCGCTCGCACGGTCACGTCGGCGACGAAGTCGAACGGCACCATGTTGGCGGTGGGCACCAGGATCAGTTCGGCCCCGGCCAGGGCCAGGCGACGGGTGTTTTCCGGGAATTCCAGGTCATAGCAGATCAGAAAACCGAGCGTCCAACCGTTCAGTTCCACCAGCGGGAAATCATCCTCCCCGGCACTGAACATCGAGTGATCCAGGTCGCCAAACAGGTGGGTCTTGCGATAGTTGCACAAGCGCCGGCCGTGGGCGTCGATCAACTGCACGGCGTTGTAGATCTGCCCGTCCTCGGCACGCTCCGGGTAGCCATAGAGGATAGCCAGCCCGGCGCTTTTCGCCAGGTCGGCAATCGTCTGTGCTGACGGCCCATCCTGAGCTTCGGCCAACGCGCCAACCGCTTCGGCACCGATGTTGTAGCCGCTGAGGAACATCTCCGGCAGCACCAGCACATCGGCACCCGACGCTTCATGCGCGAGTGAATGCAGGCGCGTGAGGTTGCTGGCGACATCCAACGGCAGCGGTGGGCATTGGTACAGGGCGACGCGCATGTTCAACTCCTTAATCGGCCAGGGCGATCGGTCCGATTTCATCAAATACGTCACCCGGCCCCGGGTTCTCCGGGTGAGTGCTGCCACCGAAGTGAGTCATGATGCCCCACACCGCGTTCAGCGAAGTCTGCACCGCGCCTTCCACCCAGGCGGGGGTCCAGGACACGTCGTCACCGGCGATAAAAATCCCACGTTGTTCGGCGGGCATGTCCTTCTGCATGAAGTGCGCATACATCCGCTGGTTGTAACGATAGTGGCCGGGCAATGCGCCTTTGAAAGCCCCGAGGAAATGCGGGTCGGCTTCCCACGATACGGTAATCGGGTCGCCGATGATGCGCGCCTTGATGTCGACTTTCGGGTAAATCTTCTTCAGCGCGTCGAGGGCCAGCTTGACGCGTTTGTCGATGGGCTGCGGGAGCATTTTCAGCGCGTCGCTCATCCACGAGTACGACAGGCAGATAACCCCAGGCTTGTCGTCGCCGTTGTCGAACAGGTATGTGCCACGGGTCAGGCGATCGGTGAGGGTCATGCTCATCAGGTCGCGGCCGGTTTCCGGGTCTTTGTCTTTCCAGAACGGGCGGTCGACCATCACGAAGGTTTTCGACGACTGCATGTAGCGCGTGCGGTCCAGGGCCATCCACATTTTTTGCGAAAACAGGCTTTCGTCGCATTCGATCTGGGTGGTCAGCAGCCAGCTTTGGCAGGTGGTCAGCACGGCGGCGTATTCGCGGGTGTCGCCGTAGTTGTCGGTGACTGCGAAACGGCCATCGGCGGCGTGGGCAATGCGTTTCACCCCCGCCCGTGGCGCGCCGCGATGCAGCGAGCTGAGGCTGGTGCCCGCCGGCCAGTGGGCGCAACGCTCAGGCACATGGCGCCAAATGCCCATGGGCACCTGCGCCACACCGCCGACCACCAGGTGTTGATGGTCGTCGCAGTTGGTCATCACCACGCGGAAGATCTCGAGCATCGAGTTGGGGAAGTCCGAGTCCCAGCCGCCGGTGCCGAAACCGACCTGGCCGAACACTTCGCGATGATGGAACGACAGCTTGGCGAAGGCCTTCGAGGTGGCGACGAAGTCATAGAAGGTGCGGTCGTCCCACAGTGGCACCAGCTTATTCCACAGCGCTTTGAGGCGCGGCACGTCGCGGTCGCGGATGGCCTGCTGGATATCACCGAATTGTGAACCGGCTTCCAGCGCATCCGCCCAGGCATCGGCAACTTCCTGGAACAGTACCGGCAAGTCGGAGATTTTTTGCGCGTAGTGAGTCTGGCCTTCGAGGTCGATCACCGTGCTGCCGGAGGCCGGCGTCAGCGGGTTGGGGAAGGGTTTGGTTTCCAGGCCGAGCTTGTCTACATAGTGGTAGAACGCGGTGGACGACACCGGAAAACGCATGCCACCCAACTCGGCGATGATGCCTTCGGCCCCTTCAAACGCCTGGGAGCGCAGGCGACCACCCATTTTCGAGGCTTCATACACCACGGGCTTGAGGCCCAGCTTCATCAGCTCGTAGGCAGCCACCAGACCGGCGATCCCGGCACCGACAATCGCCACTTCGGCGCCATGGTTGGCCGCCGGGATGCTACCCAGACCGGCCGGGTGCTCGATCCAGTCATCAAAGGCAAACGGAAAGTCCGGGCCAAAGATGGTGATGGGTTTTTTACCGTCGGCGGGGTGGCGATTGGTCTTACTGATGGTGCTGGACGGAATGCTCATGGCTGACCTTACTGGCGACTCGGCGGGATTCGGCCCGTTGAGTATAGGAAAAGATGGCAGCCAGTTTAGGCAGCGTTGCGTTCGTTAATAAGACGCAAAGTGTCGTCGGATTGGATTGTTTTTAGTCAAAGTGACGAAGTTGTCAGTCAAATTGGTTGGCCGCGATCCAATTTGTTACTGAGGATGATCGAGGTAGTGGTTTTCTCCACACCGTCGACGCTGCCGATCTGGTCCAGCAACTGATCGAGCTGTTCCGGCGAATCGGTGCGCAGCCAGGCCACGTAATCGAATTCACCACTCACCGCACACAGTTGCTGCACCTGCGCCATGGCGCTCAGCCGGCGCAACACTTCCTTGCCCGAACGCGCTTGAACGGTGATCCCGACATACGCCTGCAAACCACCATCGATCACACGTTGCCCGAGGCGCACGCCATACCCGGTAATCACCTGGGTTTTCTCCAGGCGTGCCAGGCGCGACGTCACCGTGGTGCGCGCAATACCCAACTGCCGGGCAAGCATGGCCACGCTTTCGCGGGCGTTGATCTGCAAGGCGGCGATCAATTGGCGATCGATTTCATCCAGGGTGGGCAAGGGCAGGGCTCCAGTGCGGGCGGCAATGGGTGGCCATGTTACAGGTTTGCGTGGGTGTCGAGGGGGTAGGCGAACAGCCGACAAACCATCTGCGCCAGACACACAAAAGCCGCGCAATGCGCGGCTTTGAGTATGGTGGGCCCAGTAGGACTCGAACCTACGACCAAGGGATTATGAGTCCCCTGCTCTAACCAACTGAGCTATAGGCCCTCAGTAGGTCGCGGATTATAACGACGGTTTCCCCGCTGTGCCATCCGAAAAGTCTGAAACCCGCATATGAAGAAAGGCCTCGGCAAAAAGCTCGGGCGGCAGCGGTAGGCTGACGATGTAGCCTTGCATCTGTTCACAGCCTTCGGCGGCGAGGAAGGCCTGTTGCGCGGCGTTTTCCACGCCTTCGGCGATGATGGTGAATTGCATGCTGTGGCCCAGGGCGATGATGGCGCGCACGATGGCGGCGTCGTGGGGGTCGTCGGGCAGGCCGCGTACGAAAGACTGGTCGATCTTGAGGAAGTCCAGCGGCAGGCGCTTGAGGTAGCTGAGCGATGAATAGCCAGTGCCGAAATCATCAATCGCCAATTGCACGCCCAGGTGTTTGAGCTGGTGCAACACCTCCAGCGCTTCTTCGGCCTGGCTCATGATGAAGTTCTCGGTGATTTCCAGTTGCAGGCAGCCGGGCTCCAGGCGGTAGTCCCGCAACAGTTGTTCGATGCGCGCCAACAGGCCGGGATGACGCAGTTGCGCGCCGGCGAGGTTCACCGACAGTGGGCCGAAATCCTCGAACGTGTCTTTCCACAGGTGCATCTGGCTGCACGCTTGTTCCAGTACCCAGTCGCCAATCTGCAGGATCATGCCGTTCTCTTCGGCCAGGGCGATGAAGTGCTCGGGCGGTACGTCGCCGAAGGTCGGGTGGTGCCAGCGGATCAACGCTTCGGCGCCGATCAGTGCCTGCGTGTCCAGGCTCAGTTTCGGTTGGTAATACAAAAACAGCTCTTCACGCTCGATGGCGCGGCGCAGTTCGTGCTCCAGTGCCACGCGCTCGTTGGCTTGAGCGGTGAGGTCGCGGGTATAGCTTTCGACGCGGTTGCGGCCCTTGGCCTTGGAGCGGTACATGGCGGCGTCGGCGTTTTTGACCAGAGTGGCAACGTCGGTGCCGTCCTGCGGGTACAGGCTGGTGCCGATACTGGCGCTGATAAAAAACTCATGCTCGCCGGCCTGGAACGGTGGGGTAAAGCAGGCGAGCAGCTTGTTAGCCAGGTGCTCGGCATCGCTGGCTTGTTGCAGGCCGGGCAGCAGGATGATGAATTCGTCGCCGCCCAGGCGCGCCACGGTGTCGACGTCGCGCAGTTGCTCCTTGAGCCGCACGGCGATGTCCTTGAGCAACAGGTCGCCAACGGGATGGCCAAGGCTGTCGTTAATGTGTTTGAAACGGTCCAGGTCGAGGAACAACACGGCACCCTGGTTACCGCTTTCCTGCTGGCCATTAAGTGCCGCCTGCAAACGGCTTTCAAACAGGGTGCGATTGGGCAGCCCGGTCAGCGGATCATGATGGGCCTGGTAGTCGAGGCGGGCCTGGGCATGCTTGAGGCTGGAGATGTCGGCAAACACCGCGACAAAGTGTGTGACCACTTGATCGCGGTTGCGCACGGCACTGATGGTCAGCCAACTGGGGTACAGTTCGCCGTTCTTGCGGCGGTTGGAAATCTCACCTTGCCAGTGTCCATAAGCGGTCAATTGGTGCCACATTGCCGCATAGAATGCGCTGTCATGCAGGCCGGAGGCGAGCAGACGCGGCGTGCTGCCGAGGGCTTCGGCTTCGCTGTAGCCGGTGATTTCGCTGAAGGCGCGGTTGACGGCGCTGATGTTCTGCCGGGTGTCGGTGATCAATACCCCTTCGGCCGTACTTTCGAACACGGTGGCGGCCTGTTGCAGTTTTTCCTGCATGAGTTGGCGCTCGGTAATGTCCCGCGCGATGGTCAGCATGCAATTTTCATCGGCAATGGGCAGCGGGCGGCTGGACACTTCGCACAGACGAATTTGCCCATCACTGCGTCGTATATGGCAGACGAAATCGCGGACAAAACCGTCGCGCTTCAACAGTTCCAGCATGTGCCTGCGCTCGTTGAGGTCGACCCAGATGCCCAGGTCCAGGGTTGACTGGTCAAGTGAGGTTGCGCTGGTGTACCCGGTCAGTCGGCTGAAACCCTCGTTCACTTCAATCAGTAACCCATCGCTTTGGCGGCTCAGCAGCAAGCCATCGGGGGACGCGTGGAAGGCTTTGGCGAATTTCTCTTCGGAGGTTTGCAGCTGTTGTTGGGTTTCCTTGAGCTGGCTGATGTCACGCACCACCACGACCAGGGCCTCGGTGGTGTCGAGCTGGAACGGCTCCGCGGAGATCAGCCCGGTAAACGCTTGGCCGTTGCTGCGCCGAAAGGGCATTTCCAGGTTGCGCACGCTGCTGCTTTGGACCCGTTGCAGCAGGTCGGGGCCGACGCCCTGGATGCCCCAGATATTCAGTTCGGTGGCGGTTTTGCCGACGACTTCTTCGGCGCTAAGGCCAATCTGGTCCTCGAACGCTTTATTCACTTCAAGCAGGCAGCCATCGGACATCCGCGCAATCACCAGGATGTCCGGGCATTGCTGGAACACCGAGGCAAATTTCTGCTCGGACAGTTGCAAGGCTTCTTCGGTGCGCTTGGCTTCGCTGATATCGATCATCAGGCCGCGTAGCACCGGCTCATGCCCGTGCTCGATGAGGCTGACAATGTCGCGCACCCACAAGCAGCGGCCGTCGGCGGTAATCACTCGATAATCGATGCTGTGGTCGCGGTTGGCGCGCGTTTCCCGGTAGCAATAGGCTTCAGCGCGCGTCAGGTCGGCAGGGTGGATGATGTTGCGCCAAAAACCTGGAATCAGCCAATGGGCGCGCGGGTAGCCCAGCAGTTCTTCGGCATGGGGTGATACGTAGCTGTAGGTGAAATCGCTGATGCTGGCTTCCCAGGCGATGGCGGACAGGCTCTCGACCAGGCCGCGATAGTGATATTCACTGCTGCGCAATTCCTGCTCAAGGGCGACCCGCCGGGAAATTTCCGAGCTGAGTCGCCGATTGATCCGAATCACAATGGCCAGCACGGTGCTCAACAACAACACCGCCGGCAGGCCGTATTTCAGTAAGTCGACCCAGAAGGTGCGGTGATCGGTGACGCTGCCGACCCAGTGTTGCTGGATCGCGTCGGTTTCGTCTGAACTGAGGTCGGCGAGGACTTTGTCCAGAATGCCCACCAGCATTTTCTGATCGCGCGGCACCCCCATCGCCAACTGATAGCGGTAGGGGGTTTCGCCGCTGACGTACAACCCATCGAGTTTGAGCTGGCGCAGGCTCCAGACGCTGGATGCCAGATCGCTGATTACGGCATCCACTTCGTCAGTGGCCAGTGCTTGCAGGGTCGAGCTGACATTGGGCATCGCCACTAAATTGAGGTCGGGGTGGTGGGTGCGCAGCAATTCATGAGGCGCGTAGTTCTCGACGACCGCGATCTTCAAGCCATACAGGTCCTTGAGGTTGCGCGGTTGTGCGCCGCCCTCATGGGCGAGGATGATGATGGGGAAGTCCAGATAGGGCCGTGTGAAGGCCAGGTAGTTCTGGCGCTCCGGTGTGGACATGATGCCGGGCAGCAGGTCGAGCTGGTTGTTCTTTGCCTGCTCAAGCACGGCGGTCCAGTTGACGGGCTCGACCAGCTTGATCCTGACGCCCAGGCGGTCCTGGATCAGGCGAACATAATCGGCAGCCAGGCCTTGGTAACGGCCATTTTCATCACGGTATTCGAAGGGTGGCCAGGAAGCGTCCACCCCCAGGCGCAGCTCCTGATGGTCCGCCAGCCAGCCACGCTCTTCATCGGTGAGAGTCAACGCGCCAGCCGTTGCGGTCCAGGTCAGCAGCGACAGCAGTATCACAGTCGGCAGTCTGGGCATAACGGTCTCGTTATGGCACGGGGAATGTTTCGAGTGTAGACGGGCATTGCGGGGGAGGGGGATTGCGCGGCAGTAAATCTGTAGAAAGTAATCTGCAGAAAGCAAAACCCCCGGCCTGGGCCGGGGGTTCTGGTATCACTCGTCGAGGAAGGAGCGTAGATGCTCGCTTCGCGTCGGGTGGCGCAACTTGCGCAGTGCCTTGGCTTCGATCTGACGGATCCGTTCACGGGTCACGTCAAACTGCTTACCGACTTCCTCAAGGGTGTGGTCGGTATTCATGTCGATGCCGAAACGCATGCGCAGTACCTTGGCTTCACGGGCAGTGAGGCCGGACAGTACGTCGCGAGTCGCTTCTTTAAGGCTCTCAACGGTAGCCACATCGATGGGCGACTGCATGGTCGAGTCTTCGATGAAGTCACCCAGATGGGAGTCTTCGTCATCACCAATCGGCGTTTCCATGGAGATCGGCTCTTTAGCGATCTTCAATACCTTACGGATTTTATCCTCAGGCATTTCCATGCGTTCGCCCAGCTCTTCCGGCGTCGGTTCGCGACCCATTTCCTGCAACATCTGCCGGGAAATACGGTTGAGCTTGTTGATGGTCTCGATCATGTGCACCGGAATACGGATGGTGCGGGCCTGGTCGGCGATCGAGCGAGTGATCGCCTGACGGATCCACCAGGTGGCATAAGTCGAGAACTTGTAGCCGCGACGGTATTCGAACTTGTCCACAGCCTTCATCAAGCCGATGTTGCCTTCCTGGATCAGATCGAGGAATTGCAGGCCACGGTTGGTGTACTTCTTGGCGATGGAGATCACCAGACGCAAGTTCGCTTCAACCATCTCTTTCTTCGCGCGGCGGGCCTTGGCCTCACCGATCGACATGCGACGGTTGATGTCCTTGATCTCAGCAATCGTCAGACCGGTTTCGGTTTGAAGCGCGGTCAGCTTCTGCTGGCAACGGATGATGTCCGGCTGCAGGCGACCAATGGCTTCGGCGTACTTCGCCTTGCCTTTGGCCAGTGCGTCGGTCCAGCTTTCATCCACTTCGTTGCCCGGGAACTGGCGCAGGAAGTCGGCACGCGGCATGCGTGCATCACGTACGCAGAGCTGCATGATTGCGCGCTCTTGGGCACGCAGACGCTCAAGAGCACTGCGCACACGCTCAACCAGGCCTTCGAATTGCTTCGGCACCAGCTTGATTGGCATGAACAGCTCAGCCAGGGCCACCAGCTCGGCAATTGCCAGCTTGTTGCCGCGACCGTGCTTTTTCAGAGCCTTGCGGGTGATTTCCATTTGATCGGAAACCGCACCGAAACGCTGGGCAGCGATGATCGGGTCCGGGCCGCTTTCGACTTCATCTTCGTCGTCGCTGCTGGCTTCAGCATCGTCGTCGTCGGTGTCGTCGTCGGCTTTAGGGGCCTTCGGGTCGACGGGCGGCGGTACTTCGGCGGCAGGCGGCGCAATGCCGTCGTCCGGGTCGATATAACCGCTCAGAACGTCGGACAGGCGACCACCTTCGGTGGTGACGCGGGTGTACTCGGAGAGAATGTGGTCAACCGTGCCAGGGAAGTGCGCAATTGCGCCCATCACTTCGCGGATACCCTCTTCGATACGCTTGGCGATTTCAATTTCGCCTTCGCGTGTCAGCAGCTCGACAGTACCCATTTCACGCATATACATGCGCACCGGGTCTGTCGTGCGGCCAATATCGGTCTCTACTGCAGCCAGCGCGGCAGCGGCTTCTTCAGCGGCGGCCTCGTCGGTATCAGCGTCGGCCAGCATAAGGGAATCCTTATCTGGCGCGACTTCGAATACGTTGATCCCCATGTCATTAATCATGCGGATGATGTCTTCCACCTGCTCTGGATCTGAAATATCCTCAGGCAGGTGGTCGTTGACCTCCGCGTAAGTCAGGTAACCCTGCTCACGACCGAGTGTGATCAACTCTTTGATACGAGACTGCTGTTGCGCTTTTCCGGACATAACACCCTATCCACTGAAGGTCTTGGCGGGCAAAAAACAAGCCGAGGATTATACCCGAGCTATGACCTCACACGCCAGCTGAGGTCGGGTTTGATGCGGAAACATTCTGTTTTAAGAGGTCACGCATCTGTTTTGCTATCTGAATTTGCTCTTCAGCCGACAATCCCGGCTGCCTCGCTCTTTTGATGAGTTCATCGAGGGTCTGCGTATGCTGACCCGCTGATAACCTAGTAATGGTGTCTAAAAACTGTTGTTCAAGGTTATCGCCGTCAATTAGCCACTCCTTTTCCGCAAGTGCTTTAAGAAGGCGGCCTTGTTCGGTGCCATGCCAACGAGCCATCAACTGAATTGAGTTTAGCTTAGGATTTTTCTGTACCGCCTCGATCAAGGCGATCAGTACCTGAGCATAGGTGTTGCTCTCGTTGGCAAAATGCTCGGCGCTTTCGACCCTTTCCGCCAATTGCGGGTGGTGAATAAGCGTGCGCAACGCAATAAGCGTCGGGGCTTCTACCGCGACGGGGGTGCGTGGAGCGTAGGGCTCATCGCGATCACCGCGCTTACCGTTCTTGCTCCAGGGTTTCTTGTCCCATTTTTTACCGCCGGCGCCGGGCTTTTTCGGTGTCCACTCCTGCTGGGGCGCGTAGGCCTCCTGCGGTTGGTGGAAGTCGGAATAGTCCGGCATGGCGTCGTAATCCATGCCTGGGTCGTACGCGGGTGGCGCGTCTTGCGGTGCGTTGTGTACCAGCTGGCTGACGGCTTCGCCGCTCAAGCCGGTGATTTCCAGCAGTCGCATGCGCATCAGTGATTTCAGGTTGGCGCCCGGCACTTTGTCGATCAGCGGTGCCGCAAGGGTGGCCATGTGGGCCTTGCCTTCGAGGGAGCGCGGGTCGGCTTCTTCAGTCAGCTGCTGGAAGAAATAGTCCGCCAGGGGCTGCGCATGCTGATTAATGCGCGCGCGGAAAGCGTCGGTGCCTTCGGAGCGCACCAGGGTGTCCGGGTCTTCGCCTTCCGGCAGAAACAAAAAGCGCGCACGGCGCCCATCCTGCAGGCTCGACAGCGTGGCTTCGAGTGCGCGCCAGGCGGCGTTACGGCCAGCCTGGTCACCGTCGAAGCAGAACAATACGCTGGGCACCACGCGAAACAGGCGTTTCATGTGTTCTTCGCTGGTGGCGGTCCCCAGCGTGGCGACGGCATTGCGCAGGCCCTGCTGGGCGAGGGCAATCACGTCCATGTAGCCTTCCACCACGATGATTTCATCGAGGTTGCGATTGTTTTTGCGCGCCTCGAACAGGCCGTAGAGTTCCTGGCCTTTATGAAATACCGGGGTTTCCGGGGAGTTCAGGTACTTGGGTTTATCGTCCCCCAGCACTCGGCCGCCGAAAGCGATGATCCGGCCACGGCTGTCGCGGATCGGGAACATCACGCGGTCGCGGAACCGGTCGTAGCGCTTGCCCGTCTCGGCGTTTTCCACCAGCAGGCCGGCGTCGATCATCGCCTTCTGTTGCAGCGTGTCACTGCTCAGGTGCTTGTACAGGTTGTCCCAGCCAGGCGGGGCGAAGCCGAGGCCGAAGTCCCTGGCGATCTCGCCCGTGAGGCCGCGGCCCTTGAGGTAATCGACGGCAGCCTTGCGCTGCGGATGGCTTTTAAGCGCCTGACGATAGAAGTCGGCAGCGGCCGTCAGCAGCGGGTACAGCGGCGAATCGGTGGGTTGTCGCGGTTTGTGCGGGCGACCACTTTCTTCGCGAGGGATCTCCATGCCGGCGGCTTTCGCCAGTTCCTCGACAGCCTGGGGGAAGTCCAGGTTGTCGTGGTCCATGATGAAGCCGAGGGCATTGCCGCCCGCGCCGCAGCCGAAACAGTAGTAGAACTGCTTGTCGGGGCTGACGCTGAACGACGGGGTTTTTTCTTTGTGAAACGGGCAGCAGGCGGTGTAGTTCTTGCCAGCCTTCTTCATTTGCACGCGCGAGCTGACAACATCGACGATGTCGGTGCGGTTCAGAAGGTCGTCAATAAAGCTCTGGGGAATTAGCCCGGCCATGGCGTTCTCGTCATCACTGCGTGTCAATGAGGCCCGTGAAGTGCTCGGGCGCGCAAATTGTGCGGCTCGATCAACTGTCGTCTGCTTGGGCTGTCAGGAAGTGTATCTGCCGAACATTCACTGACGTTAATTTCAATCAGATTTCGGCATGGAAATGTTGCCCGGGAGTCCGGTCTTGGCCGTTTGCGGGCCTCGGAAGCTCATCGGTGGGCGCAGTCGATCTGTTGATCGCCTGTTAAAAAATAAGTGTGCTCGTCAGTAGCCTTGTTAGGCTCGTCAGAAGAGACGCGCACCGCTGGCAGAAGAGCCAGTCCTGACGTTTGAAGCAGTGTCTCGGTCGCGTGTGCGGCGTCGACGATGAAGCATCAAGCGATATCCGCAAATGCCAACAGCCCGGCTGAGGGCCGGGCTTGGCAGAAGCTTGCTACGAACGTCTGTGTATTAGTACAGACGAACGGCGCGGCGCTGTTCGCGCTGAACTTTCTTGGCGTGACGCTTAACAGCGGCTGCTGCTTTACGCTTACGCTCAGAAGTTGGCTTCTCATAAAATTCGCGGCTACGAACTTCAGCCAGAACACCGGCTTTTTCGCAGGAGCGCTTGAAACGACGCAGAGCTACGTCGAAGGGTTCGTTCTCTTTTACTTTGACGGCTGGCATCCAGAGCTACCTTCTTTCATTACCGGGAATCAACGTTCTCGTCGCAAAAAATTCGCGGCTGAGGTCGTCGGTTTTTAAGGGTTGCGGATGTTAACCCCTCATTGCCCGGAATGCAAAGCCTCTGATCGAAAACCGCTAGTCGGGAGGGGGAGTGGCGACTATTATGCGCGCCTTCGAATTCAGCCTCTACAAGGCGCAAACCCATGCTAGTACTGGGACTTGAAACCTCCTGCGACGAAACCGGTGTCGCACTTTACGACAGTGAACGCGGGCTTTTGGCCGATGCGCTGTTCAGTCAGATCGACCTGCATCGCGCCTACGGCGGCGTGGTGCCGGAGCTGGCCAGCCGTGATCACGTCAAACGCATGCTGCCGTTGATTCGCCAGGTGTTGGACGAGGCCGGCTGCGTGCCGACCGAGATCGATGCAATCGCTTACACCGCTGGCCCTGGATTGGTCGGAGCCCTGCTGGTTGGGGCCTCTTGCGCTCAGGCACTGGCGTTTGCCTGGGGCATTCCTGCCCTGGGTGTGCACCACATGGAGGGGCATTTGCTGGCCCCGATGTTGGAAAAAACACCGCCAGAGTTCCCGTTCGTCGCTTTGTTGGTTTCCGGCGGCCATACGCAGCTGGTTCAGGTCGATGGAATAGGCCAATACACGCTTTTGGGCGAGTCTCTGGATGACGCGGCCGGCGAAGCTTTCGACAAAACCGCGAAGATGATGGGCCTCAATTACCCTGGTGGGCCGGAAATCGCCCGTCTTGCCGAAAAAGGCGTCCCAGGCCGCTACACGTTCCCGCGCCCGATGTGTGATCGCCCTGGCCTGATGTTCAGCTTCAGCGGCTTGAAAACCTCGGCGCTCAACACGTGGCAGCAGAGCGTCAGCGCCGGGGACGACAGTGAGCAAGCCCGTTGCGACATCGCGCTGGCGTTCCAGCAGGCCGTGGTGGAGACTTTAACCATCAAGTGCAAGCGAGCCCTCAAGCAGGCCGGCATGAAGCGCCTGGTGATCGCGGGCGGCGTCAGCGCCAACAAGGCCCTGCGCACCTCGCTGGAAAAAATGCTCGGCGACATGAAGGGCGATGTGTTTTACGCGCGCCCTGAGTTCTGCACCGACAACGGCGCAATGATTGCGTATGCCGGTTGCCAGCGCCTGCAGGCCGGCCAGCATGAGAGCCTGGCGATCAGCGTGCAGGCACGCTGGCCGATGGAACAACTGACACCGTTGTAAGCGGCGGATGTGAGCCGGGCTCATCGAAGGTATTTAAAAATGCCGTTCGCGCCCGGCAAACAGGTCGCGTAAATTGCCGCGGTGGCGCCAGACGATCAGCAGCGTCAGTACGCTCATCGGCAGCAGCGCTGCCGGTTCTTGCCAAGCCAGTAATGGCAGGGTGAGCGGCGTGGCGATCAGTGCGGCCAGGGAGCTTGTACGGGTCAGGTAGAACGTCAGTAACCAGGCGAGCACGGCCAGCAGCGCTGCCGGAGGGTAAATCCCCAGCAACATGCCGGCCGCCGTGGCGACACCCTTGCCACCGCGAAAGCGGAAGTACAGCGGAAACAGATGGCCCAGGACGGCAGACACGCCCACCCAGGCTTGTTGTTGCAGGCTAAGGCCGAGGTAGTTGGCGAGCAGCACGGGCAGCAGGCCCTTGCACACGTCGCCCAGCAGCGTCAGCACGGCGAGTTTCTTGCCGGCCAGGCGCAACATATTGGTGGCGCCGGCATTGCCTGAGCCACTCATTCGCGGGTCGGGATTTCCCGTCAGGCGGCTGAGCAAAATGGCGAAGGACAGCGAGCCGAGCAGGTAGGCGAGAGTCGCCAGTAACCAAAACATGCTAACTATTCCGGGCGAGGACGCCCTGATTCTAACGGGGCAACGCGCCCTTGTCGTGCTGCGGAGAAGAGCTTGGACAGAGTGTTTATCGAAGGCCTGGAAGTCGACACCGTGATCGGGGCCTACGACTGGGAGCGCGGCATCAAGCAATGTCTGCGTCTGGACCTGAGCTTTGCCTGGGACAACCGCCCGGCTGCGGCGGGTGACGATCTGACCCTGGCGCTCGACTACGCCAGCGTATCTGCGCGTATCCAGGCCTTTGCCGAGCAATCCCAGTACCAGTTGGTAGAAACCTTTGCCGAGCGTCTGGCCGAAGTGCTGATGCGTGAATTTCAGATTCCCTGGCTGCACCTCAAGTTGACCAAGCCCGGCGCCGTACCGGCCGCCAAAGGCGTGGGCGTGGAGATCGAGCGCGGATGTCGCTAACTCAGATTTACCTTGGCCTTGGCAGCAATATCGAGCGCGAGCGCCATTTGGTCGCTGGCCTGGATGCGCTGGCGAGCTTCTTGATCGATGTGCGCTGTTCTCCAGTGTTCGAAAGCCAGCCGGTGGGCATCAAAAGCGGGCCATTCTTCAATCTGGTGGTGTCGGCCTATACCGACCTGCCGCTGATGGAGCTGGATCGTCGGTTGAAATTCATCGAGGCCGATAATGGTCGCTATGCCCCGGACCGCAAGGGGCTGCCGCTGGACATCGATGTGTTGCTGTACGGCGAGCTGGTGGGCAATTTCGATGGCTTGATCCTGCCGCGAGCAGAGATCCTGAAAAACGCCTTTGTGCTGTGGCCGCTGTCGTTGATGGCGCCCGATCGTGTGCACCCGGAGGCGGGCAAGACATTGGCGCAGCTATGGCGCGATGCGCAGATTGATCAAGTGCTGGCGCCCGTCGGTTTTGAGTGGCAGGGCCAGCAGCTGACGCCGGACGCGCCCCTATAGGGCGCGTTGTTCTTTGTAGACTTTCAACACCCTGAGCCGCTCACGCTTGAGCGCCTCACCGAGCTCGGGGCCTTTGAAACCTTTCTCCAGTAAAGGCGCCACAGGCACCTCGCGTGCCGCTTTCGCCGCGCCGCGTAAATAATCCGCTTGTGGATAACTTCTTTGCTCCAGGCCTTTGCGGCCCCGCGCGTCCATTTCACAGCTCACCACGAATTCTTCAAAACGCTGTGGCCTGCGATAAACATCGAAACTCTGCAGCAACTCCAACAATGTCGAAGCTTTCAGCTCCAGCGCGCGATGGCCATGGGTGTGATATTGGCCGACAAGCAGGGCCAGTTCCTGACAATCCTTCGGCACCTTGAAGCGCTCGTTCATCGCCTTGATCAGCTTCAGGCCGGTATGTTCGTGGGCAATATGCTGCGGCAACTTATCCACAGGTGTCAGGCCTTTGCCCACGTCATGCAGCAGGCAAGCCCAGCGCACGGTGAGCGGCTGTTGGTGCAGGGCCGCCTGTTCCAGCACGCTCAAGGTATGTAGGCCGGTGTCGATTTCCGGGTGATGGGCTGCGGGTTGCGGTACGCCGAACAGGGCGTCCACTTCCGGCATCAGGGTTTTCAGCGCGTTGCAGTCGCGCAGTACTTGAATAAAGACCTGAGGCTGATCCTCCATCAGCGCCCGGGAAATTTCTTTCCAACTGCGCTCGGGTGTCAGGGCGTCCAGTTCGCCGGATTCGCTGAGCTGGCGCATCAGCTCTATCGTTGGCGGCGCGACGGTAAACCCGAGGTGAGCGTAACGTGCTGAAAAGCGTGCAACGCGCAGTACGCGGAGGGGATCTTCGGCAAACGCGGGGGAAACGTGACGCAAAAGACGCGCTGCCAAATCACGCTGGCCGTGATAGGGATCGGTCAGGTTGCCGTCGTCATCCTCCGCCATGGCATTGATGGTCAGGTCGCGACGAATCAGGTCTTCTTCCAGCGTCACCTCGGGGCTGGCATGGAACACAAACCCCCCATAACCCCGGCCGCTCTTGCGTTCGGTGCGGGCGAGGGCGTATTCGTCGCCGTTTTTGGGGTCCAGGAATACCGGAAAGTCAGCACCCACCGGCTTATAGCCCTTGGCGAGCATTTCTTCGGTGGTTGCGCCGACAACAACCCGGTCGATGTCGGTGACCTTGATGCCCAGCAAGCGGTCACGCACCGCACCGCCGACTTTGTAGATTTTCATGAAAAAGCCTCCATTAGCGGCACAGGATAACGCCTGTGCCTGACCAATGGAGGCTTTGCTGTTTCAGAGATGAACGACGGCCAGGTCCAGGCGGCCGTAGTCGTTGTCGTTGTGATCACTGCGTGGCGGTACGTGGTGGGTCTTCATCACTTGATCGCCCTGCAGGGTTTCCAGGTGAATGTCGAAGCCCCATAACCGATGCAGGTGCTTGAGCACTTCCTCGGTGGATTCGCCCAGAGGTTTGCGGTCGTGCTGTTGATGGCGCAGGGTCAGCGAGCGGTCGCCGCGTACATCGATGCTGTAGATCTGCACGTTAGGCTCACGGTTGCCCAGGTTGTACTGCGCCGCCAGGGTTTCACGGATGGTGCGGTAGCCGGGTTCGTCATGAATTGCCGGCACCACCAAGTCATCCTTGAGGTCGTCATCCATGATGCTGAACAGCTTGAGGTCGCGAATCACCTGGGGTGACAGGTACTGCAGGATGAAGCTCTCATCCTTGAAGCTGCTCATGGCGAACTTGATGGTCGACAGCCAATCGCTGCCGGCGATTTCCGGGAACCAGCGACGGTCCTCTTCGGTGGGGTGCTCGCACATGCGCCGGATATCGCGATACATCGCAAAGCCCAGCGCGTAAGGGTTGATGCCACTGTAATACGGGCTGTCAAAACCGGGCTGGAACACCACGCTGGTATGCGAGGTGAGGAACTCCATCATGAAGCCGTCGGTGACCAGGCCCTCGTCATACAGGTCATTCATCAAGGTGTAGTGCCAGAACGTGGCCCAGCCTTCGTTCATCACCTGGGTCTGACGCTGTGGATAAAAGTACTGGGCGATCTTGCGCACAATGCGCACGATTTCCCGCTGCCACGGTTCCAGCAGTGGCGCGTGTTTTTCCAGGAAATAGAGGATGTTTTCCTGAGGTTCGGCGGGGAAGCGCGCATTGTCTTTGTCGCTGTTCTTGCCGGCGCGTTTTGGAATGGTGCGCCACAGGTCGTTGATCTGTTTCTGCAAGTGCTCCTCGCGCTCCTTCTGGCGCAGGCGTTCTTCCTCGGCAGAAATCGGGTACGGACGTTTGTAGCGATCAACCCCGTAGTTCATCAGGGCGTGGCAGGAATCGAGCAAGTCCTCCACCGCGTCGATGCCATGGCGCTCCTCGCACTGCATGATGTACTGCTTGGCGAACACCAGATAATCGATGATCGAGCTGGCATCGGTCCAGGTGCGGAACAGGTAATTGCCTTTGAAGAAGCTGTTATGCCCGTAGCAGGCATGGGCCACCACCAAGGCCTGCATGCAGATGGTGTTTTCCTCCATCAGATAGGCGATGCACGGGTCGGAGTTGATGACGATCTCGTAGGCCAGGCCCATCTGGCCGCGGGTGTAGGACTTTTCAGTGCTGAGGAAGTGCTTGCCATAGGACCAGTGGTGATAACCCAAGGGCATGCCGACCGACGCATACGCATCCATCATCTGTTCAGCGGTGATGACTTCGATCTGGTTAGGGTAAGTGTCCAGGGCATAACCCGCCGCAATACGGCTGATTTCCCGGTCATAGGCCTGGATCAGTTCAAAGGTCCACTCGGACCCCGTGGAAATGGGTTGGCGCTTATGCGCTTTGGCCGTCATGTCACTAACCTGCGCTGGAAGAGTTCACGGAAGACCGGGTAGATATCGCCGGCCGAGACCAGTTGCTGCTGGGCGAATGTATCGGCAAAGGCTTCGCCGATGCGCTCGTACTCGAACCACAGGGCCTGGTGCTCACGGGGAGTAATTTCGACATACGTGTAGTACTGCACAAACGGCATGATCTGGTTGATCAGGATGTCGCGGCAGATGGGCGAATCATCGTTCCAGTTGTCGCCATCGGAAGCCTGGGCGGCGTAGATATTCCACTCGTTGGCCGGGTAGCGCTCGGCCATGATCTCCTGCATCAGCTTCAACGCACTGGACACGATAGTGCCGCCGGTTTCCCGCGAGTAAAAGAACTCCTCTTCATCCACTTCCCGGGCGCTGGTGTGATGGCGGATAAACACCACGTCGATCTTGTCGTAGTTCCGCTTCAGAAACAGGTACAGCAGGATGAAGAAGCGCTTGGCGATGTCCTTGGTGGCTTGGGTCATGGAGCCCGACACGTCCATCAGGCAGAACATGACCGCTTTGGAACTCGGGTTGGGTTGCTTCACCAGCAGGTTGTATTTGAGGTCAAAGGTATCAAGAAACGGCACACGGTGAATTCGCGCGCTGAGCTTCTCGATTTCTGCCTCGATTTCCTGGATATCGCCGAAGTTGTCCGGTTCTTCGCGCTTCAAGCGCGCCAACTCTTCCTTGGCCTGTTTCAGTTTGGCGCGGCTGCTGCCCGACAGCGCGATGCGGCGTGCATGAGCCGAGCGCAGGGTGCGGATGATGTTGATCCGTGACGGATTGCCCTCGTTGCTGATCCCGGCGCGCACGGTTTTGAACGTATCGGTGCCGGTCAGGTTGCGTTTGACCAGGTTGGGCAGCTCCAGGTCCTCGAACATGAATTCGAGGAATTCTTCCTGGGTAATCTGGAACACGAACTCATCCATGCCTTCGCCGGAGTTACCGGCTTTGCCCGGGCCCTTGCCGCCGCCGCCACCTTGGGGGCGTTGGATGTGCTCGCCGGTGGTGAACTCCTTGTTGCCGGGGTGCACGACGGTCTGTTTGCCGCCCCGGCCATGGTGCAGCACCGGTTCGTCGATGTCCCGTCCGGGAATGCTGATTTGTTCGCCGTGCTCCATGTCGGTGATGGAGCGGCGGCTGACGGCCTCTTCAACCGCCTTTTTGATGTGGTCACGGTAACGCCGCAGGAAACGCTGGCGGTTTACCGTGCTCTTGTTCTTGCCATTAAGGCGTCGGTCGATCACATAGCTCATGGGGAGCCCTCCGGGCAGCTTCACGTTACAAGCTTCAAGCCGCGAGCTGGAAGCTTAGAGACAAGCGGTAAGCCGCCAGGCCTGGGGCCCGGCAGCATGCGCCCGTCGCTGCCTTACTGTGATTTGCGAACCCGCAGATACCACTCGGAGAGCAGCCGTACCTGTTTGTCGGTGTAGCCGCGCTCGACCATTCGTGTAACGAAGTCGTTGTGTTTTTGCTGGTCCTCTTTGCTGGCCTTGGCGTTGAAGCTGATGACCGGCAGCAGATCCTCGGTGTTGGAGAACATTTTCTTCTCGATAACCACCCGCAGCTTCTCGTAGCTGAGCCAGGTAGGGTTCTTGCCGTTGTTGTTGGCCCGGGCACGCAGTACGAAGTTGACGATTTCGTTGCGGAAATCCTTCGGATTGCTGATGCCGGCTGGTTTCTCGATCTTTTCCAACTCCTCGTTGAGGGCCACGCGGTTGAGGATTTCGCCGGTTTCCGGGTCGCGGTATTCCTGGTCCTGAATCCAGAAGTCGGCGTACAGCACGTAGCGGTCGAAGATGTTCTGGCCGTACTCGCTATAGGACTCCAGGTAGGCGGTCTGGATTTCCTTGCCGATAAACTCGATGTAGCGCGGCGCCAGGTATTCCTTGAGGAAGCGCAGGTAGCGTTCGCGGGTTTCCGCCTGGAATTGCTCCTGTTCGATCTGCTGCTCCAGCACATAGAGCAGGTGCACCGGGTTGGCGGCGATCTCGTGCGGGTCGAAGTTGAAGACCTTGGAGAGGATCTTGAACGCGAAACGGGTGGAAAGGCCGTTCATGCCCTCATCCACGCCTGCCGTGTCGCGGTATTCCTGGATCGACTTGGCCTTGGGGTCGGTGTCCTTGAGGTTTTCGCCGTCGTACACGCGCATCTTCGAGTAGATGTTCGAGTTTTCCGGCTCCTTGAGGCGCGAGAGCACGGTGAATTGCGCAAGCATCTTCAGGGTGTCAGGCGCGCAATGGGCCTTGGCCAGCGAGCTGTTGAACAGCAGCTTGTCGTAAATCTTGATCTCGTCGCTGACCCGCAGGCAGTACGGCACCTTGACGATGTAGATCCGGTCGATGAAGGCTTCGTTGTTCTTGTTGTTGCGGAAGGTATGCCATTCCGATTCGTTGGAGTGGGCCAGCAGGATCCCGGTGAACGGAATCGCGCCCAGACCTTCGGTACTGTTGTAGTTGCCTTCCTGGGTTGCGGTCAGCAGTGGGTGCAGCACCTTGATCGGCGCCTTGAACATCTCCACGAATTCCATCAGGCCCTGGTTGGCCCGGCACAGTGCGCCCGAATAGCTGTAGGCGTCGGCGTCGTTCTGCGGGAATTCTTCGAGTTTGCGGATATCGACTTTACCCACCAGGGCCGAAATGTCCTGGTTGTTCTCATCGCCGGGCTCGGTTTTGGCGACGCCGATCTGGTTGAGGATCGACGGGTACAGTTTCACCACGCGGAACTGGCTGATGTCACCGCCGAACTCGGCGAGGCGCTTGGTGGCCCAGGGCGACATGATGGTATTGAGGTAGCGGCGCGGAATGCCGAAGTCCTCTTCGAGGATCGCGCCATCTTCCGTGGCGTTGAACAGGCCCAGTGGCGACTCGAATACCGGCGAGCCCTTGATCGCGTAGAAGGGCACCTTCTCGATCAGTTGTTTGAGTTTTTCAGCCAGGGACGACTTGCCGCCGCCGACCGGGCCGAGCAGGTAGAGGATCTGTTTCTTCTCTTCCAGGCCTTGGGCGGCATGGCGGAAGTAGGAGACGATCTGGTCGATGCATTCTTCCATGCCATGGAAGTCTTCAAAGGCCGGATAGCGGCGAATCACCTTGTTGGAAAATATTCGCGACAAGCGCGAATTGTTGGCGGTTTCCACCAGTTCCGGCTCACCAATTGCCAATAGCAGACGTTCGGCGGCAGACGCGTAGGTGCTGCGGTCCTGCTTGCACAGCTCAAGATACTCTTGCAGCGTGAGCTCTTCCTGCTGTGTGGACGCGAAGCGTTGTTGGAAGTGGCTAAAGATACTCATGACGTCGTCACCTCGCTCGATACGTGGAGCCGACGCCGGATCAATCAGTCGATGCTGGCAGTCATTGGTGATCGCCAATGCCTGTTTTCCCCCCAGAACACCCTCAAACGCTACCGATGACCCGCACGCCGGTGTACCGGCTCTCCCCTGATTCGGATGGCCTGCGCTTAAGGATAGTTCGGAATCCGGGAGTTCAAGGCGCGATGCGCAATTAGTTGGCTGCGCCGTTCGTCAGAAACGGCGCGAGCCCAAGCGTCACGCGGGGTAGCGGGGTGTGAAAAAAATTATTGCGAATCGCCGGAGGCAATTTCTGCAGGATAGGTCGTACGCCACAGCTCAAAGCCGCCGTCCAGGCTATAGACGTCGGAGAAGCCCTGGCTGATCAGGTAGGCGGCCGCGCTCTGGCTGGAGTTACCGTGATAGCAGGCCACGATCACCGGTGCGTCGAGGTCGGCGGCGCGGATGAAGTCGGCGATGTTGTGGTTGTCCAGATGCTGCGCGCCGCTGATGTGAGCCGCTGCATAGGTCGGCTGGTCACGGATGTCGACCACCACGGCACCTTGCTCGCGCAGGGCCTGGGCTTGTTCGGGAGGGATACGTTTGAATTCGCTCATGGCGGGCTCCTATGGCTTGGCGGCCGGCAGTGTCACAGAAAGGGGGGATTCACACTGGCAGCTCAGGCGCTCGCCGGTGTCGATGTTCATCAGGGTCATGGCACCGCCCCACACACAGCCGGTATCGAGGGCGAATACACCCGGCTCGTCGCACTTGCCTTCAAGGGCAGCCCAGTGGCCGAAGATGATTTGCGTGTCGTGGGTCTTGCGCTCCTTGTGGGCAAACCAGGGCTTATAGCCAGGCAGCGCGGTGTCGGCGCCTTCCTTGCTTTTGAGGTCCAGTTTGCCATCGGCGGTGCAGAAGCGCATGCGCGTGAAGTAGTTGGTGATCACGCGCAGGCGCGCCACGCCGGTAAGGTCGCTGTCCCACTTGATGGGCTCATTGCCATACATGCCGTCGAGGTAAGCGGTGTAGAGGCTGTCATCGGCCAGTGCGCTTTCCACTTCAGCGGCACACTTGAGGGCTTTCTTCAGTGTCCACTGGGGCGGGATGCCAGCATGGACCAAAGCCATGTTGCGGCCTTCGTCGTAATGCATGAGCTTTTGCCTGCGCAGCCAATCCAGCAGTTGCGCGCGATCCGGCGCTTCAAGGATTTCGCGCAGGGTGTCACTTTTTTTCAGGCGTTCGATGTTGTTGCCGGCGGCTAACAAGTGCAGATCATGGTTGCCCAGTACACACACCAGGGAATCGCGCAGGCCATACAGAAAGCGCAGGGTTTCCAGGGACTCGGGGCCGCGATTGACCAGGTCACCCACCAGCCACAGGCGATCGCTTGCCGGGTTGAAGGCAACCCGCTCCAGCAGGCACTTGAGGGGTTTCAGGCAGCCTTGCAGGTCGCCGACCGCGTACGTCGCCATCAGTGCAGGGCTCCAGGCACGGCGAGGCGGAAGGGCGCGATGATGGCGTCGAACAATTTACCGTCGGTGGCTTTCATCTGATACGAGCCTTGCATGGTGCCGACTTTGGAGGTCATCACCGTGCCGCTGCTGTAGGTATGGCTGGCGCCGATGTCGATCAATGGTTGCTGGCCAACCACACCGGCGCCGCGCACTTCCTCAACCTGACCGTCACCGTCGGTGATCACCCAGTGGCGCGACAGCAGCTTGGCCGGCACCTGCCCGTTGTTCTTCACCGTGATGGTGTAGGCAAAGGCGAAACGGTTATGTTCGGGTTGCGATTGGTCAGCAAGAAAGCGGGTGACGACGCTGACGTCGATCTGGTAGCGAGGATCGGACATGCAAGAGGCCTTAAAAGCAAAAGCGGAGGACAGCAGATGCGGATCAGTCTAGGCCATCAGCAGGGCACTAGGCCAGACATGCTGTCTGGCCCATGCATGGCAGGCTTCAGTCCGCGGTGGGCGCAGGCTGGATGGCAAGCTGGTCGGCCAGGCGCACGAACGCGGCCAGGTCCAGTTGCTCGGGGCGCAGGCTGCCATCGACGCCGGCCGCTTCGATCTCAGCGTTGCTCAGCAGCGCCTTGAGCGTGTTGCGCAGGGTTTTGCGGCGCTGGTTGAATGCTTCGCGCACCACCCGCTCCAGTAACTTGTGGTCCTTGGCCGGGTGCGGCAGTACGGCGTGAGGCACCAGGCGCACGATGGCCGAGTCGACCTTCGGCGGCGGATTAAACGCGCCAGGGCCAACGTTGAACAGGTGTTCCACACGGCAATGGTACTGAACCATGATCGACAGGCGGCCCCAATCACCACCACCAGGGCCCGCCGCCAAACGCTCAACCACTTCTTTTTGCAGCATGAAGTGCATGTCGCGGATGATCCCGGCGTTGTTCAGCAGGTGGAAAATCAGCGGTGTGGAGATGTTGTAAGGCAGGTTACCGACCACCCGCAGGCTGTTGGGCGCGGCATTGAGGCTGTTGAAGTCGAACTTCAGCGCATCGCCCTGGTGCAGGTTGAAGTTGGACTTGCCCGCAAACTGCTGGTTGAGGATCGGGATCAGGTCCTTGTCCAGTTCAACCACGTCCAGTTGACCGCCACTGGCCAGCAGGCCTTGGGTCAATGCACCCTGGCCCGGGCCGATTTCCAGCAGGCGGTCTTCAGGTTTGGCATGGATGGAGCGCAGAATGCGGTCGATCACGCCAGCGTCGTGCAGGAAGTTCTGCCCGAAGCGCTTGCGCGCCCGGTGTTGGTAATGCTCGGTCATATACGGGTCTCGGCCATCTGATAGGCGGTTTCCAGGGCCACGTGCAGGCTGCCGGTATCGATCTTGCCACTGCCCGCCAGGTCCAGGGCCGTGCCATGGTCGACGGAGGTGCGGATGATCGGCAGGCCCAGAGTCACGTTGACTGCGGCGCCGAAGCCTTTGTATTTCAGCACGGGCAGCCCCTGGTCATGGTACATCGCCAGCACTGCGTCGCAGTGCTCCAGATATTTGGGGGTAAACAGAGTGTCCGCAGGCAGTGGGCCACGCAGGTCCATGCCTTCTTGGCGCAGACGCTCTAATGTCGGTTCAATGATGTCGATTTCTTCATGGCCCAAATGGCCGCCTTCACCGGCGTGCGGGTTAAGCCCGCAGACCAGGATTCGGGGTTGGGCAATGCCGAATTTTTGTTGCAGGTCGGTGTACAGGATGCGCGTGACGCGCTCCACGCGCTCGGCGGAGATGGCGTCGGCGATATCGCGCAGCGGCAGGTGCGTGGTCACCAGGGCCACGCGCAGGCCGCGTGTGGCAAGCATCATCACGACTTGAGCCGTGTGGGTCAGTTCGGCAAGGAACTCGGTATGGCCGGAAAAGGCGATGCCGGAGTCGTTGATGACACCTTTGTGCACAGGGGCGGTGATCATGCCGGCGAAGTCGCCGTCGATACAGCCTTGGCCGGCACGGGTCAGGGTTTCCAGCACAAACGCCGCATTGGCCTTGTTCAGTTGCCCGGCAACGACCTTGGCCGCAAGGGGGGTATCCCACACATACAGGCTGCCTGCGGGGGCCGGCAGGTCTGGCCAATGGCCCGGCGCCACGTCCAGCAAACTGACGGCCACGCCCAGCTGCGCGGCCCGCTCAAGGAGCAGGTCGCGGCTGGTAATGGCAATCAGGGGATGTGGCTGGGGTTGCGAGGCGAGGAGCAGGCACAGGTCTGGACCAATGCCGGCCGGCTCGCCGGGTGTGACCGCGAAACGCTGTGGTTTCACTTCGGTGCCTGGTCGGTGCCTGTTTGCTCGGCGCCTGGCAGCTTGTTTTCCACGTAGGCTTCGTCACGGATCTGACGCAACCAGGTTTGCAGCTCTTCGTCGTACTTGCGGTTACGCAATACGCTCAGGGCTTGTTGCTCGCGGGCCTGGGTGGTGTTGTCGGTCGCGCGGCGGCCAAGAACTTCCAGTACATGCCAGCCATATTGAGTCTTGAACGGCTTGGACAAAACGCCTTGCGGGGTCTTGGCCATCACGTCCTGGAACTCCGGCACCAGCGCTTTCGGGTCAATCCAGTTCAGGTCGCCACCGTTGAGGGCCGAGCCCGGGTCTTCCGAGAAGCTCTTGGCCAAGGTGGCGAAGTCTTCACCGCCTTCAATGCGGTCATAGATCTTCTGGGCCAGTTCCTTGGTTTGCGCCTCGGTACGGATTTCGCTTGGTTTGACCAGGATGTGACGAACATGTACTTCGTCTTTCAGCGAGGTCTCGCCGCCGCGTTTTCCCAGCAACTTGAGGATGATGAAGCCGCCCGGTGTGCGTGCTGGCTGGGTAATTTCACCCGGCTGCATGGCGCTCAGTTCACGGTCAAACGGAGGTGGCAATTGAGCGGCTTTACGCCAGCCCATGTCACCGCCGTCCAGGGCGTTGTCGCTGCCGGAGACGGCAATTGCCGTCTGGGCAAAGTCAGCGCCGGCTTTCAAACGGTCATAAACGGCCTGAGTCTTTGCGGCGGCGGCATTGAGCTGCTCGGCGTTAGCGCTGTCCGGTGTCGGGATCAGGATGTTGGCCAGGTGCAGTTCTTCGGAGAGCTGCATCTTGCCCAGGTCCGACGCCAGGAAGTTTTTCACTTCCTGCTCGGACACCTGAACCCGCTCGGCCACACGGCGCTGACGCACACGGCTGATGATCATTTCACGCTTGATCTGGTCACGGGCGTCCTCATAGGACAGGCCGTCGTGGGCCAGAGCGGCTTTGAACTGGTCAATGCTCATGTTGTTGCGCTGAGCGATGGTGCCTACTGCCTGGTTGAGTTCTTCGTCCGAAATACGGATGCCGGAACGATCGCCGATCTGCAGTTGCAGGTTTTCGACGATCAGGCGTTCCAGCACCTGTGGATCGAGCACGCTGGTCGGCGGCACGCCGCCACCACGTTTGGCGATGGTCTGCTGAACTTCCTTGACCCGTTGGTCGAGTTGGCTCTGCATGATCACGTCGTTATCGACAATGGCCACAACTTTGTCCAGCTGTTGAACCGCAGCGTGTGCCGATGCGGCCCCCAGGAACAGCGCGCCCAATACTAGCGGGCGCACGCAATCAGAAAGCTTGGTCTTCACGTTCACGATAACCTTCAATGCCTTTGTCGAGGAAGCTCTCTACCTTGGCGCCGGTCAGGCCGCCGAGTCCTTTAAGGACGATCTGGAAGAAGAGCCCGTGGTCACCCTTTTCGTTCAGCGGGGCGATCTGGCTGTATTCGTCGTTGGAAACCCAGTAACGGTTGATCACACGCAGTTTCCAGCAGCAGTTGTCGTACTCGAAACCACCGAAGGCTTCCAAAGTGCGGTTGCGGGCATAGTCATACTGCCAGCGGGTGATCAGGTTCCACTGGGGAATGATCGGCCACATCATCGAGAAGTCGTGTTGCTGGATTTTGTAGTAATCCTTCACGTAGTTAGGATCGCCAGGCTGACCGAAGTCACCGCCAAACTGGTACTTACCGGTCAACTGGTTATAAACCACTTGGTCGTTGCGATAGCGATAACCGAGGTTAACAACCTTGTTCGGGTTGTCTTCCGGCTGGTAGTGGAACATGGCACTGCCGGAACGTGGGCTACGTGAAGTAGGGTCCCAGTTGTAGTCTGCTGTGGCGCGCCAATCGCGGTTGAAGCGGAACTCATAGTCCAGCGCAATTGGGGAGACGTTCTCGGTCGCATCGTCGCGCGTAGAGGCCAGAATACCTGGCAGCTGGACTTCGCGATCCTTGAAGTAAACGGCTTGGCCGACGCTCACACGCTGACGTTCAAAGCCATTCTCTTCGATCCAGCGGCTGGTGACGCCCAAGGAAAGTTTGTTCTCGTCGCCAATCCGGTCGGTGCCGCTGAAGCGGTTGTCGCGGAACAGTGAGGCATAGCTAAACGAGTATTCACTGGTGTCGAATACCGGGATGTCACTCTGGTCCTTATTCGGGACATAGAGATAGAAAGCACGCGGCTCCAGGGTCTGGCGATAGTCTTTGCCGAACCAATTGGTATTGCGGTCGAAGTACAGGCCGCTGTCGATACTGGCGATCGGAACTGCACGGTCTTGGGAGCTTTTGAAGACGCCACCAGCATATGGATTAGCTGCGGTTGCGTTTGCCTGCGCTTGAATAATGTCGTTCTTGCCTTGGCTATCCAAGTCCAGATCGTACTTGGTGTAGACGTACTTGAGCTTCGGCGTAATAAAGCCGTAGGTCGAGGTCATCGGGTACTCGACGGCCGGAGCGATGTTCAAGCGGTCGCCGTTTGCACGGGTCAAGCCGTTTACATAATCATCCAGTCGCTTACTACCGATGGCAACACCGTTCGCATCGTACGGGCCACCGTCCTTGTCGAAAATATTGCCACTTCTGAGGTCCCGGTCAAATCGAACGGCTTCAGTCTCATAGGTGAAGTTCACCCCGCCCGGATGGTACGGCAGCGTTCCATTAAAGGTGATCTGCGGTAGCCGGTCATACGGAGTGATCTGCGAGATCGTCGCCAGTTGGTAAGCTTGCAGGTTCAGTCGAGCCTGGAAGCTGTCACCGCGATAGGTCACCGCACCCTGCTGGTTGACGAAGTCCTGAGTCTTGATGCCTTCCTGGTTGGACTTCAAGTCTTGGTAGTAGAAGGGGTCGCTGATCTTGGTGTAGTCGACCAAAGTCGAGACACGCGAATCAAGCCCGCCCTTGTGCTGCCAGTTGAGCATATAGCGGGTTTTTTCGTAGTCGCTCTGCTTTTTGCGTTCATCGCTGTCGTCGTTCAGGTACGCGCCGCCAAACTGACCTTCGCTGGACTTGGTGAGGTAGCGGAATTCGCCTTCCATCAACAAACCGCGTTTGGTCATGTATTGCGGGTACAACGTGGCGTCGTAGTTCGGCGCCAGGTTGAAGTAATACGGCGTAATCAGGGTAAAGCCAGTTTCCCCACCGGTGCTGAAGCTCGGCGGCAGGAAGCCGGATTGACGACGGTTGTCGATCGGGAAATAGATGTACGGGGTGTACAGGATCGGGATGTTCTTGATCCGCAACGTCGCGTTGGTCGCCGTACCGAAACCGGTGGCCGGGTTCAACGTGATGTTGTTGCCCTTGAGCTGCCAGGCGTTGCTGTCCGGCTCGCAGGTGGTGTACGTACCGTCTTTAAGACGGATGATCGCGTTCTCGGCACGCTTGGCGTACAGCGCGTTACCGCGGATGCGCGACTTGTGCAGCACGTATTCGGCGTTGTCGATCTGAGCGGCGCCGGTGTCGAGCTGGACCTCTGCGTGGTCGCCCACGATCAGGGCACCGTTGTCGCGCAGACGAACGTCGCCATTCAGCTCGCCACGGTTCTCGGCCTGATACAGACTGGCTTCCTGAGCCTCCATCTGCATGCTGCCCTGGCGCATGACGACGTCACCGGCCAGGGTTGCGACTTGTTGTTCCTGCTCGTAGCGAGAGGCCTTGGCACCGATGAAGGTCGGCGTATCGCTTTTGTCCGTCTTGTCGTTCATGCCAGGACGGGTCGGCTCGATGTACGCGCCGGAGCAATACGGACCGGTTTCGGCCAGCTGGGCCGCGGTCAGCTTCTCGCGAGGCACCCAGTCCAGGTGGCTGTAGTCGGCGCTGCGCGAACGCAGGCCACGGCCCTTGGCTTCGGTGACCAGCGCGGTCTTCGGTTCAGCGTCGCCGCTGCCGCCAGCGTCGGCTTGCGCCGTGCTGCCAGCCGGGCTGACGGCTGCGCCGTCATGCACTGGGCGCGGTGGCAATGGGGCTGCGGCGGTTTTCGGCGCGCAATCCCAGGCACCCGAAGCAGAGACTGAGCAGTCATACTGTTCCGCGGCGACCACGAATGAGGTGGCGAAAGGTTGCATGGCCAGCAGACTGCCGGTTACCAGCAACGGAAATTTTCTACGAAACGCGGGGGATTTCAATGCCATCTTATTAGTCCGGGCTTCCTGCGTGCCATCTGCCCGCGGTTTGGGCCGCACGCCTCTCGATGGTCTGAAAAAGATGCGTGATAATAAAGCATGACCCGCTTGACGGCTAGCGCCGTCGGAGACCCTTGTAATGCCCGAGCAAGATCTACGTTTACAACAGCTGAAAGTATGGCTGGATGAGCAGTTGCCAATCCTTTTCAACGCTCAGGATTGGGGTGTCGTACCTCCGGCCACATTGACCGCGGCCAGCAGCGACGCGAGTTTCAGGCGTTACTTCCGTTGGGAAGGCGGCGGTCGAACATTCGTCGTTATGGACGCGCCACCCCCCCAGGAAAACTGCAAACCTTTCGTCGATATCGCTGATTTACTCGCGAAATCGGGAATTAATGTGCCAAAAATTTATGCAGAAGATCTGCCGCGCGGCTTTCTTTTGCTCAATGACCTTGGCAGAAAAACCTATCTGGACGTGATTGACGAGCAAAACGCCGATCAATTGTTTGCCGATGCCATCGACGCGCTGCTGGCTTTTCAGCAGTTGCCGATGGACGCGCCGCTGCCCAGCTATGACGTCGCCTTGTTGCGCCGCGAGCTGGAATTGTTTCCGGAGTGGTACGTTCGTCGGCATTTGGGTATCGAATTCGACGCCCGGCAGCAAGCCTTGTGGCAGCGCGTCAGCGCTCACTTGATCGACAGCGCCCTGGCCCAGCCCAAAGTGCTGGTGCATCGCGACTATATGCCACGCAACCTGATGATCAGCACGCCGAACCCAGGTGTGCTGGATTTCCAGGACGCGGTCTACGGCCCGGTGACCTACGACATCACCTGCCTGTTCAAGGATGCGTTCCTCAGCTGGCCCAAGGCGCGCGTGCGCGAATGGCAGCGTGGTTACTGGGAGCGTGCCAGGCAGCTGGGCATCCCGGTGCAGGGCGATTTTCAGGCGTTCCTGCGGGCCAGTGACCTGATGGGGGTGCAGCGCCACCTCAAGGTGATCGGCATCTTCGCGCGCATCTGCCATCGCGACGGCAAGCCGCGCTACCTGGCGGACGTGCCGCGCTTCTTTGCTTATATAGAAGCGGTACTGGCCGACCGGCCTGAACTGGATGAACTGGGTGAGTTGCTGGCCAGCCTGCGCGAGCCGGCCGAGGCGGGTGTATGAAGGCGATGATCCTGGCGGCGGGCAAAGGCGAGCGCATGCGTCCGCTCACGCTGCACACGCCCAAGCCTTTGGTGCAGGCGGGCGGCAAGCGGCTGATCGAGTATCACCTTGAAGCGCTGGCCAAGGCCGGCTTCACCGATATCGTCATTAACCATGCGTGGCTCGGGCAGCAGATCGAAAGCTACCTGGGCGACGGCGCGCAGTTTGGTCTGCGCATTCAGTACTCGGCCGAAGGCGAGCCGCTGGAAACCGGCGGCGGTATTTTCAAGGCACTGCCACTGCTGGGCGATGAGCCTTTCCTTCTGGTCAACGGTGACATCTGGACCGACTTCGACTTCGCCAGCCTGCGCAAGAAGCCGCTGCAAGGGCTTGCCCACTTGGTGATGGTCGACAGGCCTGACCATGCCCCTGCGGGCGGCGACTTCTATTTGAGCGACGGCGTGCTTCATGATGCCGCGCCCGGTGCCGATAACCTGACCTTCAGTGGCATTTCAGTGCTCGACCCTCAGCTGTTCGCGGGTTGCAGCGCCGGGGCCTTCAAACTGGCGCCGCTGTTGCGGGAGGCCATGGCCAAAGGACGGGTTACGGGGGAACACATGACGGGACGCTGGATTGATGTCGGCACGCTGGAACGCCTGGCGCAGGTCGAGACCTTGCTGACTGCGGAGCAATAAGATGTTGTGGCCAGGGACACTGATCGGTGCCGGGGCTGGCTTTGCCATTGCCAGTATTCCGGGGGCCTTGTTGGGCGCATTGCTGGGGCAGGCACTGGACCGCCGCCTGCAGTTGCACAGTTGGGCGCAATTGCGTGAACGCCTGGGCGGGCGCCCGGCATTGCGCAACGACGAGCTGCTGTTTGTGTTGTTGGGGCGCCTGGCCAAAAGCAATGGCCGGGTCGTGGATGGGCATATCCAGCAGGCGCGCCTGGAAATGCGCGCGCTGGACATGAGTGAACACGCCCTGCGCCGGGCAATTACCGCGTTCAATCGCGGCAAGTCCGGTTCCGACCGGGTGCGCACGTATCTGCGCGTACTCAAGGCGCAGCCGCATGCGGCGGAAGGCGTGTTGCGTGCGTGCTGGCGAATGGCCTGGGCGGATGGCAGGGCAGATGAGGCCGAGCGCGACCTGATCGATCAATGGGGCAAGTGGCTGGGCTGGACGCCGCAACAGTTGCACGCGCTGGCCTGCGACTACGCGCCGGAACGCAAGCCCTTGGTCAGCCGCAGCGGCGCCTATCAGGAGGCGTTGCGGATTCTTGGCGTAACCGCCACCAGCGAACCGTCGGTGATCAAGCGTGCCTATCGTCGCCTGCTCAGTCGCCACCACCCGGACAAGATCGCCGGCACCGGCGCCAGCCCCGCGCAAGTGCGCGAGGCGACCGAGCGAACCCGCGAGCTGCATAACGCCTACGCGCTGATTCGCGAGCGGCGGGATTTCAGATAGCCAGCACTTTTTGGAAGTGTGCACCCAATCCATTGTGGGAGCGGGTTTGCTCGCGAGTCAGCCGATGCATCTGTTGACTGACATAGCCTATTCGCGAGCAAGCCCGCTCCCACATCAGGCCTACGGTGCTTTCGAGATAGGCGGTCAGCGCTATTTCGGCTCCGGGCTCAGCCACCCGCGCACCCGCCGATACAACTGCTCTTGCTCGGCCGAGCTATTGCCGGGCAGGGTTTTCAGTGACACCTGTTTGTAGCCGTCATTCTTCGTGCGCTTGGCGGCTTGCACGCGCTCCAGCGCATTTTTGCGTTCTTGGGCGCTGTCCTGGTAGAACACGTCCGCTGTAGGCACTTTCAGCGTTGGGGCCAGTTGTTGCAGATTCGGTTGCCGACCCGTAGGTGTCTTGCCAGCCACCATCACCAACTTTTGCACTTGGGACGGCTGCTTCTCGCTCAGGTAACGCGCGGCCCACCAGGCGCCGGTGCCATGGCCAAGCAACACCACGCTGCGCGCGCTCTGGGTTTGGGCAAAGGCGACGGCGGCGTCGATACGATCAAAGATGCGCTTGGCGTCGGTTTTTTCCTGCTGCTCCGCACCGGGCACCACCGCCGGGTCCGTCCCTTCAGCTTCGGCGCTGGCGGCTTGTTCGATGGGTTTGGCGGCGGTGCTGCCTTCTTTGCTGCTGGTGTCGACCGCTGCCTTGGGGGCTTCCATGACCCGCGGCGGTAAGGTGTCCAGGTTCACGTCCGGTAATGAAAGGCTGAGGGTGCCCCAATCGGCGTCCGGTAATTTACTGCGCAAAGGCGCAATTGCTTGCGGCCAGTCAGCACTTTCCCCGGCGCCAGGCACGATAATCACCACGCCTTGGGGTTCGGCGCTGTTGGCCGGTTTCCACAGGGCCAGGAATGAATCGCTGCCGGCCTGCAACTGTTGCTGCTCTTGTTGCGGAAGTTGCCGCTCAAGGGCGTTGGCCTCTTCCTGGCTGCGCTCGGGCAGAGGTTGGCGTTCAACCGATTTTTCGGCAGCGGGCGCAGGTGCGTCGGCGGCCTGAACAGAAAAGGCGCTGGTAAATAGCAGCGACAGGCACAATGCTGGCAGTGCCGAACGGTGGAGAAAGAGCATCGTTAATTCCCGGCCAGAAGTCATTCCAGCAGCCTAATGGGTTGGTCAGTGTTTGTCAGTGATGTGAGACGTGGATCATGGGTTTTCGCTGTCTGCTGGTTATCGGCTGTTGGTGCTTTGCCTTGATGGCAAGTGCCGCGCCTGCGCCTGCTGCACCACAGGCGCAACTGAATGCACAACAGCGGGAGTGGCTCGCCCAGCATCCGGAGTTGCGCGTGGGCCTGGTATTGCAGGCGCCTTACGCGCAATACGACCGGCGCTTGCAGCGGTTGTCCGGGGCCAATGTCGAGTTGATGCATTGGTTGGCCAAGGCGCTGAACATTGAGCTGACCTGGCGCAATTTCCCCACCCAAGAGCAATTGGAAGCCGCCGTGCGTGACGGCGAAGTGGATATCGCCCCCGGCCTGCAGCAAACCCCTGCGAGCCTGCGCCTGTGGTTATTCACCGACCCGTATATGCGCGTGCCCCAGCATATCGTCGGTGTCCGCGAGGGCGGCGGTGCCGTGGAGCTGGAAAAACTCGATGAGCAATCCCGCGTTGCCGTGCGCATGCCCAGCGCCGTGGCGGACTACCTGCGCAGCAATTATCCCAACCTGAATCTGCAAGGCGTGCCCATGGAGCGTCAGGCCTTGCAGTTGCTGGTCAGCCAGCAGGCGCGTTATGCCGTGGTGGATGAGGCACAGTTGAGCCGGTTGTCCGGCGAGGCGGAGTTTGCCGGGTTGGCCGTGGTGGGGGATATCGGCTTGCCGCAATTGCTGCGTGTGGCCACCCGCCGTGAATGGCCGGAACTGGCGACCATCATGCAAAGCGCCTTGCGCGCGATACCCGCCCGCGATCTGGATCAACTGCATAGCCGCTGGTTGCAACCCAAGTACCCACAGTTGTCGGAGTCACCCGCCTTCTGGAAAAACCTCAGCCTGCTCTTGGGGTTGTTCCTGATCGCCAGTCTTGCCGTGGTGGTCTGGCAGCGTCGCCAGCAACGTGGGCTGGAACAGCACCTGCTGGCGGCTCGGGAAGAAAGTGCCGCGCGCGCCACCAGTGCCGAAGCCTTGCGGTTGACGCAGTTTTCCATCGATCAAAGTACGGTCGGTATCCTGTGGGTCAATTGGGACAGCCATGTGCGCTACGCCAACCTCGCCGCCGAAACCATGCTCGGTTATGGCGCCGGTGCATTGATCGAGCGACCGCTGATCGATTTTGACCCGACGTTGAACATGGACCGCTGGCTCAACCTGTGGAAACGCGCCCGCGCCAGCGAAGAAGGCCCGCAAAACTTTGCAGCCGATTGTGTGCGCGCAGACGGCACGATCCTGCCCGCTGATGTGTCCTTGAGCTTTCTGCGCTTTGCCGATGGCGAATACCTGGTCGTGTATCTCAGTGACGTGACCGAGCGCCGCCGTTATGTGGCCGCCTTGCTGCAAAGCGAGGCACAGTTGCGCGAATTGTCCGCCCACCTGGAAACCGTGCGCGAAGAAGAAAAGGCCCGTATCGCCCGCGAAGTGCACGACGAACTCGGGCAGATGCTCACGGTGCTCAAGCTGGAAACCTCGATGTGCGAGCTGGCCTATGCGCAATTGGATCCGGGCTTGAACGAGCGCCTCAACAGCATGAAGCGCCTGATCGCCCAGCTGTTCCAGCTGGTGCGCGACGTGGCGACCGCATTGCGCCCGCCGATTCTCGACGCGGGCATCGCCTCGGCCATCGAGTGGCAAGCCCGCCGCTTTGAAGCCCGTACGCAAATCCCCTGCCTGGTACAAGTCCCGGACAACCTGCCCGCCCTGAGCGACGCCAAGGCCATCGGCCTGTTCCGCATCCTGCAGGAGGCGTTGACCAATGTGATGCGCCATGCCCAGGCGCATACTGTCGAGCTGACCCTGGTGGTTGAGGGCGGCGACTTGCAGTTGACGATCAGCGATGACGGCGTCGGCTTCGTTGAGTCCCAGGGCCGGCCCGTGTCCTTTGGCGTAGTGGGTATGCGCGAGCGGGTGTTGATGATGGGCGGGCAACTGAGCCTGCACAGCGAGCCGGGGGAGGGCACCACCTTGAGTGTCAGGGTGCCGTTGGATGCATAACGCTAAGAGGAAACCCCTGTGATTCGTGTATTGGTAGCCGAAGACCACACCATCGTCCGTGAAGGCATCAAGCAATTGATCGGCCTGGCCAAAGACCTGCAAGTAGTGGGCGAGGCGAGTAACGGCGAGCAGTTGCTGGAGACTTTGCGCCACGTGGCGTGCGAGGTTGTGTTGCTGGATATCTCGATGCCCGGTGTGAATGGGCTGGAGGCCATTGCGCGCATCCGTGCACTGAATAACCCGCCGGCGATCCTGGTGTTGTCCATGCACGATGAAGCGCAAATGGCCGCCCGCGCCTTGAAAGTCGGGGCGGCGGGGTATGCGACCAAAGACAGCGACCCGGCCCTGTTGCTGACGGCGATTCGCAAAGTCGCGGCGGGCGGGCGCTATATCGACCCGGACCTGGCTGACCGCATGGTGTTTGAAGTCGGCTTGACGGACGCGCGGCCGCTGCATTCGCTGCTCTCGGAGCGCGAGTTTTCGGTGTTCGAGCGCCTCGCCCAGGGCGCCAACGTCAATGACATCGCCCAGCAACTGGCGCTGAGCAGCAAGACCATCAGCACCCACAAGGCGCGCCTGATGCAAAAGCTGAATATCACGTCCCTGGCCGAATTGGTGAAGTACGCCATGGAACATAAGCTGTTGTGACGACATGCCTGTTTACGACCTCCCGCGCGTCCTGCCAGGGCCATTCCCGGCGCGCGGGGCGCTGACACTGTTCCATCCCCGCCATCGTTGTAGGGCGATCCTTACCCCCAGCCTTCCATCCGGCTGATGCAATTCTCTCCTGGCCCCCGATTTCCGCGGCCTCGCGCCTGGACTACGCTTGTGCCACAGCAGTCCAAAATACAAAGGTGCGGGTATGAGCGAGGTGGATTCAAATGATGTGCTGGTCAGCTTTCGTGGCGTGCAGAAGAGCTACGACGGCGAGAACCTGATCGTCAAAGACCTCAACCTGGAGATTCGCAAGGGCGAGTTCCTCACCCTGCTCGGGCCATCGGGCTCGGGCAAGACCACCAGCCTGATGATGCTTGCCGGTTTCGAGACGCCGACCGCCGGTGAAATCCTGCTGGCCGGGCGCGCGATCAACAACGTGCCGCCGCACAAGCGCGACATCGGCATGGTGTTCCAGAACTATGCATTGTTCCCGCACATGACCGTCGCCGAAAACCTGGCGTTTCCCTTGTCGGTGCGCGGCTTGAGCAAGACCGATATCAGCGAGCGGGTCAAACGTGTGTTGAGCATGGTCCAGCTCGATGCCTTCGCCCAGCGCTATCCGGCGCAACTCTCCGGGGGGCAGCAACAACGTGTGGCTCTGGCCCGGGCGCTGGTGTTCGAACCGCAGCTGGTGCTGATGGACGAACCCCTCGGCGCACTCGACAAACAACTGCGCGAACACATGCAGATGGAGATCAAACACCTGCACCAGCGTCTCGGTGTGACGGTGGTGTACGTGACCCACGACCAGGGCGAAGCCTTGACCATGTCCGACCGCGTGGCGGTGTTCCACCAAGGCGAAATCCAGCAGATCGCCGCGCCGCGCACCTTGTACGAAGAGCCTAAAAACACCTTCGTCGCCAACTTCATCGGTGAGAACAACCGCCTCAACGGGCGCCTGCACAGCCACAGCGGCGAGCGTTGCGTGGTGGAGCTGGCGCGGGGCGAAAAGGTCGAGGCGCTCGCGGTGAATGTCGGCCAGATCGGCGGCCCGGTGACCCTGTCGGTGCGCCCGGAGCGCGTGAGCCTCAACGGCTCCAGCGAAAGCTGCGTCAACCGTTTCTCTGGTCGTGTGGCGGAGTTTATCTACCTGGGCGACCACGTGCGTGTGCGCCTGGAGGTTTGCGGCAAGGCCGATTTTTTTGTGAAACAACCGATTGCCGAGCTGGACCCGGCCCTGGCGGTCGGCGACGTGGTACCGATTGGCTGGCAAGTCGAGCACGTTCGCGCACTCGACCCACTTCTAGAGGCGAATTAATCGCCCCATGGCTTCACCAACCCTGCACGTGGAGAGAACAACAATGTTGAGATCCCTTAAATATTCCGCCCTGGTTTTAGGCCTGATGGGCGCGACACAGGCCATGGCAGGCCCGGACCTGACGGTCGTGTCCTTTGGTGGCGCGAACAAGGCGGCCCAGGTCAAGGCTTTCTACGCGCCGTGGGAAAGCGCGGGCAACGGCAAGATCGTCGCGGGTGAGTACAACGGTGAAATGGCCAAGGTCAAAGCCATGGTCGACACCAAGAGCGTGTCCTGGGACCTGGTGGAAGTGGAGTCGCCGGAACTGTCCCGTGGCTGTGACGAAGACATGTTCGAGCCGCTCGACCCCAAACTGTTCGGCAATACGGCGGACTACGTGAAGGGCGCGATTCAGCCCTGCGGCGTGGGCTTCTTTGTGTGGTCCACCGTGCTGGCCTACAACGCCGACAAGCTGGCCAGCGCACCGACCAGTTGGGCGGATTTCTGGGACACCAAGAAATTCCCTGGAAAGCGCGGCTTGCGTAAGGGCGCCAAGTACACCCTGGAATTCGCCTTGATGGCTGACGGCGTGGCCCCCAAGGACGTGTACAAAGTGCTGGCCGGCAAAGATGGTCAGGACCGTGCATTCAAGAAGCTGGATGAACTCAAACCGTCGATCCAATGGTGGGAAGCTGGCGCACAACCGCCACAGTACCTCGCTTCTGGCGACGTGGTGATGAGCTCTGCCTACAACGGGCGCATCGCCGCCGTGCAAAAAGAGAGCAACCTGAAAGTGGTCTGGAACGGCGGCATCTACGACTTCGATGCGTGGGCCATCCCTAAAGGCTTGGCCAAGGACCGCGCGGAAGCCGCGAAGAAGTTCATCGCCTTCTCGGTGCAGCCGCAACAGCAGAAGACCTATTCGGAAAACATCGCCTACGGCCCGGCCAACACCCAGGCTGTGCCGTTGCTGGCCAAGGATGTGTTGAAGGATATGCCGACCACTCCGGAAAACATTGCCAACCAGGTGCAGATCGACGTGAGTTTCTGGGCGGATAACGGCGAGCAATTGGAGCAGCGCTTCAATTCGTGGGCGGCTAAGTAACCCGCAATACCGCTAAATCCTTGTGCGAACCGGTAAGTGTGGGAGCGGGCTTGCTCGCGAATGCGATGTGACAGTCAGCGCGTGAAGAGACTGATCCACCGTATTCGCGAGCAAGCCCGCTCCCACACAGCCCGGCTCCCATTGGGGGCCTGTTGTGTTGGGCAGAGCGCATTCATTTTTAAGTTCCGGAGTTTGCCATGGTTATCGCCATTCCCAGCCCCACCCTCAAGCAGCGCCTGGCGCGTGCCGAGCGGCTCAACCGCTGGAAGGCCCAAGCGTTGATTGCGCCATTGGTGCTGTTTTTGCTGCTGGTGTTCCTGGTGCCGATCGTTGCGCTGCTTTACAAAAGCGTCGGCAACCCGGAAGTGGTGGGTGGTTTACCGCGCACCGTGGTGGCGGTAAAGACCTGGGATGGTCGTGGTCTGCCGGGTGAGCCGGTGTATCAGGCCCTCAGCGAAGACCTGGGCGAAGCGCGTAAAAACCAGACACTGGGCGACCTGTCCAAACGCTTGAACATGGAACTGGCCGGCTATCGCAGCCTGCTGACCAAAACCGCGCGGTCGCTGCCTTTTACCGAAGCGCCCGCCTCTTATAAACAGGCGCTGGAAACCCTCGACGAGCGCTGGGGCGATCCGGCGTACTGGCAGGCAATCCGGCGCAATACCAGCAGCCTTACGCCTTACTACCTGCTGGCGGCCGTCGATCACCGCATCGATGACCTCGGCGAAGTGGCCCCGGCAACGCCGGACCAGGCGATCTACCTGGACATCTTCGCCCGCACGTTCTGGATGGGCCTGGTGATTACCTTCATCTGCCTGTTGCTGGCGTACCCATTGGCCTACTTGCTGGCCAACCTGCCGGCACGCAAAAGCAACCTGTTGATGATCCTGGTGTTGCTGCCGTTCTGGACCTCGATCCTGGTGCGCGTGGCAGCGTGGATTGTGTTGCTGCAATCCGGTGGGCTGATCAACAGCGCGCTGATGAGTGTGGGCCTGATCGATAAACCGTTGGAATTGGTCTTCAACCGCACCGGCGTGTACATCTCCATGGTGCATATCCTGCTGCCGTTCATGATCCTGCCGATCTACAGCGTGATGAAAGGCATCTCGCCCACGTATATGCGGGCGGCGATCTCGCTGGGATGCCACCCGTTCGCCAGCTTCTGGCGCGTGTACTTCCCGCAGACCTATGCCGGTGTCGGCGCCGGTTGCCTGCTGGTGTTCATCCTGGCGATTGGTTACTACATCACGCCGGCGCTGCTGGGCAGCCCGAACGACCAGATGGTCAGCTACTTTGTGGCCTTCTACACCAACACCAGCATCAACTGGGGCATGGCCACGGCGTTGGGCGGCTTACTGCTGCTGGCGACCGTGCTGCTGTACCTGATCTACAACCGGCTGGTGGGCGCCAGTCGCCTGCGCCTGAGCTGAGGAGACCTTGCGATGCTGAGCCCTTATATGTCACCGGTGGAACGGGTGTGGTTCTACAGCTTGCGGATCTTGTGCGGCTTGATCCTGCTGTTCCTGATATTGCCGGTGCTGGTGATTATTCCGCTGTCGTTCAACAGTGGCAGTTTCCTGGTGTACCCGCTGCAAGGTTTCTCGCTGCATTGGTACCAGGACTTCTTCGCCTCGGCCGAATGGATGCGCGCACTGAAGAACAGCATCATCGTTGCCCCGGCGGCCACGGTGCTGGCAATGGTGTTCGGCACCCTGGCGGCGATTGGCCTGACGCGCGGCAACTTCCCCGGCAAGGCGTTGGTGATGGCGCTGGTCATTTCGCCGATGGTGGTGCCGGTGGTGATTATCGGCGTGGCCAGTTACCTGTTCTTTGCACCGTTGGGGCTGGGCAACAGTTTCTTCTCGCTGATCGTGGTGCATGCGGTGCTGGGCGTGCCGTTTGTGATTATCACGGTGTCGGCGACCTTGCAGGGTTTCAACCATAACCTGGTGCGAGCTGCCGCCAGCCTGGGCGCCTCGCCGTTGACCGCGTTTCGTCGGGTGACCTTGCCGTTGATTGCGCCGGGGGTGATTTCCGGGGCGCTGTTTGCGTTCGCTACGTCATTCGATGAAGTGGTCGTGACGCTGTTCCTTGCCGGCCCTGAGCAAGCGACCTTGCCGCGGCAGATGTTCAGCGGCATCCGTGAAAACCTCAGCCCGACGATTGCTGCCGCGGCGACCTTGCTGATTGCCTTCTCGGTGTTGCTGTTGCTGACCCTGGAATGGCTGCGAGGCCGCAGCGAAAAACTGCGCACCGCGCAGGTCTGAAGCCAAACCGAGATCAACCTGTGGGAGCGGGCGTGCTCCCACATGGGGGTGTGTTTATTCAGATAATGACCATTCAGCCGCTGAATGGCAGACAACCCATGTGCCTCAGCTACTCTTGTGCAAGCCCATTAATAACAAGAGGCCGCGCACATGAGCACTTCCTCATTCAAGATCGCCCACAAACTGCTGACCGGCGCCGGTGCCATCGAGCAGTTGGCCGCCGAGCTCACGCGTTTGGATGTGGATAACCCACTGATCGTGACGGACGCCGCGCTGGTCAAGTCCGGCACCGTGGCGCTGGCGCTTGAGCATTTGGGCGAGCGCACCTACGAGATTTTTGATCGTGTGCTGCCCGACCCGGAAATCGCCATCGTCGAAGACTGCATGCGTGCGTACCGCGAAGGCGGGCATGACGGCCTGATCGGGGTGGGCGGCGGCAGCGCTATCGACATTGCCAAAAGTGTCGCGGCCTATGCCGGTTACCACGGCGCCCTGGCGGATTTGTTCGGCATCGACCAGGTGCCGCGCAAGGGGCCGCCGTTGATCGCGATCCCGACCACGGCCGGCACCGGTTCGGAGGTGACCAATGTGGCGATCCTCTCGGACAAAGTGGCGCAACTGAAAAAAGGCATCGTCAGCGATTACCTGCTGCCGGATGTCGCGTTGATCAGCCCGCAAATGACGCTCACGTGCCCGCGCAGTGTCACCGCCGCCAGTGGCGTGGATGCATTGGTGCATGCCATCGAGTCCTACCTGTCACTGAATGCCTCGCCGATTACCGATGCGTTGGCCATTGGCGCGATCAAGCTGATTGCCAATGCGCTGCCCAAGGCCTACGCCAACCCGGCCAACCTGCAGGCCCGCGACGACATGGCCACCGCCAGCCTGATGGCCGGTATGGCGTTCGGCAACGCTGGAGTGGGCGCGGTGCATGCGTTGGCCTACCCGCTGGGCGGGCGATTCAATATTGCCCACGGCGTGAGCAATGCGCTGTTGCTGCCCTACGTGATGCACTGGAATAAGCTGGCGTGTGTCGAGCGCATGCAGGACATTGCCCAGGCGATGGGCGTCAATGTCACCGGGCTCAGCATCAACGACGCAGCCGACCAGGCGGTTGAGGCAATGACGCGACTGTGTGCCGCAGTCGAGATCCCGGCGGGCCTGCGCAGCTTCGGGATACCCGAGGATGCAATCCCGGCCATGGCCACGGAGGCGGCGGGTATCGAGCGGCTGATGCGCAACAACCCGCGCCAGCTCAGCGCAGCGGATATCGAGAAAATCTACCGGGCAGCTTACTAACTGTTGAGTGAGGTCACGGTGCGCGCGGCAAAGCATGAGGTATACAATGCGCGCCATCGTGATTTAGCTCAAAAAGGTGCGTCATGCAGCCCTTCGTCATTGCTCCATCGATTCTCTCCGCCGATTTCGCCCGCCTGGGTGAGGAAGTGGACAAGGTATTGGCCGCCGGTGCCGATTTCGTGCACTTCGATGTCATGGACAACCACTACGTGCCGAACCTGACCATCGGCCCGATGGTGTGCGCGGCACTGCGCAAGTACGGCATCACCGCGCCGATTGATGCGCACCTGATGGTCAGCCCGGTGGATCGCATCATCGGCGACTTCGTTGACGCTGGTGCGACCTACATCACCTTCCACCCGGAAGCCTCGCTGCACGTCGACCGCACCCTGCAACTGATCCGCGAAGGCGGCTGCAAGGCGGGCCTGGTATTCAACCCGGCGACCCCGTTGAGCGTGCTTGAGTACGTGATGGACAAGGTCGACATGATCCTGCTGATGAGCGTCAACCCAGGCTTCGGTGGCCAGAAGTTCATCCCCGGCACCCTGAACAAGCTGCGCGAAGCCCGCGCGCTGATCGATGCGTCGGGCCGTGATATCCGCCTGGAAATCGACGGTGGGGTCAACGTCAACAATATCCGTGAGATCGCCGCTGCCGGGGCCGACACCTTCGTGGCCGGCTCGGCGATCTTCAACGCCCCGGACTACCAGGAAGTCATCGACAAGATGCGTGCCGAACTCGCGCTGGCGCGTCCATGAGCGGTTTTGAGCGGCTGTTCCCCGGCAAACTGCCACGGCTGGTGATGTTCGATCTGGACGGTACGTTGATCGACTCGGTGCCAGACCTGGCGGCGGCGGTGGACGAGATGCTGCTCAAGCTGGGGCGCAAGCCGGCGGGTATCGAGTCGGTACGCGAGTGGGTCGGCAATGGCGCGCAGATGCTGGTGCGCCGGGCCCTGGCCAACCATATCGAGGCTGAAGGCGTCGATGATGTCGAGGCCGAACATGCCCTGGAATTGTTCAATGCAGCCTATGAAAGCAGTCACGAACTGACCGTGGTTTACCCCGGCGTGCGCGATACGCTCAAGTGGCTGCACAAGCAGGGCGTGGAAATGGCCCTGATCACCAACAAGCCGGAGCGCTTTGTCGCGCCGCTGTTGGACCAGATGAAAATCGGCCGTTATTTCCGCTGGATCATCGGTGGCGATACCTTGCCGCAGAAGAAACCCGACCCGGCGGCGCTGTTTTTCGTGATGAAAATGGCCAACATTCCGGCATCCCAATCGTTGTTTGTCGGCGATTCGCGCAGTGACGTGCTGGCCGCAAAAGCCGCCGGTGTGCAGTGCGTGGCCCTGAGTTACGGCTACAACCATGGTCGGCCGATTGCCGAAGAATCGCCGGCACTGGTGATAGATGACCTGCGACTGCTAATCCCCGGTTGCTTGGGAGCGGGCGCTGAGATAACGTTGCCCGATACCGAACCGTCCCCTTCTGGAAATCCCATCGTGGTGGTCACTCGCAAACTCTGGATGAAAGTCATCAAGGCCCTGGCCCGCTGGCGTTGGCGCGCCTGACTGATCCTGGCCGCGCTGCGGCATGTTTGCACACCTGACCGTTTGACCCTCAAGCCACGAGGCACCTCATGATCCGCGAAGAATTCCTGCGTTTGGCCGCTGCCGGCTATAACCGTATCCCCTTGGCCTGCGAAACCTTGGCCGACTTCGATACGCCGCTGTCGATCTACCTGAAACTGGCCGACGAGCCCAATTCCTACCTGCTGGAATCGGTACAGGGCGGCGAGAAATGGGGCCGTTACTCGATCATTGGCCTGCCGTGCCGCACCGTGCTGCGCGTGCATGACCACCATGTGAGCATTACCCAGGACGGCGTCGAGATCGAAAGCCACGACGTCGAAGACCCGCTGGCCTTCGTCGAAGCGTTCAAGGCGCGCTACAACGTGCCGACCATTGCCGGCCTGCCGCGCTTTAACGGCGGCCTGGTGGGGTATTTCGGCTACGACTGCGTGCGTTATGTGGAAAAACGCCTGGGCAAATGCCCGAATCCAGACCCGCTGGGCGTGCCGGACATTCTGCTGATGGTCTCTGACGCGGTGGTGGTGTTCGACAACCTCGCCGGTAAGATGCACGCAATTGTCCTCGCTGACCCTTCCCAGGCCGATGCCTTCGAGCAAGGCCAGGCCAGCCTGGAAGCCTTGCTGGAAAAACTGCGCCAGCCGATCACCCCGCGTCGTGGCCTGGACCTCAGCCGGCCGCCGGCTGCCGACCCGATCTTTCGTTCAAGCTTTACTCAGGATGACTACGAGCGCGCGGTCGACACGATCAAGGAATACATCCTGGCCGGTGACTGCATGCAGGTGGTGCCGTCGCAACGCATGTCCATCGACTTCAAGGCTGCGCCGATCGATCTGTATCGCGCGCTGCGTTGCTTCAACCCGACGCCGTACATGTATTTCTTCAACTTCGGTGACTTCCACGTGGTGGGCAGTTCGCCGGAAGTGCTGGTGCGCGTCGAAGACAATCTGATTACCGTGCGCCCGATCGCCGGCACTCGCCCGCGTGGCGCGACCGAAGAGGCTGATCTGGCGCTGGAAGAGGACTTGCTCAGCGACGACAAGGAAATTGCCGAGCACTTGATGCTGATCGACCTCGGGCGTAACGACACCGGGCGCGTTTCGGAAATCGGTTCGGTGAAGCTGACCGAGAAGATGGTGATCGAGCGCTATTCCAACGTGATGCACATTGTGTCCAACGTCACCGGCGAGCTGAAAGCCGGGTTAACCGCCATGGACGCGTTGCGCGCGATTCTGCCGGCGGGCACGTTGTCGGGTGCACCAAAGATTCGCGCGATGGAAATCATCGACGAACTGGAACCGGTCAAGCGTGGTGTATACGGCGGCGCTGTGGGGTATTTCGCCTGGAACGGCAACATGGACACCGCGATTGCGATCCGTACCGCCGTGATCAAGGATGGCGAGCTGCATGTACAGGCCGGTGGCGGGATTGTTGCTGACTCGGTGCCGGCGCTCGAATGGGAAGAAACACTGAACAAACGCCGCGCGATGTTTCGGGCTGTGGCGTTGGCCGAGCAGACTCCTCAGGGTTAACGGTCGACCCAGATCCAAATGTGGGAGCGGGCTTGCCCGCGAATGCGCAGTGTCAGTCACTGAATAAGTAGCTGATCCACCGTATTCGCGAGCAAGCCCGCTCCCACATTGGTATCTACTGTCCTTAAGACTTCATCAGAAATCCAGACTCACCCCGACACTCACTCCTTGCTGGGTCAGGCTGTCATCCTTCCTCACGTTATACACCGCCCGCAACGCCAGTTCCTGAGTCAGCTTGTGGCTAATGCCGAGGTTCAGGCGATCCGAATTGCTGCGAGGTGTGTAGCCGTCCAGCTTGAAGTCGATTCCCTGCACGCTGTTGAGTGAAATGTTTACCTTCTGAGCATCGTTTTCGAACTCGTGCTCGTGGGCCACTTCACCAAACACCTGGGTTTGCGGGGTGACGCGGTAGCTGCCCTGCAGGCCGACGCCGAGACGCTTGGAGTCGCGTTGCTGGTCATCAAACGTCAGTGCCGTGGAGCGGTTGTCCTTTTCCGAGTAACCGTTCACTTCGACCCGCGCATAGTCGGCGCTGATAAACGGTGACAGGTGCCAATCGCTGCCGGCTCCAGCAATGTCGTAGCCCACTCGGCCGCTCAAGGCCCAGAGCCAGCCATCGGTGTCGCCTTTTTCGGAGCCTTCACTGACGCCCAGGGCGAACTTGCGCTTGAGGCTGTCGAAGTCCAGCTTGCCGCCGGTCAGCGCCGCATCGGCCCACCAGTGATTTTGCTGGTATTGAGCGAAGGCGGTGCCCATGTAGCTGTTGAGCGTGTAGTCCGAGTCGCGTGCGCCGACTTCGAGTGTCTGGCGATACAGCCCGGCGGCCACACCGACGCGCCAGTTGTCGTCGAGCCGGTAGCTGCCGCCGACATTCACGTTGTAGCCACTGCCGTCGCCACTGGCCGAGCTGCGTTGATCATCGAAGTCCAGGTGCTGGCCACCACCGGCCACGATCGCGCGCCATTGGCCGACGGCTTGCCAGTTGCCGTTGTCGGCCTGCCATTGGTTGCGCAGTTCATCCTGGTGGGCGCGCAAGGTGCCTTGGGCCATCTCCGGCAGCAAGGTGATTTCCCAAGGGGCTGCAAGCAGGGAATAGGCGTAGTCGGCGATCAGTTGTTGGCCGGCAATGGTGGGGTGGACCGAGTCGTTGTAGATCAGCTTGGTTGGGTCCGGCTGGGTGCCGCCGATGCCGTAGATCGGGTTGGCGGTGCAGCTGTTGCCGCTGAAGCAGGTGCCCGTGAGGTTTTGCCCGGTGGCCAAGCCAAAGCGGGCCGGGTCAGCGAAGGTTTCGTTTAACAGCAGCGGAATATTCAGCGGGATGATCTGGGCATCGATCTGCGACAGGCGTTGCACCAGTGACTGGTTGAAGATCCCGCTCAGGGCCGAGCTTGCTGCCTGCGCTGGCGTGCCGTTGATGGCGGGGGTCAAGCCCAGGTCGGGCAGCATCCACACCATGATGTACCGCGCCCCGGCCTGTTGCAGGGTTTGGGCACTGTCGGCCAGGCGCCCACCTGCGGCAACCGCTTGACCGGGGCTGAGCACACGCCCTTGCAGGAAGTCATTGCCGCCACCGGACAGAAAATACAGCGCGTTCGGGTCGGCCCGCCCGCCGTTTGCCGGCAGATAACCCTGGCGACTGCGCAAAACGGTACCGCCGCCGGGGTTTCCAGGTGGAATCGCTGCATTGGAGACTGAGGTGATGGAGTCCAGGATGTTGTCGGTACGGTAGCCGCCGACCGCCCAGTTGTTCCCGTCAGGCAGGCCTTGTGCCGCGCGAACCGGCGAGGTGGAGGCATTCAGGTCGTTAGGTGCGACACCCAGTTTCGAACCCAGGAGGGTCGATGAGACAAGGCCATAGTTGCCCTGAAAGGTCGGCCCGGTGCGGTTGGTGAAGCGCAAAGTGGCGCCGGCCGAGCCATCGGGGAACTGGCCGGCGTCTGCCAGGCTGTCGCCAAAAACGACCATGGTTGAATAGGGTGAAGGGGCTGCAAACGCCTGCGCGCAGGCCAGGGACAAGAGGGCGCCGGCGAGGGGTGCGAACAACGGTGGTCTGAGCATGCGAAATTCCATTTAGTTGTTTTTGTATCGGATGCGAAACACTAGCAATGTAGTGAGGGTTTTCGTCGAAGAAAACTATTTTTTCCTATAAAGACACCGTAGTGATTCCCCCGTATTCGCTGCTCCATATTGCACCGCTGGCGAGGCTACGTTACTGTGCCTGAACGTATGAATGAGACCCTTCCCGTGTTGATCATCAGCAAACTCTTGATGCGAGTAGTCAAGGCACACGCCCGTTGGCGTTGGCGCGCCTGACATTTTTCTCTGCCGGCCCGGCCGGACCTGTACCGATTTGCCTTCTTCACCCGTTGTTCGACGCCCCTTGCCGGCTAACCCTGGCAACCGGAACGTGCGTCTGGCAGCGGGACACTCTCTTGGAAGGCGGTCATTCGAAATCAGTGAATTCAAGAGGTTTGAACCCACATGTTGCTGATGATTGATAACTACGATTCCTTTACCTACAACGTTGTGCAGTACCTGGGCGAACTCGGTGCCGAGGTCAAGGTGGTGCGTAACGATGAACTGACGGTTGCCGAAATCGCTGCCCTGAACCCGGAGCGTATTGTGGTTTCGCCTGGCCCTTGCACGCCGACCGAAGCGGGCATTTCGCTCGAAGCCATCCAGTATTTCGCCGGCAAATTGCCGATTCTGGGCGTGTGCCTGGGCCACCAGTCCATCGGCCAGGCCTTTGGCGGTGATGTGGTGCGCGCCCGCCAGGTGATGCACGGCAAGACCAGCCCGGTGTTCCATAAAGACCTCGGTGTATTCCACGGGTTGAACCTGCCGGTGACGGTAACCCGTTACCACTCGCTGGTGGTCAAGCGTGAAACCCTGTCCGAGTGCCTGGAGCTGACAGCCTGGACCCAATTGGAAGACGGCTCCGTCGACGAGATCATGGGCCTGCGCCACAAGACACTGAATATCGAAGGGGTGCAGTTTCACCCCGAGTCAATCCTGACCGAGCAGGGCTACGAGCTGTTCGCCAACTTTCTCAAGCAAAGCGGCGGCACGCGCTAAGGACTTTCCATGGATATCAAGACTGCCCTGAGCCGTATCGTCGGCCACCTGGACCTGAGCACCGCTGAAATGAGCGATGTGATGCGCGAGATCATGACTGGCCAATGCACCGATGCGCAGATTGGCGCGTTCATGATGGCGATGCGCATGAAGAGCGAAAGCATCGACGAAATCGTCGGTGCCGTATCGGTCATGCGGGAGCTGGCGGACAAGGTCGAACTCAAGACCCTCGACGGTGTGGTCGATGTGGTCGGCACCGGCGGTGACGGTGCGAATATTTTCAACGTGTCCACGGCGGCGTCCTTTGTGGTCGCAGCGGCCGGCTGCACCGTGGCCAAACACGGTAACCGTGCGGTCTCCGGCAAAAGCGGCAGTGCCGACTTGTTGGAAGCCGCCGGGATCTACCTGAACCTCACGCCCGTACAAGTGGCTCGCTGCATCGACAGCGTCGGCATTGGCTTCATGTTTGCCCAATCCCATCACGGCGCGATGAAACACGCCGCCGGCCCGCGCAAGGACCTTGGCCTGCGTACCCTGTTCAACATGCTTGGCCCGCTTACGAATCCGGCCGGTGTGAAACATCAGGTGGTAGGCGTGTTCAGCCAGGCCCTGTGCCGGCCATTGGCTGAAGTGCTGCAGCGCCTGGGCAGCAAGCATGTATTGGTGGTGCATTCCAAAGATGGCCTGGACGAGTTCAGCCTGGCGGCACCGACCTTTGTGGCGGAGCTGAAGAACGATCAGGTCACTGAATATTGGGTCGAACCTGAAGACCTCGGCATGAAAAGCCAGAGTTTGCATGGACTCTCAGTGGAGAGCCCGGCAGCGTCCCTGGAGCTGATTCGTGATGCTTTGGGGCGCCGCAAGACTGAAAATGGCCAGAAAGCGGCAGAAATGATTGTGCTCAATGCCGGCGCGGCGCTGTATGCCGCGGATCATGCCTACAGTCTTAAAGAGGGCGTGGCCCTCGCTCATGATGCTTTGCATACCGGGCTCGCTCGCGAGAAACTCGAAGAACTGGGTGCCTTTACTGCGGTGTTCAAAATGGAGAATGAAGGATGAGTGTTCCGACCGTTCTGGAAAAGATCCTGGCCCGCAAGGCTGAAGAAGTCGCCGAGCGTCGCGCCCGTGTCAGCCTGGCCGAGCTGGAAAGCCTGGCGAAAAGCGCCGATGCTCCGCGTGGCTTTGCCAATGCGATGATCAAGCAGGCGAAGGAAAAGCAGCCCGCCGTCATTGCTGAGATCAAAAAAGCTTCACCCAGCAAGGGCGTGATTCGCGAGATCTTCATTCCTGAAGACATTGCCAAGAGCTACGAGAAGGGCGGCGCCACGTGTTTGTCGGTGCTGACCGATATCGATTTCTTCCAGGGTTCCGATCTGTTCCTGCAGCAGGCCCGCGCTGCGTGCAAGTTGCCGGTGATCCGCAAGGACTTCATGGTCGACCCTTACCAGATCGTCGAAGCCCGTGCCTTGGGCGCCGACTGTGTGTTGCTGATCGTCTCGGCGCTGGATGACGTGAAAATGGCAGAGTTGGCGGCAGTCGCCAAAAGCGTCGGCCTGGATGTGCTGGTCGAAGTGCACGACGGCGACGAACTTGAGCGAGCGCTGAAAACCCTCGACACACCGTTGGTGGGGGTCAACAACCGTAACCTGCATACATTTGAGGTCAGCCTGGAAAACACGCTCGACCTGCTGCCACGTATTCCGCGCGACCGCTTGGTGATTACCGAAAGTGGCATCGTCAACCGCGCCGACGTTGAACTGATGGAAATCAGCGGTGTGTACTCGTTCCTGGTGGGCGAGACCTTCATGCGCGCCGAGAACCCGGGCGCGGAACTGCAACGTCTGTTCTTCCCTGAGCGTGGCGTGGCCGTCAGTGGTTCGACCCTGGATTGATTGAAGTGCGGTTGTGTGTCTATTTATGGCGATAGGTGTTCGATGCTCAAGCCAGTGCCGATGACAGTTGAAGCAGGCCTTGCCGCCGAGCAAGACCTGCTGGCGGCCGTTTGCGCGGGCGAGCAAGCATTTGGCCTGCTGTTTTGGCAGCCCAGTGATCAGGCCTTGGTCATGCCGCGCCGGTTGAGCCGCTTGCCGGCGTTTGATGCGGCCAGCCAGATCTCGGCCGAGGCCGGTTGGCCGGTATTGCTGCGCGAAACCGGCGGTGAGCCGGTGCCGCAGTCCGCCGCGACCGTTAATATCGCGCTGGTTTACGCGCCACCGCGCAGTGAAGGCGATCAAGGGCGGATCGAAACCGGCTACCAGCGTTTGTGCCAGCCGATCTGTGACTTTCTGATTGAGTTGGGTGGCGATGCCAGTGTCGGTGAGATTGACGGCGCCTTCTGCGACGGCCGTTACAACGTCAACCTCAATGGTCGCAAGATGGTGGGCACCGCCCAGCGCTGGCGGCAGAGCGGCGGGCGGCCGGTGGGGTTGGTGCACGGTGCTTTATTGCTGGATAACGATCGCGAGGCGTTGATTGCGGCGGTCAATCGCTTCAATGAAGCGTGTGGCCTCGACCAGCGGGTGCGTGCCGACAGCCATATTGCCTTGCACGAAGCGTTTCCCGCGCCGGATGCGATCACCCGGCTGGATGCGTTGTACCGTCAGATGCTGGCCGGGTTCCTGCCGGTTTAACGCGTACCGAACACCACCATCGTCTTGCCTTTGACGTGCACCAGGTTGCGTTCTTCCAGGTCCTTGAGCACGCGACCGACCATTTCCCGTGAGCAGCCGACAATGCGCCCGATTTCCTGGCGCGTGACTTTGATCTGCATGCCGTCAGGATGGGTCATGGCGTCTGGTTGCTTACACAGTTCCAGCAGGCAACGGGCCACGCGGCCGGTAACATCAAAGAACGCCAGGTCGCCGACTTTGCGGGTGGTGTCGCGCAGCCGTTGGGCGATCTGACCGCTCAGGGCGTACAGGATGTCGGGATCATGCTGGGCCAGTTCGCGGAACTTCGTGTAACTGATCTCAGCCACTTCGCACTCGATCTTGGCCCGCACCCAGGCGCTGCGTTCCTGCTCTTTGCCCGCCTGTTCAAACAGGCCCAGTTCCCCAAAGAAATCGCCGGTATTGAGGTAGGCGATGATCATTTCGCGGCCATCTTCATCCTCAATCAGGATGGTGACCGAGCCCTTGATAATGAAGAACAGTGTTTCCGAACGTTCGCCCGCACAGATGATGTTGTGCTTGGCCGGATAGCGCCGGCGCTGGCAATGCATCAACAGTTTGTCGAGGTTCTTGATCTTGGGTGTGGGAGTAAGAGCAACCATGGTTGTATCCCGGAAAGACTGCACGGTGTGGTTGGATTTATTTTTCTATCCAGCGGCGTCGGCATTGATACACGCTGTACAAAGGATGGCAATGCGCCATTGAATTGGCGCCAGCTTAACAGACACATTCTGCCTCGATTAAGGAATTTGCTCGGCAGAGACTGCTATTTATCACTTTCATGCTGGACGCTGCGGTTTCAAAGCCCTGTGCTAAGCTGGCGACCCTTTTTTAGCAGTGGAGTCTGGGCGATGAAGGCACGCATCCAATGGGCGGGCGAGGCCATGTTCCTCGGTGAGTCGGGCAGTGGCCATGTAGTGGTCATGGATGGCCCGCCGGACGCCGGTGGCCGTAACCTGGGCGTACGCCCCATGGAAATGCTCCTGCTGGGTGTCGGCGGTTGCAGCAATTTCGACGTGGTCAGCATCCTGAAGAAATCCCGTCAGGCCGTGGAAAGCTGCGAAGCCTTCCTGGAAGCCGAGCGCGCCACTGAAGATCCCAAGGTATTCACCAAGATCCACATGCATTTCGTGGTGAAGGGCCGGGCGCTGAAAGAGGCTCAGGTCAAGCGTGCCATCGAGCTGTCTGCCGAGAAGTATTGCTCGGCGTCGATCATGCTCGGTGCGGCTGGTGTAGCGATCACTCATGATTACGAGATCATCGAGTTGGGTTGAGACACACGGCAAAAGAAAAGGGCGCTTCGATAGCGCCCTTTTTTGTGGATCAGTTTTGAGGCACTTAGATTCGATAGGTGCTTTTGGTCATGACCTTGGCCAGCAGGCTCATGCCAAACCGCACCGGTGCCGGGAAGCGGAAGCCGCCGGCATCCAGTGCGCTATCGGCGTGATGTTCTTCATCAATGCGCATTTGTTCAAGAATGGCGCGGGACTTTTCGTCTTCGGCCGGCAGTTGCTCCAGGTGTTCATCCAGGTGTTTGCAGACCTGATGTTCCGTGGCGGCGACAAAACCGAGGCTGACCTTGTCGCTGATCAACCCGGCAGCCGCGCCGATACCGAACGACAAACCGTAAAACAGTGGGTTGAGCACGCTGGGGTGGCTGCCGAGCTGGCGAATACGTTGCTCGCACCAGGCCAGGTGGTCGATCTCTTCTTCGGCCGCATGTTCCATCGCTGCGCGTACTTGCGGCAGCTTGGCGGTCAGCGCCTGGCCTTGGTACAACGCCTGGGCACAGACTTCGCCGGTATGGTTGATGCGCATCAGGCCGGCAACATGACGGGTGTCGGTTTCGCTCATCTGCGCGTCGGGCTGCACGATGGCCGGCGATGGGCGGTACGGTTGGCCGCTGAACGGCAACAGCGTGCGCATGGCCGTGTCGGCTTGCAGCAACAGACGGTCAATCGGCGAGTAGTGACGTTGGGTAGTCATGCTGACCTCCGGAAAGAATCTCGGCGGCCAGTTTACCGCAAGACAGGGTGATGCGTTTGCGCTGAGTCAGGGCATAGGGTCGCAGCCCCGGGCTGCGACCGTTGTTGCAGGTCGATCAGCCCGGTGGCCAGTTCATCTGGCGCTGACCCAGCACGTGCATATGAATGTGATAAACGGTCTGGCCGCCATCCTCATTGCAGTTCATGACCACGCGAAAGCCTTTCTCGCAGCCTTGCTCCACCGCCAATCGCTGAGCGGTGAACAAAATGTGGCCAGCGAGGGCTTTGTCTTCTTCGGTAAGGTCGTTGAGCGTACGAATCGGCTTTTTCGGAATTACCAGAAAATGCACGGGCGCCATTGGGGCAATATCGTGGAAGGCGAGGACCTGGTCATCTTCATAGATGATCTTCGCGGGTATTTCCCTGTTGATGATCTTGGTGAACAGAGTATCCACAGCTGTTTCTCCATTGTGAAAGTGCAGGGGAGTGTACCCAGCCAGTCAGCGTGGGCAATAGGCCTTGTTGATCGCGCCGGCAATCTTGCGCGTCAGCCAGCGTGGGCTGAACCGCGGGCTGAAGGCCAGCCAACGGTTGCGCCGCCCGGGAATGATGATGGCTTTGTTTTTTTCCAGTGCGCGCACGGTGTAGAGCGCGACTTCTTCCGGGCTCATCAGCTGTTGGCTGCGGTCGAGCTTGGCGGTGTCCATTTGCGCAGTGCCGAAGAACGCAGTGCGTGTCGGGCCGGGGCAGAGGACCGAGACCTTGATGCCGCAGGTCTTGAGCTCTTCGCGCAGGCCTTCGGAGAAGTGCAGCACATAAGCCTTGCTGGCGTAGTAACTGCTCATCCATGGGCCCGGTTGAAAGGCCGCGACCGAGGCAACGTTGAGAATCTGGCCTCCACCATTCAGGGCCATGGCGTTACCCAGGGCATGACACATACGCGTGAGGGCCAGGATGTTGACTTCGATCAGGTCTTGCTCGGTCATCCAGTCCTGGGCCAGGAACGGCCCGCTGGTGCCCATACCGGCGCAATTGACCAGCAGGTCTATCTGGCGCTCACCTTCTTCAAGCTCCAGCAGAAACCCGGACAAGCGCAACGGCTCGCCCAGGTCGCAGGCACGAAACAGCACCTCGACGCCAAAGCGTTGAGTCAATTCGATTGCAATGCTTTCCAACTGATCACGCTGGCGGGCCACCAGAATCAAGCTGCGGCCGCGACGAGCCAGTGCTTCGGCCAAAGCCAGGCCGATGCCGCTGGATGCGCCGGTGATCAGAGCGTAACGGGTCATGCCTTTCTCCATCGCAACGCCGCCGGGCCTGTGACAGAGGCATCACAGGCGGCGGGCGTTTCTTCACTGTTCTGGAGAGTCTACAGGTTCGGCTGTGTCCTCAGCACTTTGCGCGCTGTCTTCTTCATCAACGGTGACGCTTTGATCGGTGGCGTCATCGGAGGTGATGGAGCTGCTTTCGTAGCTGCTGTCCATATTGGCTTCGAGTTGGTTCAAGTAGCCGTTCATACCCAGCGTCACCAGAATGGCGAACATCACCGGAATGAATGCCAGCCACAGGGCCGCCAACACTTTCACTGCAGTGGAGTTGCGCGGAGGCGGTGCGCCGTATTGGTTGGCGCCGGCGTTACCCGGCAACACCAGCAACAGGATCGGGAAGACGCTGTTCACCAGGGGCACCAGGTGCAGGAACCACAGCCAGCCCGACCAACCCAGGTCGTGCAGGCGTTGCACACCGATTTGCACACTGACCCAGACAATCGCAACAACCAGCGCGAAGCCCAGCAGCGAGCCGAGAATGATGCCGGCGGTCGGCGAGGCGGTCGCCACGGCAAAGCTCGCGGTACTGATGATGCCGCCAGCGACCAGCATTGCCAGGGTCAACACCAGCGTCCAGGCGAGATACCGCAGACGCCCGATACGCCCGTTGATAGTGAAGACCTTGAGTGTCGAGTATTCCTCGGTGTGGTCACCCACTGCGGCGCGCGGTGGAGCGTAGGGCGAAGTAGCGGAGCGTGAGAAGTCAGACGCGCTGCTATCCGTCTCGTGAGCTTCGGCCAGGCTGAATGCCACGGGTTGCTCAGGTTCGATACGTGCATCGACCCCGGCGTTTTTCAGTGCTGTGAGGTAAGTTTCGGCATCGGAACGGGACAGGTCACGCTTGAGCGCAACCGGGCGGCCGGTAAAAAGCTTTTCGATGGCTGCCACGTCGCTTTTGAAGAGTTCGGCGAGGTTGAGCTTGGCAGTGGTGCTTTCGACACCCGGGAGCAAGGCCCCGTCAAACACAATCTTGAAACGGTTGTCGCTCATGCGGGCATCCTTGTCTCTTAATCAGGGAGGTTATCCAGGCCTGCAGTAGACAGGCCTGACGGTTGTCAGCGTGGCCAGCGAAGTTGTGCCGCCTGCTCGCGAGCCTTGCGGTATTCGGCATCCAGGCGGGCAATCAGTTCATCGACGCTGGGCAAATCATTAATCTCACCGACGCCCTGGCCGGCGGACCATACAGTTTTCCAGGCTTTGGCCTCGTCGCTCAACGGTTTGAGCTTGGAGCCGAAGTTTACTTCACCTTTGCCTTGTAAGGCAGCGAGGTCGAAACCGGCGTTTTCCAGGCTCTGGCGCATAAAGCTCGCGGGTACGCCAGAGACTGCGGGAGTGTGCACGATGTCGGCGGCGCGCGATGTGAGCAGCATCTCTTTATAGGCATCCGGGGCGTGGCTTTCAGTCGTGCCGATAAAGCGCGTGCCGAAGTACGCCAGGTCAGCGCCCAGCACCTGGGCGGCGAGAATCTCGTGCCCATGGTTGAGGCAACCGGCCAGCAGCAGGGTCTTGTCGAAGAATTGGCGAATCTCGGCAATCAGCGAAAATGGGCTCCACGTGCCCGCATGGCCGCCGGCACCTGCAGCCACGGCAATCAGGCCGTCAACACCGGCTTCTGCGGCTTTCTCGGCATGGCGCCGAGTGGTGACATCGTGAAACACCAGGCCGCCGTAGCTGTGCACGGCGTCGACCAATTCCTTTACTGCGCCCAGGCTGGTGATGACGATCGGTACTTTGTGCTCGACGCAGATCGCCAGGTCGGCTTCCAGCCGTGGGTTGCTGTTGTGCACGATCAGGTTCACGGCATACGGCGCAGGGTTGTCCAGTTGTGCCAGGCCCGCTTCGATTTCTTCCAGCCAGGCCTTGAAACCGCTGCTTTCGCGCTGGTTGAGCGCCGGGAAGCTCCCGACCACCCCATTGCGACAGCAAGCCAGGACCAGTTGCGGGTTGGAAATCAGAAACATCGGCGCAGCCACGACGGGCAAGCGCAGACGTTGTTCGAGCAAAGCAGGCAATGACATTGGAGGTACCCCGAGTAATTGGAATTAGAACGGTTTGACCACGACCAAAATTACGATAGCCAGCAATATCAGAACGGGCACTTCGTTGAACCAGCGATAAAAGACGTGGCTGCGGGTGTTTTCGCCACGGGCGAAGCGTTTTACCTGTGCGCCGCACATATGGTGGTAGCCGATCAGCAGTACCACCAGCGTCAGCTTGGCGTGGATCCACGCGCCGGATTGAAAGATGGCGGGGTTGAGGTAGATCAGCCAAGCCCCGAACACCAGGCTGGCAATCATCGCCGGGCCCATGATGCCGCGGTACAGCTTGCGCTCCATGACGCTGAAGCGTTCTTTGCTGACGGTGTCTTCACTTTGTGCGTGGTAGACGAACAGGCGTGGCAGGTAGAACAGCGCGGCAAACCAGCAGACGATGCTGACGATGTGGAAGGCTTTGACCCATAGATAGAGCATTTCTAGTTATTCCCAGGTTCACGGTAACTGAAGATAGTAGTGGCTCATGCGCCCTTACGTCACGTTGACGGTTGTCGCAGGACGATACGGCCCCTATTATCGACGGCTTTCCAGTGGGTTCGTTGAGGGCAGGTTTATGGTCAAGGTCGGTATCGTCGGCGGCACGGGTTACACCGGTGTCGAATTGCTGCGTCTGTTGGCTCAGCATCCGCAAGCTGAGGTGGTGGTCATCACCTCCCGATCCGAGGCCGGGCTGGCCGTTGCCGACATGTACCCGAACCTGCGAGGTCACTATGACGGCCTGGCATTCAGCGTTCCGGACATCAAGACCCTCGGCGCGTGTGATGTGGTGTTCTTTGCTACCCCGCACGGAGTGGCCCATGCACTGGCTGGCGAACTGCTGGCTGCCGGGACCAAAGTCATTGATCTGTCGGCTGACTTCCGTCTACAGGACGCCGATGAGTGGGCCAAGTGGTACGGCCAGCCGCACGGCGCGCCTGAGTTGTTGGAGGAAGCGGTGTATGGCCTGCCGGAAGTCAATCGCGAGCACATCAAGCAGGCGCGCCTGATTGCGGTGCCGGGTTGCTATCCCACCGCGACGCAGTTGGGGTTCCTGCCATTGCTGGAAGCCGGGTTGGCGGACACTTCGCGCCTGATTGCGGACTGCAAGTCGGGCGTCAGCGGCGCCGGTCGTGGTGCTGCCGTGGGTTCGTTGTACTCCGAGACCTCGGAAAGCATGAAGGCCTATGCAGTAAAAGGACATCGTCATTTGCCGGAAATCCGCCAGGGGCTGCGTCGTGCTGCCGGTAAGGATGTGGGCCTGACCTTCGTTCCGCACCTGACGCCGATGATCCGTGGCATTCACTCCACGCTGTACGCAACCGTTGTCGATCGCTCGGTAGACCTGCAGGCGCTGTTTGAAAAGCGTTATGCCAACGAACCGTTCGTCGATGTAATGCCTGCCGGCAGCCATCCGGAAACCCGCAGCGTGCGCGGCGCCAACGTGTGCCGTATCGCGATTCACCGGCCGCAGGATGGCGACTTGGTGGTGGTGTTGTCGGTGATCGATAACCTGGTCAAAGGCGCGTCGGGCCAGGCGGTGCAGAACATGAACATCCTGTTCGGCCTGGACGAGAAGCTGGGCTTGTCCCATGCGGGCATGTTGCCTTAAGGCTTCGCGGTTGATTTCAAAAGGCCCGTTGATCGGGCCTTTTGTGTTTTTAATGGCGGCAGCGCAGATTGATATACCGTAACAATAGTTGACCGCTTTTCTAGGAGAAGCGGATAATGCCCGTCATTACGCATATGGCGGCGGTACGCCGGGAGATTATCAGCATGAGCGTTGAGTCCTTCACCCCCACGGCTTTGCAATTCACCCACGGTGCTGCGCACAAGGTGAAGAGCCTGGTCGATGAAGAGGGTAATGATCGCTTGAAGCTGCGCGTATTTGTTACGGGCGGCGGTTGTTCAGGGTTTCAGTACGGTTTTACCTTCGATGAAGATGTAGCCGATGATGACACCATCGTCGAGCGCGAGGGCGTCAGCCTGGTCGTGGACCCGATGAGCTTCCAATACCTGGCAGGTGCCGAGGTGGATTACCAGGAAGGGCTTGAAGGTTCGCGTTTCGTGATCAAGAACCCAAACGCCACCACCACCTGTGGTTGCGGGTCTTCGTTCTCGATCTGATCGGCAGCGGATACAAAAACGCCGCATGGCTTAATGGGCCACGCGGCGTTTTGCTGTCTGCAGATTTTGCAGGGTGGTCAGGCGGGGTAGATCGCGCCCAGCACCCGCAGCCCGTGTGCGCCGGTGACGCTCGGGCGGTTGGCGGCGATGCCTTCCAGGCAGCAATGGGCCAGCCAGGCGAAGGCCATGGCTTCAACCCAGTCGGGGTCCACGCCGTAAGTGGCGGTGCTGCTCACTTGGGTGGACGGCAACAGCGCCGCCAGACGGCTCATCAGTGCGGCGTTATGCGCGCCGCCACCACAGACCAGCAAGGTTTCGGTGTCGGCTTGTGCGGCTTGCAGGGACTCGACGATGGTCGATGCGGTCAGCTCAAGCAGGGTTGCTTGTACATCCTCGGGTTGAAACGCCGGCAATCGGCCGAGGTGATGTTGCAGCCATCCCAGGTTGAAGACTTCACGGCCGGTACTTTTCGGGCCCCTGGTCAGGAAGAAGGGGTCGCTGAGCAGCGCGTTGAGCAGCTGAGTCTCGACTTTGCCACTGGCGGCCCATTGGCCGTCGCGATCAAACTGTTCGCCACGTTGATGGTTAATCCAGGCGTCAAGCAACACGTTGCCTGGGCCGCAGTCGAAGCCGGCTACAGGTTTGCCGGTCTCGATCAGGCTGAGGTTGCTGAACCCGCCGATATTTAACACCGCGCGGTTGCCGGTACGTTCCCCGAATAATGCTTCATGAAAGGCCGGCACTAATGGTGCACCCTGGCCTCCGGCGGCAACGTCGCGACTGCGAAAATCACTGACGACGGTAATGCCAGTCAGCTCGGTCAGCAGGGCCGGGTTGCCGATCTGTACGGTAAAGCCCCGTGCAGGTTCGTGGCGAATGGTCTGGCCGTGGCTGCCAATTGCGCGAATGTCCTGAGGCGTGAGGTTCTGCTGGGCCAGCAAGGCGTGGATGCCTTGGGCTGCAAGTGTCACCCAGTGTTGCTGGGCAATCGCCGAGCGGGCGATTTCGTCAGGGCCGCTGGCGCACAGGCCTAGCAGTTCGGCGCGCAGGGTTTCAGGCATAGGAATGTAGTGAGTGGCGATCAAGTTGATCGCCGGGGCTTGCTCGATCAGAGCGATGTCCAGGCCATCGAGGCTGGTCCCGGACATCACGCCTATATAGAGCGGCATACCTTAACGCTTCGCCGAGGCCAGCAGGGTAGAGCGCTCCTGGTCCATGCGTGCCATCAATGGCTGGCTTTGTTGCAGGAAGCGCGCGCGCTCGGCTTTGGCGATAGGGTCGGCCATCGGCAGCTTCTGGCCCAATGGGTCGACGTGGACGCCGTTGACCTGGAACTCATAGTGCAAATGCGGGCCGGTGGACAGGCCGGTAGTGCCGATGTAGCCGATCACCTGGCCTTGCTTCACGTTGCTGCCCGTGGAGACGCCTTTGGCAAACCCTTGCATATGGCCGTACAGCGTGCGGTAGGTGTTGCCGTGCTGGATGATCACGGTATTGCCGTAGCCACCGCGACGTCCGGCCAGCAGGACCTTGCCATCACCGGCCGCTTTGATTGGCGTGCCACGTGGAGCGGCATAGTCGACGCCTTTGTGGGCGCGGATTTTGTTGAGGATTGGATGCTTGCGACCCATGGAGAAACGCGAACTGATGCGAGCGAAGTCCACTGGCGTGCGGATGAAGGCTTTGCGCATGCTATTGCCATCAGCGGTGTAGTAGCTGCTATTGCCTTGTTTGTTGGTGTAGCGAACAGCGGTGTAGGTCTTGCCACGGTTGGTGAAGCGCGCGGAAAGAATGGCGCCGGTGCCGACCACCTTACCGTTGGCGACTTTCTGTTCGTAGATCACGTCGAATTCGTCACCCTGGCGAATGTCCTGGGCGAAATCGATGTCGTAGCCAAATACGCTGGCCATGTCCATGGTCATGCTGTGTGACAAGCCGGCGCGGGCGGCCGATTGTGACAATGAACTGTTGATCACACCGTGCACGTAAGCTGAGCGCATTACCGGTTTGGTGGTGATGCGGTTGAAGGCAAAGCCTTTGGCGCCCTTGGTGAGGGTAATGCTTTCGAGGTCGCTGACATTGCTGTGCAGGTTCTTCAGTTGGCCATTGGGCGCCAATTCGAACTCAAGCTTCTGGCCGTGTTTGAGCTGGGTAAATTGCTTGGCTTGTTTATCGCTGGCCAGCACCTCATTAACAGCAGAGGTGGGCAGGCCGACCTTTTCGAACAGCGTTGAAAGCGTATCGCCTTTGGCGACGATGACTTCGAGGTGCAGGGGATTCTTTGGGGGGACCGCTGCAGCCGGCTCTTGAGCGGCGTGTTGAGTGTCTTCGGGTGTGCTTTCTATCTGTGCAAACGGTGAATCGGCTGGCGCGTTTGTGGCTTGTTGCGCGTCAGAAGCGTCTTGATCTTGTGTCAGTTGTTCAACTGGACTTTCCAGGTCAAGGCTCAGGGATGTTCGTTTGGCTTCTACGTCACTGGAAGGGAATACCAGGAGTGCCAGGCTGAGAAGGGCGGCGATACCACTTGCGGCGAGCAGGTGGGTCTTCGGGTAAAGCGGCGGCGCTTTAGACGGTTCTGTGGTCATAAGTAATTTTGACTTTGAAGATGAAATGGAAAAGATGAATGACATGATGAAGATGAAATAACTGTATAAAATATAACCAAATCATCTGTGGCGCAAGCTCGCGAACGCTGGGCTTGCTGAACGGTGTCCGTGCGCAGGGCAAAACTTGTAATTAGTCCCTGATCTTGTATGGTTGGTTCCCTTTTGAATCTGAGCCTTGCGGGTCTGTTATGAAGTCGGTTGAAGAGCAGCTAGCGCTGATAAAACGTGGTGCGGAAGAACTGTTGGTCGAGGCCGAGCTGATCGAAAAGCTCAAGCGTGGCCAGCCCCTGCGTATTAAGGCTGGCTTCGATCCAACGGCGCCAGACCTGCACTTGGGTCATACGGTGCTTATTAACAAGCTGCGCCAGTTCCAGGAACTGGGGCACCAGGTCATCTTCCTTATAGGTGACTTCACCGGGATGATCGGTGATCCGAGCGGCAAGAGCGCCACGCGCCCGCCGTTGACGCGTGAGCAGGTTCTCGACAATGCCGAGACCTACAAGACTCAGGTGTTCAAGATTCTCGATCCGGCCAAGACCGAGGTGGCATTCAACTCCACCTGGATGGACCAGATGGGGCCGGCAGATTTCATTCGCCTCACCTCCCAGTACACTGTGGCGCGCATGCTTGAGCGTGATGATTTCGACAAGCGCTACTCCACCAATCAGCCTATCGCGATTCATGAGTTTCTTTACCCGCTGGTACAAGGGTATGACTCGGTGGCACTGCGCGCGGACGTTGAGCTTGGCGGCACCGATCAGAAGTTCAACCTGCTGATGGGGCGTGAGTTGCAGCGCGCATACGGCCAAGAGGCTCAGTGCATTCTGACCATGCCGTTGCTGGAGGGGTTGGATGGCGTCAAGAAGATGTCCAAGTCCTTGGGTAACTATGTGGGTATCCAGGAAGCGCCGGGTGTTATGTATGGCAAGCTGGTTTCGATTCCAGATGCGCTGATGTGGCGTTACTTCGAGCTGCTGAGCTTCCGTTCGATGGATGAGATTAATGCGCTGCGCGCTGAAGTCGAGGCGGGCGCCAATCCGCGTGATGTGAAGATCAAGTTGGCGGAGGAGATTGTTGCGCGCTTCCACGGTGAGGAGGCTGCGGCGAGTGCTCATCGTGCGGCGGGTAACCGTATGAAGGATGGCGAGCTGCCGGATGATCTGCCGGAGATCGAATTGACTGCTGCTGAAGCGATGCCGATCGCTGCCGTCCTTAATAAGGCGGGCCTGGTGAAGAACTCTGCGGTTGCTCGCGACCTTTTGGGTTCCGGTGGTGTGCGTATAGATGGTGAGGTTGTCGATCGCACCTTTATATACGAGCTGGGCGCTACCCATGTTTGCCAGGCTGGCAAGAAGGCATTTGCGCGTATTACGCTCAAATCCGAATAAAGCTGGAATTAGGTGTTGACGGCGAATTATATCT
>NZ_LXJP01000016.1:0-116287 GCF_001728855.1 Pseudomonas sp. AP19 | reverse complement strand
CCAACTGCTCTACCAACTGAGCTAACGACCCAAAAATGGTCGGGGTAAGGGGATTCGAACTCCTGACATCCTGCTCCCAAAGCAGGCGCGCTACCGGACTGCGCTATACCCCGGTTTTGAAATTGGCTCCGTGACCAGGACTCGAACCTGGGACCCAATGATTAACAGTCATTTGCTCTACCGACTGAGCTATCACGGAACTGCATATTTCAAATTTACAACTTTTACTACTTTGTAACCTTCTCTTCGGCTTGTCCGTATCGCTACGTTCATGTCTCTGAGGCGCGCTATTCTACAATCTTAAAAACCCCTGTCAACCCTTTAAATTGCTTTTAAGACAATGATTTGCGCTTCTTTCTGATTTCTCCTTGGGGAGAAGAAACCCGTGGGCTGACGTTGCTGCGGGGCGCACTTTACAAGCCTTTGCCTTACAGTTCAACGCCCTATCGAAAAAAAAGGCCTCGCAATGCGAGGCCGTCTCTAATAACCCTACAGGCTGGGCTTAGTGGAAGACGATTTCGTCGTTTTCCACCGTGGCCGTCACGCGGGTGCCTGGCATGAAGCTGCCCGACAGGATCAACTGTGCCAGTGGGTTTTCGATCCAGCGCTGGATCGCACGTTTAAGTGGCCGTGCGCCATACACCGGGTCGTAACCGACCGCGATCAGCTTGTCCAACGCCTCGCTGCTCAGCTCCAGGTCAAGCTCACGCTCGGCCAGGCGACTACGCAGACGACCCAACTGGATCTCGGTGATACCCGCGATCTGATCCCGCGCCAGAGGCTCGAAGATCACCACTTCATCGACCCGGTTGATAAATTCCGGACGGAAGTGCGAGGTCAGCGCATCCATCACCGCCGCACGCTGGCCTTCACGATCACCCACCAGCTCCTGGATCTGCGCCGAGCCCAGGTTGGAGGTCATCACGATCACTGTGTTGCGAAAGTCCACGGTACGCCCATGGCTGTCCGTCAGGCGGCCGTCTTCCAACACCTGCAGGAGGATGTTGAACACGTCCGGGTGGGCCTTCTCGACCTCGTCCAGCAGGATCACCGAGTAAGGCTTGCGCCGCACAGCCTCGGTCAGGTAACCGCCCTCCTCGTAGCCCACGTAGCCTGGTGGTGCACCAATCAGGCGAGCCACCGAATGTTTCTCCATGAACTCGGACATATCGATCCGCACCATGGCCTCTTCCGTATCGAAGAGAAACTCGGCCAAGGCTTTGCACAGCTCGGTCTTACCCACGCCGGTTGGGCCGAGGAACATGAACGAGCCGCTTGGACGGTTCGGGTCGGACAAGCCGGCACGGGAACGCCGCACCGCGTTGGACACCGCGACCACCGCCTCTTCCTGCCCGATGACGCGCTGGTGCAGCAGGCTTTCCATCTTCAGTAACTTGTCGCGCTCGCCTTCAAGCATTTTCGACACGGGGATGCCGGTCCACTTGGAGACCACTTCGGCGATTTCTTCCTCGGTCACCTTGCTGCGCAGCAACTGGTTCTCGCTCTTGCCATGCTGATCGACCATCTGCAGGCTGCGCTCCAGATCCGGGATCACCCCGTACTGCAACTCGGCCATGCGGTTCAGGTCGCCTTTACGGCGCGCGGCTTCCAACTCCTGACGGGACTGCTCGATCTTTTGCTGGATCTGTGCAGAACCCTGCACTTCGGCTTTTTCCGACGTCCAGATTTCCTCGAGATCCGAATACTCGCGTTCAAGACGGACGATTTCTTCCTGAAGTTTTTCCAGGCGTTTTTTCGCCGCCTCGTCCTCTTCCTTCTTAAGCGCCTGGGATTCGACTTTCAGTTGAATCAGGCGACGATCCAGGCGGTCGAGCACTTCCGGCTTGGAGTCAATTTCCATACGAATGCGGCTGGCCGCTTCGTCGATAAGGTCGATGGCCTTGTCCGGCAGCTGGCGATCGGTGATATAGCGATGGCTCAACTTGGCCGCCGCAATGATCGCGCCGTCAGTGATCGCCACCTTATGGTGGACCTCATAGCGTTCTTTGAGGCCACGCAGGATGGCGATGGTGTCTTCTTCGCTCGGCTCTTCCACCAGCACTTTCTGGAAGCGACGCTCAAGTGCCGCGTCCTTCTCAATGTATTGGCGGTACTCGTTGAGCGTGGTTGCGCCAACGCAGTGCAACTCGCCCCGCGCCAAGGCCGGCTTGAGCATGTTGCCGGCGTCCATCGAACCTTCGCCTTTACCGGCGCCAACCATGGTGTGCAGTTCGTCGATAAACAGAATGATCTGCCCTTCCTGCTTCGACAGCTCGTTCAGCAAGGATTTCAGGCGTTCTTCGAACTCGCCACGGAACTTGGCACCGGCGATCAACGACCCCATGTCCAGGGACAGCAGGCGCTTGCCTTTCAGGCCATCCGGCACCTCACCATTAATGATGCGCTGGGCCAGGCCCTCGGCAATCGCGGTTTTACCCACGCCGGGTTCGCCGATCAGCACCGGGTTGTTCTTGGTACGACGTTGCAGCACCTGGATGGTGCGACGAATTTCGTCGTCACGGCCGATCACCGGGTCAAGCTTGCCTTCTTCGGCGCGCTTGGTCAGGTCGACGGTGTACTTGTCCAGCGCCTGGCGCGACTCTTCGTGGTTGGGGTCATTCACGGCCTCGCCACCACGCAGGTTGTTGATGGCGTTTTCCAGGGCTTTCTTGCTCACGCCCTGCCCCAGCAACAATTTGCCAAGCTTGCTGTTGTCGTCCATTGCGGCGAGCAGCACCAGTTCGCTGGAGATGAACTGATCACCTTTCTGCTGAGCCAGGCGATCAGCCTGGTTGAGCAGGCGCGCCAAGTCCTGCGACATGTTCACGTCGCCGGTAGGGTTTTGGATTTTCGGCAGTTGGTCGAGCTCTTTGCTCAACTCCTTGCGCAGGCTGTTGATGTCAAAGCCCACCTGCATCAGCAAGGGCTTGATAGAACCACCTTGCTGTTCAAGGAGCGCCTGCATCAAGTGCGCAGGCTCGATGGCCGGGTGGTCAAGGCCCACCGCCAGGGATTGGGAATCCGATAAGGCCAACTGCAATTTGCTGGTTAAACGATCAATACGCATTAGTCACCTTCCTTTTGAGCAGGCCGGAGCTGTAAACACATCCTGAATGAAGAAACCTGCCAGATACCCTTATAGATGGGGTGGATTCTGGAGGATTCAAGCGAGCAATGGTTGATATGGATCAGCAATGACCCGGATCAGGAGAGTCTAGCGTTCAAGCCAGATCAGGGAGGCAAACCGACCGGTGCGAGGGCTGCGCCGGTAAGAAAAGAAGCGCGGATCGGTCACGGTGCAGAGACCGCCACCGTAAACAGCGGTGACACCGCGTGCGGCCAGCCGCAGCCGTGCCAGCTGGTAGATGTCAGCCATGTACTTGCCGGGATTGTGGCTTGGAACAAAGGCTTCGGCAGTGACCGGCAGTGGCTGCATAAAAGCGTCCCGCACTTCCGGGCCGACTTCAAAGGCCTGCGGCCCAATGGCAGGACCCAGCCAGACCAACACTTCGCCGGGTTCGGCCGCCAGGCTTTCGCAGGCGGCTTCAAGCACACCCGCCGCCAAGCCACGCCAACCGGCATGGGCGGCGGCCACACGCGTGCCGGCACGGTTGCAGAACAACGCGGGCAAGCAATCGGCGGTCATGGATGTGCAGGCAATACCCGGCGTGCTGGTCCAACTGCCATCGGCCTCTGCAATGCGCGATGGGTCCGCCTCAACCACAGCGGTCCCGTGGACTTGGCGCAGCCAGGCAGGCTGAATGTGGAATGCGTCGGTCAGGCGGCGACGGTTTTCAAGAACAGCCTCAAGGCTGTCCTCGACATGATCGCCCAGGTTAAGGCTGTCGAACGGCGCCAAGCTGACGCCGCCCGCACGGGTAGTGACGCAGGCTTTGACCTGAGCCGGCGCAGGCCAGTCAGGAATCAGCCAGTCACTCATCCGATAAACGCCTCACGATCCTGCTTGAGCAGCGACAGCAACCAGACCAGATCGTCCGGCAGAGGCGATTCCCAGCTCATCCGCTTACCGCTCGTCGGATGATCCAGTTCCAGGAAGCGTGCGTGCAAGGCCTGGCGCGGGAAGGATTTCAGCGATTCAACCATGGTCACACTGGCAGCCGGCGGAATACGGAAGCGACCACCGTAGGCAGGATCTCCGACCAACGGGAAATTAATGTGCGCCATGTGCACGCGAATCTGGTGCGTGCGACCGGTTTCGAGCTTGACCCGCACGTGAGTGTGGGACCGGAAACGCTCCAGCACACGGTAGTGGCTGACGGCCTGCTTGCCACCTTCCATTACCGCCATACGCTGGCGCTGCTGGCCGTGACGGCCAATAGGGGCGTTGATCTTGCCACCCGCCACCACCACGCCGATCACGATGCACTCGTAGATTCGGCTGACGCTGCGACTCTGCAATTGTGTGACCAGCTGCGTCTGGGCCTGGATCGTCTTGGCCACCACCATCAAGCCGGTGGTGTCCTTATCCAGGCGGTGCACGATGCCGCAGCGCGGGACATTGATAATGTCCGGCACGTGGTGCAACAAGGCATTGAGCAAGGTGCCATCAGCGTGCCCGGCTGCCGGGTGAACCACCAGGCCTGCGGGTTTGTTGATGACCAGGATGTCGTCATCTTCATAGACGATATCCAGCTCGATGTCCTGAGCGACCCATTCTCCCTGGGCTTCCTGCTCGGCAGTCAGCTCAAGAATCGCACCGCCATGGACTATGTCTCGCGGGCGGATAACCGCTCCATCCACAGTCAGGCGGCCGTCTTTGATCCAGGCGGAAAGGCGCGAGCGCGAGTGCTCAGCGAATAATTGTGCGGCGACTTGATCGAGGCGTTGGCCGCCCAATTCGGACGGCACCTCTGCGCGAAGTTCAATTTTATCGGACATGCTCAGACTAGGCGTGGCACAGCCTTTGGTTTCGGCTGCGCGCTTGTGGTTAAATACGGCGTCTTTTGCCCCGATGCTTTCAACGGGGCGCTCATCATAACAGGACGGCCCCGCCCAAGACAGCGGCCGTCATAGGGACGCAAGCCGCCATGCAAGTGAAACACCTGCTGCTGATCGCCATCCTCGCCATGACTGCTGCTTGCTCGTCAACAAAGGAAGTCGTCGACGAAAACCTGAGCGAAGTCGAGCTGTATCAATTAGCTCAAAAAGACTTGGACAATAATAGCTACACCAGCGCCACAGCCAAGCTGAAGGCACTGGAGTCGCGCTATCCGTTCGGGCGCTATGCCGACCAGGCCCAGCTTGAGCTGATCTACGCCAACTACAAGAACGCCGAGCCGGAGGCCGCCAAGTCTGCTGCCGAGCGTTTTATCCGTCTGCACCCGCAACACCCGAACGTGGACTACGCCTACTACATGAAGGGCCTGACCTCGTTCGACCAGGACGTTGGCCTGCTGGCGCGCTTCCTGCCGCTGGACATGACCAAGCGTGACCCGGGTGCTGCACGCGACTCCTACAACGAGTTCGCCCAGCTGACCAGCCGCTTCCCCAACAGCCGCTACGCGCCGGACGCCAAGCAGCGCATGATCTACCTGCGCAACCTGCTGGCCTCCTACGAGATTCACGTTGCCCACTACTACCTGACCCGTCAGGCGTATGTCGCTGCCGCCAACCGTGGCCGCTATGTGGTGGAGAACTTCCAGGAAACCCCATCCGTGGGTGACGGCCTGGCAGTGATGACCGAGGCTTACCAGCGCCTGCACCTGGACGCCCTGGCGGCCACCAGCCTGGAAACCCTGAAGCTCAACTACCCCGACCACCCAAGCCTCAAGGACGGCCAGTTCGTGCCTCAGGTTGCCGAAGTGGACAACCGTTCGTGGCTGAGCAAGTACACCTTGGGCCTCATCGAGTCCCGTCCACCGTTGCCGCCGGGCGAAACCCGCGCCAACCAGGAAGTGATGAAGCAGTACCAGGATGCCAAGGACGCTATTCCTTCGGACCTCAAGCCGCATGACGCAAACGGTGATGTGATCGAAGAAGAAGCACCACAGGCCCTTGGCAACAACCAGGACCGTTCGTGGTTCAGCTACATGACCTTCGGTGTCTTCGACTGACAGGTCGACGCGATACAAAAAGGGAGCCCACTGGGCTCCCTTTTTTGTGGGCAAGCATTATTGCGCTGTGCGCTTTTCACGCGCTTGGCTAAACTGGCGCATTCCCTGTCGAGAAACTGCACACCATGGTTCGTCTACTGTTCTGGATTGCCGTCATTGCTGCCGCGGTATGGTTCTGGCGCAAATTCAAAAGCCCGGCGGCTAAACAGCAACGCCCCGCCGCGCCTGACGCCGCCTTGATGGTGCGCTGTGCCCACTGCGGCGTGCACCTGCCGCAGGATCGCGCACTCAGTTCACGCCAAGCGTGGTACTGCACCCAAGCGCATCTGGAACAAGGGCCAAAGTCTATCCAGCGTTGATCCGACCTGCCGGTGCGTAAGGCGCCGGGTCAATGATCGGTGCGGCCCCCAGCAGCAGGTCAGCGAATAGCTGGCAGGATGCAGGCGCGAGCACCAGCCCGTTGCGGTAATGCCCGCAATTGAGCCAAAGCCCTTTGAAACCCGGAACCTCGCCGATGTAAGGGATACCTTCCGGCGACCCGGGGCGCAAACCGGCCCAATGGCCCACAACCTCGGCGTCCGCCAACGCGGGAATCAATTCCACAGCCGAGGCCTTGAGGCTTTCCAGCGCAGGCTCGGTCGGGGTCTTGTCGAACCCTTCATGTTCCAGCGTACTGCCGATCAGAATGTGCCCGTCACGCCGCGGGATCGCGTAGCGGCCTTTGGCCAGAACCATGCTCGACAAGAAATCCGACGCACACTTGTACAAAATCATTTGGCCTTTGACCGGTTCCACAGGTAACGACAAGCTCAGCTTGCCCAGCAGCTCCCCGCTCCAGGCACCGGCAGCCAGCACCACCTGATCGCCAAGAATCTGCCCGGCGGCCGTGTCCACCCCCACTATGTCGCCACCCTCAAGAACAAACCCATGGACTTCGCACTGCTCATGCAGGGTCACGCCGGGTAGCGCCAATAACGCCGCTTTGAGGGATTTGACCAGCCGCGGATTGCGCACATTGGCCACATCCGCCATGTAGACCGCCTGGGAATAACCACCACCGAGCACCGGCACAGCATCATGGGCGGCAGACACATCCACTTTGCTCAGCGGCCGGCCTTCTCGGGCAGCCCAGGCCAGTGCTTCAGCTTCATCCTCCAGGTCCAGCCAGTACAAGCCCGTGGTATGAACTTCTGGATCAACGCCCGTGGCGGCGAACAAGCGCTGCGCCAGCTGTGGATAAAAATCCTGGGACCAGTGGGCCAGCGCGGTGACTGCCGGGCTGTAGCGCCACGGGTAAAGCGGTGAAACGATGCCGCCGCCCGCCCATGAAGACTCCTGGCCAAGCCCGGAGCGATCCAGCAGTACGACGGCCTGCCCTCGGGTGGCCAGGTTGAATGCCGTCAACAACCCGATGACTCCACCACCGACAATCACCACTTTCTGTTGCTTAGCCATCATTTGATCCAGCCGATAAAAAGGGAAAGGCGCGCCCGGCGCCCAATCATCCAGCACTCTCATCATTGCCCCCAGCACGCCTTGCGCGACATTTCAGGTGCCGCCCCCGGATTGCTGCGCACACCGGAGCTGCTCAGGCTGAATGCACCGCAAGGGTCTCCCGCCATCACTGAGCCGGCGACAGGCGTGGCTACCAGGCTGAATGCCTGAGGGTTTAATGCAGCGCTGATTCTATAGCGATCATTGCCCCCACTGACGTTGCCTGCATCAAGAAAAGTACCGTTACGCGTGTAGAAGCGCTCCAGGTAGTGGACTTGCTCATACAACAACGCAACGATTTCTGCGCGATAGGCTTTTTTTACATGGCCGGTATACCCGGGGTAAGCGATCCCGGCCAGAAACGCGATGATCGCTACAGCGATCAGTAACTCGATCAGGGTGAAACCTTGGCAATCCTTGCCCATTGATACGCTCCTTATTGAAGTTGCCGCCATAAAACCCGACGAAATACTGGGCCTCCCTCCTTGTCTACTTGTGCATACACCGTCTCCAGCACCGTACGCGACTGGCCGCTGAGCCCGACCGCCGTCACACGGTACAACGCGGCGCCTGTTTCAGGCGGTAGACCCACAAGCCCTGCGCCAGGCCCCAACGCTTGAACCCCATACAACCCACCCTTCAGGGCAACCCAGCTCACCGCTGAAACAGGATTCTCCCCGGCACCCACCACCGAAAACGACTCCTGCGGCGGTACACAGCGACTGATCGAGCGGCACAACGGCAGCACCGGACTTGAGCGTCGGATGTCCGACTCACCCAACCGCAAGCCGCTTTCAGCGCTTTGAAAGGATTGATTGCGATGCCAGATGCCGCTGGCAATTTTTTGCTGAGACATGGCGCCTTGCATTGAAGCCAGGCCGATCAGTGACAGGACCAATAGAAATACCAGGCTGATCAATAAAACCATGCCCGTCTGCTGCCGATAAAAGCCGCGATAACTCGACATGGTCGCCCTACCCCACCCGATTACGCAGCGCAGCCACCACGCTGTAGGCCTGATCCTTCACTCGCCCGGTCGGGTCGCGAAGCGTCATCTGAATGCGCACACTGCGTATCAGCGATTCATCAGCCGGGCTGGCGTCATAGCGCACGACTTGAGTGGAGCCGAGTTGGGCCGCTACACCGAAACTGATGTCGAACGCCTGTACATTATCCACCAACACAATCCTGGCCGGCGCTGCAGGCGTACTGACCTTCAACTGCCCCGCCTCAAAGGTGTAGGTGAGCTGGCGTATCGCAAACCGAATCTGACCGGGCGCGGGCAGTGGTGCGCTGCCCGCGTAGGCTTGGGCAGTGCCGGTGCAATCGGAAAGTACCGTCCAGTCAGGCTTGCCGCCCTCACCTGCCACTTCGGCGGTGACCAGCGTCAGTGACCTTGAGCTGCTCGCAGCACTCCAGCCAACGGGTCGATCGAACGCTGGCGGTGCATTATCGATATAGGCCGTCGCCAGGCAGCCAAACATGCCTGCCTGGCGAATATCCTGGACCATCTTGCCCAGCACAAACCGCGCATCATCCTGCAGCAACATGGCCGCCTGCTGGCTGGTGTGGGTGGATCGCGCGCTGATGACGACTTGACTGACCCCAAATACCAGCACCAACCCGATAGCCAGCGCCAGCAACAGCTCAATCAAGCTGAAACCCCGCGCAAGGCGAATCATTGCGCCACCCCTGGCTCGCTGGCAGCGCGACTGGTGAGGATGAACGTTTCGCGTGCGCCGCCACTGTTCGCCGCCCTGGCGTCGTCCCAACTGATACTGACGGTCACCTTGCTGCCGCTGACCACAACAGACCCTTTTGCGCTCGCTCCAGCAAACCCGAGGATATTGGCTTCGAAATCATGCAGGTCCAGATCACGCACGCTGGAGGTCACTGTACTGGGCGGTGCACCTTCGCTCAGGCCCCATGAGTAATCAGCACCCGAATTGGCACGGACCCGGTCCAGCATGTCGTAGGCAATGAAACTGGCCTGGCTGATCATCCTGGAGCTGTCAGTGTGCTTGAGTGCATTGAGCTGGATCACTGCGGCGCCGAGCAGGCCAACCGCAAGAATCAGCACTGCCACCAGCACCTCGATCAGCGTGATACCGGATTGGTGCCTGGGCAAAACGGGGGCAGCGTGGGTGTTCGGGCGAACAAGCATTACCGTCGTCTTCCCTGTCGAAGGCTGAAAAAAGCAGTAAAAACCTGCTGTGCAGCCCAAGACTAGCGCCGGTTTTTGGCTGGCGCTGCTCTCGGAACAAAGGGAAATACTTTGGACATGAATGCCATCATTCAGCGCGAAGAGCCGGGGGCTATACCTATGCCTGCCGACTGAAAGACTGAACACGTCCACGGAGGGACGACCTATGAGACAACACGGCTTCACGCTGATCGAACTGCTGCTCGGCCTGGTGCTGAGCGGCATCCTGGCAAACCTCGCCGTACCCGGCTTCAGGGGGTTTCTTGCATCGCAGCAGCGACAAACGGCTGTCAACGCCCTGGCAGCCGGGTTGCGTTATGCACGCACCGAGGCCATTACCCGCAATCGTGCGGTGGTCATTCATGCCAAGGATGAGAACTGGAGCCTGGGATGGCGAGTGATTCTGGACGCAAGCGGGCGCGGCATCCTGGACGACACCAACCCGGTGCTGCTGGAACGGCAGGACAGCGGGACAATACCGATCGTCGGCAATGGGCCGGTCAAGAGCCAGGTACGCTTCAGCGGGCTGGGCGAACCGGTGTTTTCAGCAGGCGGCTTTCGCGCTGGCACGGTGCACGTATGCGACGCGGACCAGGGGCAAAGCCTGTTTCAGTTGGTACTTGCCCCCAGTGGGCGCATCAGCCTGCGCAGTGAACCCACTGAGCAGGCAGTGTGCCGAAATCATTCGGGCGACCTGGCATTCAAAGCAGCGAGCGGACTCGCAGCTCTTTGGGCATGGAGAACGTGATGTTCTCTTCACGACCGGCCAACTCATCGGCGCCGGTGGCACCCCAGGCCTGCAACTGCTGGATCACGCCACGCACCAGGACTTCAGGCGCCGAGGCGCCCGCCGTGATGCCGATACGCTCAACACCGTCGAACCAGCTGCGCTGCATGTCTTCAGCACCGTCGATCAGGTATGCCGGTGTCGCCATGCGCTCAGCCAGTTCGCGCAAGCGGTTGGAGTTGGAGCTGTTAGGGCTGCCGACCACCAGCACTACATCGCACTCATCGGCCAGTTGCTTGACCGCGTCTTGACGGTTTTGCGTGGCGTAGCAGATGTCGTCCTTACGCGGGCCGCCGATGGCCGGGAATCGCGTGCGCAGGGCATCGATCACTCGGCTGGTGTCGTCCATCGACAAGGTGGTTTGCGTCACAAAGGCCAGCCGCTCGGGGTTTTGCACCTGCAAGTTGGCGACGTCCTTTTCATCTTCCACGAGGTAGATGGCACCGCCCGTGCTGGAGTCGTACTGGCCCATGGTGCCTTCGACTTCCGGGTGGCCAGCGTGGCCAATCAGGATGCATTCACGACCGTCACGGCTGTAACGCGCCACTTCGATATGCACCTTGGTCACCAGCGGGCAGGTAGCGTCGAATACTTTCAGGCCACGGCCGGCCGCTTCGGTACGTACCGCCTGGGACACACCATGGGCGCTGAAGATGACGATAACGTCGTCCGGCACTTGGTCGAGTTCTTCGACAAAGATAGCGCCGCGTGCTCGCAGGTCTTCGACCACGAATTTGTTGTGGACGACTTCATGGCGCACATAAATCGGCGGGCCGAAGACTTCCAGGGCGCGATTAACGATTTCGATCGCCCGGTCCACGCCCGCGCAGAAGCCACGGGGATTGGCGAGTTTGATTTGCATGCTGTGCCTCGTGTCTTGCAGGGCAAGAAATTGGATCAACGCAACTCTGTAAGAGTAAGCCTCTGTGGAAGCCGGGTTAGCCCGCGATACAGACGACTCGGTGTATCAGGTACTCCGAGGTGGTGCTATCGCAGGCAAGCCAGCGCCCACAGGAACCGGTTTAGTCGATCAGAGCGCTTTAACGTCGATGATTTCGACGTCAAACGTCAAGGTTTTACCGGCCAACGGGTGGTTGAAGTCGATGGTCACTTGCGTGTCATCGAAGGTTTTCACCACGCCGGGCAGCTCGGTATTCGCCGCGTCGTTGAAGATCACCAGCAGACCTTCCGACAGGTCCATGTCCTGGAACTGCGAACGCGGGATGATCTGCACGTTTTGCGGGTTGGGCTGGCCAAAGGCGTTTTCCGGCAGGATCTGCAGGGTGCGCTTGTCGCCAGCCTTGAAACCGAACAGCGCGGCTTCAAAACCCGGCAGCAGGTTGCCATCACCGACCTTGAAGGTCGCCGGGGCTTTGTCGAACGTACTGTCGACCGTGTCGCCATTCTCCAGGCGCAATGCGAAATGCAAAGTGACTTCCGTGTTCTGGCCGATGCGTTGCTCAGCCAATACCTGATCAGTCATTGACGGTCTCTCCGGTTTTCTTACTTTTGAACATGTCCAACGCCAGCATGATTGCACCGACGGTGATGGCGCTGTCGGCAAAGTTGAACGCCGGGAAATACCAGCGGTTCTGCCAATGCACCAGGATAAAGTCGATTACATGGCCCAGGGCAATGCGGTCGTACAGGTTGCCCAGCGCGCCGCCCAGCACCAACGCCAGGGCAATCGCCAGCCAGGTGTCATCACGGCCCAGACGCTTGAGCCAGACCACCAGCACCGCACTGACCACCACGGCGATCAGCGCGAACAGCCAGCGCTGCCAGCCGGAGCTGTCAGCAAGAAAGCTGAAGGCAGCGCCGGTGTTGTAGGCCAGGGTCCAGCTGAAGTAGTCAGGAATGACCACAATCTGCTGGTACATCTGTAAGGCACCTTCGAAGTGAGCCTTGCTGAGCTGGTCAATGACCAGCACCAGCACGCTCAGTACGAGCCAGCCCAGACGTCCGAAACGGCTGGAAGCGTTAGGCATAGTGGCGAACCTCGCCATCACCCGAAATGTTATCGACACAGCGACCGCAGATTTCCGGATGCTCAGGGTTCACGCCCACGTCTTCACGGCAGTGCCAGCAACGGGCGCACTTCGGGAAGGCCGACTTGACGACTTTGAGCTTGAGGCCCGGTACTTCGGTGGCCACCGCGTCCGCAGGTGCCTGGGCAAACGGTGCCAGGCTGGCGGTGGAGGTGATCAGCACGAAGCGCAGTTCGTTGCTCAGCTTGGCCAGGTCGGCGGTCAGGCCGTCCTCGGCAAACAGGGTGACTTCGGCTTGCAGGTTGCCACCGACGGCCTTGGCCGCACGCTGAACTTCCAGCTCCTTGTTCACCGCAACTTTGACGGCCATCACGCCTTCCCAGTACTCGCGGCCCAGTTCGAAGTCGGCCGGCAGTTCGGTCAAACCTTCGTACCAGGTGTTGAGCATCACCGACTCGTTACGCTCGCCCGGCAGGTATTCCCACAGCTCGTCGGCGGTGAAGGCCAGGATCGGTGCGATCCAGCGCACCAGCGCTTCAGAGATGTGATACAGCGCGGTCTGCGCCGATCGGCGCGCCTTGCTGTTGGCGCCGGTGGTGTATTGGCGGTCCTTGATGATGTCGAGGTAGAAACCACCCAGCTCCTGCACGCAGAAGTTGTGGATCTTGGAGTACACGTTCCAGAAACGGTATTCACCGTAGTGCTCCTGCAACTCGCGTTGCAGCAACAGGGTACGGTCCACAGCCCAACGGTCCAGGGCAAGCATGTCCTCGGCCGGCAGGATGTCGGTGGCCGGGTTGAAACCGGTCAGGTTCGACAGCAGGAAGCGTGCGGTATTACGGATACGGCGGTAGGCATCGGCGCTACGGGCCAGGATCTGGTCCGACACGGCGATTTCGCCCGAGTAATCGGTCGAGGCCACCCACAGACGCATGATGTCGGCGCCCAGGGTGTCATTGATCTTCTTCGGCTCGATCACGTTCTTCAGCGACTTGGACATCTTGCGGCCCGTTTCGTCGACGGTGAAGCCGTGGGTCAGCAGTTCGCGGTACGGCGCGTGATTGTCGATGGCGCAACCGGTCAGCAGCGACGAGTGGAACCAGCCACGGTGTTGGTCCGAGCCTTCCAGGTAGAGGTCGGCGCGCGGGCCGGTCTCATGGCCCATCGGGTGCGAACCACGCAGCACGTGCCAGTGGGTGGTGCCCGAGTCGAACCACACGTCGAGGGTGTCGCTGATCTTGTCGTACAGCGGCGCTTCGTCGCCCAGCAGCTCGGCGGCGTCCAGCTTGAACCAGGCTTCGATGCCTTCCTGTTCAACGCGCAAGGCCACGGCTTCCATCAGCTCGACGGTGCGTGGGTGCAGCTCGCCGCTTTCCTTGTTCAGGAAGAACGGGATCGGTACGCCCCAGTTACGCTGGCGGGAGATGCACCAGTCCGGACGATTGGCGATCATCGAGTGCAGGCGCGCCTGGCCCCAGGCCGGGACGAACTTGGTGTCTTCGATGGCTTTGAGCGAGCGCACACGCAGGGTGTCGCCGCTGGTCGGCTCTTTGTCCATGCCGATAAACCACTGCGCGGTGGCGCGGTAGATCAGCGGGGTTTTGTGGCGCCAGCAGTGCATGTAGCTGTGCTTGATGGTTTCGGTGTGCAGCAGCGCACCGACTTCACGCAGTTTGTCGATGATCGGCTCGTTAGCCTTGAAGATGAACTGGCCGCCGAAGAACTCCAGCGATGGCGCGTACACACCATTGCTCTGCACCGGGTTGAGGATGTCATCGTTGACCATACCGTAGGCTTTGCAGGTCACGAAGTCGTCAACGCCGTAGGCCGGTGCGGAGTGAACCACACCCGTACCCGAACCCAGTTCGACGTAGTCAGCCAGGTAAACCGGCGACAGGCGGTCATAGAACGGGTGACGGAAGTTGATCAGTTCCAGCGCGGAGCCGGTGGTGGTGGCGATCACCGAACCTTGCAGTTCGTAGCGCGCCAGACAGGCCTCGACCATTTCCTCGGCCAGCACCAGCAGGCGATCACCGACGTCCACCAGGGCGTAGGTGAATTCCGGGTGCACGTTCAGCGCCTGGTTGGCCGGGATGGTCCACGGGGTGGTGGTCCAGATCACGATGGCCGCCGGCTTGCTCAGGCTTGCCAGGCCGAAAGCCTGGGCCAACTTGGCGTCGTCGGCGATCGGGAAGGCCACGTCGATGGTCGAGGACTTCTTGTCTTCGTATTCGACTTCCGCCTCAGCCAGGGCCGAACCGCAGTCGAAGCACCAGTTCACGGGCTTGAGGCCCTTGAACACAAAACCGCCTTTGACGATTTCAGCCAAGGCACGGATTTCACCGGCCTCGTTCTTGAAGTTCATGGTCTTGTACGGGTTGTCCCACTCGCCCAGCACGCCCAGGCGGATGAATTCGGACTTCTGCCCTTCGATCTGCTCAGTGGCGTAGGCACGGCACAGTTCGCGGGTTTTATCCGCGCCCAGGTTTTTGCCGTAGGTCACTTCGACTTTGTGTTCGATCGGCAGGCCATGGCAGTCCCAGCCCGGGACATACGGCGCGTCAAAACCCGACAGGGTTTTCGAGCGCAGGATCATGTCCTTGAGAATTTTGTTCAGCGCATGACCGATGTGAATCGTGCCGTTGGCATAAGGAGGGCCGTCGTGCAGGACGAACTTCGGACGATCCTTGCCAATTTCGCGCAACTTTCCGTACAGGCCAATACTGTCCCAGCGCTGCAGGATCTGCGGTTCGCGCTGTGGCAGGCCGGCCTTCATTGGGAAGGCGGTGTCCGGAAGGTTTAGCGTGGCTTTATAGTCGGTCATTTAAGGCTCTTCGGTTAGCGATGGGCGCTAGGTGCGGCTAGTGCACGGGCGGCGGCGACATCCGCATTGATCGCCGTTTTCAACGCCTCAAGGGAGGCGAAACGCTGCTCTTCACGCAGCTTCTGGTGGAAAACCACCGTCAAACGCCGGTCATACAAATCACCGGCAAAATCCAAAAGGTGAACTTCCAGGTGGGCCTTGCCATCACCTGCAACCGTGGGCCTGACGCCTATATTGGCGACTCCCGGCCACGATTGACCATCGATGTCGACGCTCACCAGGTAAACCCCGGTGAGTGGCACACGACGGCGCTTGAGTTGCACGTTGGCGGTTGGCGTGCCCAGTTGGCGCGCCAGCTTCTGGCCGTGCAGTACCCGCCCGGCAATGCGGAACGGGCGACCGAGCAAACGCTCGGCCAAGGCGAAGTCGGCAGCGGCCAAGGCGTTACGCACCTGGGTACTGCTCACGCGCAGGCCGTCCAGTTCGACGGTTTGCGCGGCTTCGACGGTAAAACCTTGATTAACGCCGGCGTGTTGCAGGAAGTCGAAATCCCCGACGCGGTCGCAACCGAAACGGAAGTCGTCGCCGACCTCCAGGTGCTGTACGCCCAGGCCATCCACCAGAATACGGTCAACGAACTCGGCAGCGCTGAGGCTTTGCAAGCGCTGGTTGAAGGCCAGGCAAAGGACCCGGTCCACGCCCTCTTCAGCCAGCAGTTGCAGCTTGTCGCGCAGACGGGCCAAACGTGCCGGCGCCGTTTCGGGGGTAAAGAATTCCCGCGGCTGTGGTTCAAAAATCACCACGCAGCTGGGCACGCCCAACTCGACCGCTCGCTCGCGCAGCCGGGCCAGGATAGCCTGGTGGCCACGGTGAACACCGTCAAAGTTGCCAATAGTGGCGACGCAGCCCCGATGCTGGGGGCGCAGGTTGTGGAGACCTCGAACCAGCTGCATAACGCGCTTCTTGCTCATAAAGTGGTCGATTATAACCACACCCGGCCCCGGACGACAGGCAACAGCACAGGCCAAATGGATCGAATCGATAAAACAACCGTTTTATCGCGGCAAACTCTCTATCCCAGCGACTTGCGATTGAAATCCCGCAGGCGGAAGCCTTGCAGCAGCAACATCCCGAAGTACACCACCACACCAGCGACCACCAACACGCCAAGGCGCATGAAGCGCTCCAGCATAGGGCCTTGATCCCAGGCCGGCATAAAGTGCATCAGGCCCAGCAACACCGCTGACATTGCCGCTACCGCGACCACCAGCTTGAGGGCAAACATTCCCCAGCCCGGCTGCGGCTGGAACATCTGCTGCTTGCGCAGCTGATAAAACAGCAGACCGGCATTGATGCAGGCACCGATGCTGATAGCCAGGGCCAGGCCGGCATGCGCCAACGGACCGATAAATACCAGGTTGAGCAACTGGGTAACGATCAGGGTGAAGATCGCGATTTTGACCGGCGTGCGGATATTTTGCTGGGCGTAGAAGCCTGGGGCCAGCACCTTGATCACAATAATGCCGAGCAAACCGACGGAGTAAGCGACCAATGCACGTTGGGTCATCGACGCGTCAAATGCGCTGAACTGACCATACTGGAACAACGATACGGTCAACGGCTCAGCCAGGATGCCCAACGCCAGGGAACAGGGCAGCACCAGCATGAAGCACAGGCGCAGGCCCCAGTCGAGGATGCGTGAATACTCGTGGCGGTCCTTACTGGCATAGGTGCGCGACAAGGTTGGCAGCAAAATCGTGCCCAAGGCCACGCCAAGCACACCGGACGGCAGTTCCATCAGGCGATCGGCGTAGTACATCCACGACACCGAACCGGAGACCAGCAGCGAGGCAAACGCAGTGTTGATGATCAGCGAGATCTGACTGACCGACACCCCCAGGATCGCCGGCAGCATATTGCGCATTACGCGCCATACGCCGGTGTCCTTGAGGTTAAGACGTGGCAGCACGAGCATGCCGATCTTTTTCAGGTGCGGCAGTTGGTAGAGCAACTGCGCCAGGCCACCCGCCAGTACCGCCCAGCCCAGAGCCATGACCGGCGGGTCGAAGTAAGGCGTGAGGAACAGCGCGAAAATAATCATGCTGACGTTCAGCAGGGTCGGCACGAAGGCTGGCACCGAGAAGCGGTTCCAGGTATTGAGGATCGCCCCGGCCAGGGACGACAGAGAAATCAGCAATATATAGGGGAAGGTCACCCGCAGCAGATCAGTGGTCAGCGCGAATTTTTCCGGTGTGTTGGCAAAACCCGGCGCCGTGGCCCAGATCACCCAGGGCGCAGCCAGCATACCGACGATGGTCACCAACATCAGTACCAGCGTCAGCAGGCCCGAGACATAGGCAATAAACGTGCGGGTTGCCTCTTCACCCTGCTGGGTCTTGTACTCGGCCAGGATCGGCACGAAAGCTTGAGAAAAAGCGCCCTCCGCGAAGATCCGCCGCAGCAGATTGGGCAGTTTAAAGGCAATAAAGAATGCATCCGTGGCCATGCTGGCGCCAAAAATGCGTGCCAGCAGGGTGTCACGCACGAACCCCAAAACCCGGGAAATCATGGTGATAGAGCTGACGGCAGCCAACGATTTGAGCAGATTCATTGAAAGAGTTTGCGCCTATAGATAAAGAGCAGGCGAACAAAGCGCCCACTTATGCGATACTGCGCGCCTGCAACAGCACAGAGCCAAAGCTCGCGAGTTTACAGGTCAAGCGCCGGAAATAAATCACCCGCCTCTTCAGATCGACCACTCAGCAGTTCGCATCAGCCGCCCTTGACAACACATCAAGTCATCGGCATGATTCGCGGCCTATTTTGTTTGCTATTTCCTAAAAAGTCTTTCGAGGAGCTCGACGGTGGCCAACACACCTTCCGCCAAAAAACGTGCAAAACAGGCTGAGAAGCGTCGCAGCCACAACGCCAGCCTGCGTTCCATGGTTCGTACCTACATCAAGAATGTAGTTAAAGCCATCGACACCAAAGACGCTGAAAAAGCCCAAGCTGCTTACGTTCTGGCCGTGCCAGTTATCGACCGTATGGCCGATAAAGGCATCATCCACAAGAACAAGGCCGCTCGTCATAAGAGCCGCCTGAATGGCCACATCAAGGCTCTGAACGTCGCTGCAGCAGCCTAAGTGGTAAAAACTGCCACGTAGCCCTGGTTACGTAACAGTTAAAAAATGCCCCGTACCGAAAGGTCCGGGGCATTTTTGTTTGGGCCCGATAAAGCCAAGTCAGCTTTTCTGCAGACAAAAAAACGCCCCGAACCAGTCGGGGCGTTTTTGCTACCGATTGATCAAACCACAATCAATGGTGATGACCACCTTCACCGTGGACGTGGCCGTGAGCCACTTCTTCCTGGGAAGCGTCGCGGATGGCAACGATCTTCACTTGGAAGTTCAGGCGCTGACCGGCCAGAGGGTGGTTACCGTCGACAGTCACGTCGTCGCCGTCCAGATCGCGGATGGTGACGATCTGCATTTGGCCGTCCGGTGCGGAAGCGTGGAACTGCATGCCCACTTCCAGCTCATCAACACCTTCGAACATGCTGCGGCTCAGGGTGCTGACCAGTTCGGCGGAGTATTCGCCGTATGCATCTTCAGGTTCTACGGCGACAGTCAGTTCGTCACCGACGTTCTTGCCTTCCAGAGCCTTCTCCAGGCCCGGGATGATGTTACCTGCGCCTTGCAGGTAGACCAGCGGCGCGCCGCCGGCGGAGCTGTCGATGACCTCACCAGCGTCGTTGGTCAGGGTATAGTCGATGGAGACAGCCTTGTTAGCGGCGATCGTCATGGGGCGAGACCTTTTGCATAAGAATGAAGAACGGACAAGTCTAAACAAGGATTTGCCCGAAAGCGAACAGAACCCGGACAGACGGGACCGATCAACGGCATCCTTCATCATCGGCTTCCACCAGGACGACGACGGGCACTGGGTCGCCGACCTGTCCTGCGGTCACACACAGCACCTGCGCCACCAGCCGCCATGGCAGTCCCGCGCCTGGGTGCTCGACCCCGCGCAGCGCCTGGAAAAAATAGGCCGGCCCTTTGCGTGCGGCTGGTGTGCGCAAAAGCGTGAATAACGATAACCTTGGCACCTGATTCCCGGTAGGCGCTCAGCCATAGAGCGCCACCGAAGCCATGCACCTCCAGAGAATTCGCATGCAGACTTTTTTTATCGCGCCCACCGATTTTGGAGTGGGTCTGACCTCCATCAGCCTTGGGCTGGTGCGTACCCTTGAACGGGCCGGGCTGAAAGTCGGCTTTTTCAAACCGATTGCCCAGCCACACCCGGGCGACACCGGCCCTGAACGCTCCACCGAGCTGGTGGCGCGCACCCATGGCCTGAAACCGCCACAGCCTCTGGGCCTGGCCCATGTCGAGCGGATGCTCGGCGATGGCCAGCTCGACGAACTGCTCGAAGAAATCATCACCCTTTATCAGCAAGCCGCCGTGGGCAAGGACGTGCTGATCGTCGAGGGCATGGTGCCGACCCGCAGCGCCAGCTATGCGGCGCGGGTCAACCTGCACCTGGCCAAGAGCCTCGACGCCGAAGTGATCCTGGTGTCGGCGCCGGAAAACGAAGTGCTCACCGAACTCTCCGGCCGCGTGGAACTGCAGGCCCAACTGTTCGGCGGGCCGAAAGACCCGAAAATGCTCGGTGTGATCCTCAACAAAGTGCGCACCGACGAAAGCATGGAAGCATTCTCGGCGCGTCTCAAAGAGCATTCGCCGTTGTTGCGCAGCGGCGAGTTCCGCCTGTTGGGCTGCATCCCGTACCAGCCGGAACTCAACGCGCCGCGCACCCGCGACGTCGCCGACCTGATGGGCGCGCAGATTCTCAACGCCGGTGACTATGAAAGCCGGCGCATGACCAAGATCATCATCTGCGCGCGCACTATGCGTAACACCGTTGAACTGCTCAAACCCGGCGTCCTGGTGGTAACCCCCGGCGACCGCGACGACATCATCCTCGCCGTCAGCCTGGCCGCGATCAACGGCGTGCCTCTGGCCGGCTTGCTGCTGACCAGCGACACCCTGCCCGACCCACGCATCATGGATCTGTGCCGCGGTGCTTTCCAGGCCGGGCTGCCGGTGTTGTCGGTGAGCACCGGCTCCTACGACACGGCGAACCAGCTCAACAGCCTGAACAAGGAAATCCCGATTGATGACCGCGAACGTGCGGAGATCATCACCGATTTCGTCGCCAGCCACCTGGATGCGCGCTGGCTGCACCAACGCTGCGGTACGCCTCGGGAGATGCGCCTGTCGCCAGCGGTGTTCCGCTATCAGTTGATCCAGCGCGCCCAGGCGGCCAACAAACGTATCGTGCTGCCCGAAGGCAGCGAGCCCTTGACCGTGCAAGCCGCCGCCATCTGCCAGGCCCGGGGCATTGCCCGTTGCGTGCTGCTGGCCAAGCCAGCCGATGTGGAAGCGGTGGCCCGCGCCCACGGCATTGAGTTGCCCGAAGGCCTGGAGATTCTCGACCCGGACCTGATTCGCCAGCGGTATGTCGAACCCATGGTCGCACTGCGAAAGAGCAAGAGCCTCAATGCGCCGATGGCCGAGCAGCAACTCGAAGACACGGTGGTGATCGCCACGATGATGCTTGCACTGGATGAAGTGGACGGCCTGGTCTCCGGCGTTATCCACTCCACCGCCAACACCATCCGCCCTGCCCTGCAGCTGATTAAAACGGCGCCGGGCTGCACCTTGGTGTCGTCGGTGTTCTTCATGCTGTTCCCCGAGCAGGTGCTGGTGTATGGCGACTGTGTGATGAACCCACACCCGAGCGCCGCCGAATTGGCAGAAATCGCCCTGCAAAGCGCCGACTCGGCTGCGGCTTTCGGCATCACCCCGCGCGTGGCGATGATCAGCTATTCCAGCGGCGATTCGGCCAGTGGCGAAGAAGTGGAGAAAGTCCGCGAAGCCACCCTGCTCGCCCACGAGCAACAAAGCTCACTGCTGATCGATGGGCCGTTGCAATACGACGCCGCCGCCAATGAAACCGTCGCCCGGCAGTTGGCGCCCAACAGCCAGGTCGCCGGCAAAGCCACGGTGTTTGTGTTCCCCGACCTGAACACTGGCAATACCACGCACAAAGCCGTGCAACGCAGTGCCGACTGCGTGAGCCTGGGCCCCATGCTGCAAGGCCTGCGCAAGCCGGTCAACGACCTGCCGCGCGGTGCCCAGGTCGACGACATCGTGTACACCATCGCGCTGACTGCGATTCAAGCCGCCAACCGACCTATGGATATCTAAATGCTGGATTTTCTACCTGCCGCCGTGCGCGGGGTAATTGCTTCGCTGCTGTTGGCGCTGAACACCATCCTGCTGTGCTCGTTCCTGTTTGTTGTCGCGCTGTTCAAGGCTCTGCCGTTTGCCAAACGCTTCAGCGAATGGCTGATGAACCACACCCACGAAGCCTGGGTGACCAACAACAAGGGCTGGATGAACCTCGTGCGGCGCACCCGCTGGCACCTGACCGGCCTGGAGGGCCTCGACTACCAGCACTCATACCTGGTGACCAGCAACCACCAGAGCTGGGTCGACATCATGGTGCTGCAATACGTGCTCAATCGCCGGATTCGGCCGCTGAAGTTCTTCCTCAAGCAGGAACTGATCTGGGTGCCGGTAATTGGCCTGGCATGGTGGGCACTGGGCTTTCCGTTCATGAAGCGCTACACCAAGGCCTATTTGGAAAAGCATCCGGAGAAGAAAGGCAAAGACCTGGAAACTACGCGCAAGACCTGTGCAAAGTTTCGCGACAACCCGGTGGGCATTTTCAACTTTGCCGAGGGCACGCGGTTTACGCCGGGCAAACATGCCCAGCAGAAATCGCCGTTCCGCTACCTGCTCAAACCCAAGGCGGGCGGGATTGCGTTTGTGCTGGATGCCATGGGCGAGCAACTCAAGTCATTGGTGAACGTGACCATCCACTACCCAGCCGGACGCCCAGGTTATTGGGATTTGTTGTGCGGGAATGTGAAGGACGTGGTGGTGCACTTCGAAGAGGTGCAGATTCCAGCCGGGTTTATCGGCAAGAACTATGAGCAGGATGGGGAGTATCGTTTGGCGTTTCAGGGCTGGATCAACCAGCTGTGGGAAGACAAGGATGCGCTTCTAGGCAAGCTTCACACAGATTATCCAAATAACAGGTGATCAAAATGTGGCAACGGGCTTGCTCGCGAAAGCGGAGTGTCAGCTAATACATGTGTGGCTGATAAACCGCTTTCGCGAGCAAGCCCGCTCCCACACTTGCCCGGATAACTTTCAAGATCCCACAGAAAAGCCCGCCACCGAGTGCTCGGTGGCGGGCTTTTTTGTGGCGGCGAGGTTTAGATCGCGCCGCGCTGACGCAACAGCTCCAGCACTTGCTTGACGCTGTCTTCCAGCGACAGTACCTGGGTGTCGATTACCAGGTCGGCATTCAACGGCACGTCATACGGGAAGGACTCGCCAGGGATGTTATCCCCACCGGCAGCGTACAAGCCTTGCGGATCACGCTCGGCACACACCAACGGCGAGGCCTGCACGTAAACCGTCAGCAGGCGGTCGGCACCAATCAGCGCCTTGGCCTGTTCGCGGCCTTCGGCATCCGGCGCAACGAATGCTGCCAGGGTCAGCAGGCCGGCTTCGTTGAACTGGCGCGCCACGTGGGCGGCACGCCGCCAATTTTCGGTGCGCCCGGTGCGGTCCTGCGGCAAGCCTTTGTTCAGGTCGTGGCGCAGGTTCTGGCCATCCAGCACGAACACGGCACGGCCCATGTCGAACAGCTTGCGCTCAACCGCATAGGCCAAGGTGCTCTTGCCCGCGCCCGACAGGCCGCTGAACAGCACGGTGGCCGGTTGCTGGCCGAAGCGCTGGGCGCGTTCTTCGGTCGCCACATGGGCCAACTTGCCGTGATGCGTGGCGGAGCCATGGTTGACCGGCGGCGCGATGATCATGCCCGCGGCCACCGTGCCATTGGTCAAGCGGTCGATAACAATAAACGCACCGGTGGTGCGGTTGCTGTCATAGCCGTCCAGCGCGATGGCGGCGTCGAGGCTGACCTTGACCCGACCAATCTCGTTCAACTGCAGCGAACTCGCCGGGCCTTCGGCCAGGGTGTTCACGTCCACACGATGCACGATGCTGGTGATGGAACCCGGCACGTAGCTGGTGGCGCGCTTGATGTCGTACTTCTTGCCCGGCAGCATCGGCTCTTCGGCCATCCACACCAGCATGGCGTCGAAGGCGTCGGCCACTTGCGGCACGTTGTCGGCATGCACCAACAGGTCGCCACGGGAGATGTCGATTTCATCTTCCATGGTCAGGGTTACAGCCTGGCCTGGGCCGGCGTGCTCCAACTCACCGTCGAAGGTGACGATGGATTTGACCCGGCTGCTCTTGCCCGACGGCAGCACCACGACTTCGTCGCCCTTGTGCACGACGCCGCTGGCCAGGGTGCCGGCGAAACCACGGAAGTTCAGGTTCGGACGGTTGACGTACTGCACCGGGAAACGCAGGTCGGTGTAGTTGCGGTCGTTGGCGATCTCGACGGTTTCGAGAATTTCCATCAGCGACTGGCCCGTGTACCAAGGCGAACGCTCGCTCTTGTTGACCACGTTGTCGCCTTTGAGCGCGGACATCGGCACGAAGGCCATGGTGCTCGGCTTGAACGCAATGCCTTCGGCGAACTTCAAGTAATCCGCCTTGATTTGCTCGAATACGCTTTGGTCAAAGCCATTGATGTCCATCTTGTTGACGGCCACCACGATGTGTTTGATACCCAGCAACGAGGCGATAAAGCTGTGGCGACGGGTCTGGGTCTGCACGCCGTAGCGGGCGTCGATCAGGATGATCGCCAGGTCACAGGTGGAGGCACCGGTGGCCATGTTGCGGGTGTACTGCTCATGGCCGGGGGTGTCGGCGATGATGAATTTGCGCTTGGCGGTGGAGAAGTAGCGGTAGGCAACATCGATGGTGATGCCCTGCTCACGCTCGGCCTGCAGGCCATCGACCAGCAACGCCAGGTCGATGTCATCACCGGTGGTGCCGGACTTCTTCGAGTCGCGGGTGATAGCTTCCAGGTGATCTTCGTAGATCATCTTGGAGTCGTGCAGCAGGCGCCCGATCAGGGTGCTCTTGCCGTCGTCGACGTTGCCGCAGGTCAGGAAGCGCAACATTTCCTTGCGCTCGTGCTGGCCCAGGTAGGCGAGGATGTCCTCGCTGATCAAATCAGATTGATGCGACATTGGTGACAGCCCCTTAGAAATAACCCTGACGTTTTTTATCTTCCATCGAGCCTGCGCCATCGTGGTCGATGACCCGGCCCTGGCGCTCGGAAGTTCGCGTCAGGAGCATTTCCTGAATGATGTCCGTGAGGGTTTCAGCCTCGGACTCCACCGCGCCCGTCAACGGGTAGCAGCCAAGGGTACGGAAACGTACTTTCTTTTTGACGATTCGGGCTTTGTCTTCGTCGGACAGGTGCTCGAGGATGCGGTCGTCGTCGATCATGATCAACGTGCCGTTCTTCTCGATCACGTCGCGCTCGGCGGCAAAGTACAGCGGCACAATCGGGATGCCTTCCAGGTAGATGTACTGCCAGATGTCCAGTTCGGTCCAGTTGGACAGCGGGAACACACGGATCGACTCACCCTTGTTGACGTTGCCGTTGTAAACGTTCCACAGCTCCGGGCGCTGGTTTTTCGGGTCCCAGCGGTGTTTGCTGTCGCGGAACGAGTACACGCGCTCTTTGGCGCGGGATTTCTCTTCATCGCGACGGGCACCGCCGAAAGCTGCGTCGAAACCATGCTTGTCCAAGGCCTGCTTGAGGCCTTCGGTCTTCATGATGTCGGTGTGCTTGGCGCTGCCGTGGGTGAATGGGTTGATGCCCTGCGCCACCCCATCCGGGTTGACGTGGGTGATCAGGTCCAGGCCAAGCTCTTCGACCATCTTGTCGCGGAACGTGTACATCTCCTGGAATTTCCAGCGGGTGTCGACGTGCATCACCGGGAACGGCAGTTTGCCCGGAAAGAAGGCTTTGCGTGCCAGATGCAACATCACGGCGGAGTCTTTACCGATCGAGTAGAGCATCACCGGGTTGTCGAACTCGGCGGCGACCTCGCGGATGATGTGGATGCTTTCCGCCTCCAGCTGTTTCAGATGCGTCAGTTTGTCGACCATGGCTACTCACGGAAAAACGATCTTATGGACGGCCAGCGGGCCGTGTTCGAGCGGGGCATGCTAGCACAGCACCTTCTTCTATTCAGGGCGCCGACTAGATCGAAACGGTATATGAATATGCCACTGAGTTAGGCCTGCCTCGGTCGAATGTGGGAGCCGGCTTGCTCGCTCCCACACAAGCCCGCACCACATTCCTTCTGTGGAGTTCCTTAGATCGGATTGGGGCAATCGATGAACAGGTGTTCCAGCGCAAACCGTCGCGCCAGGTAATCACCCAACGCCTGTACGCCATAGCGTTCGGTGGCGTGATGGCCAGCAGCAATAAAGCTGATGTCGTTTTCCCGCGCACTGTGGAACGTTTGCTCGGACGCTTCGCCGCTCAGGTACAGATCGACACCGGCGGCGATCGCCTGGTCGATATAGCCCTGGCCACCACCGGTGCACCAGCCGACACGGCGGATCATTTCGCTGCCTTCGATCAGCAGCGGCTCGCGCCCCATCACGTCTTGCACGCGACGGGCGAAGTCGCGGGGTGACAAGGGTTCGGCCAGCGAGCCGACCAGGCCGACGACTTTCGGGTTGCCAGGGTCCAGCGGGCCTTCGACGGTGATGTCCAGGTGGCGGGCCAGTTGCACGTTATTACCAACGTCCGCGTGCAGATCCAGCGGCAGGTGATAGGCCAACAGGCTGATGTCATGCTTGAGCAGGGTTTTCAGGCGGCGCTGCTTCATGCCGGTAATGCACGGGTTTTCGCCTTTCCAGAAATAACCGTGGTGCACCAGTACCAAGTCGGCCTTGGCTTCGACGGCGGCGTCCAACAGGGCTTGGCTTGCGGTCACGCCGCTGACGATGCGCATCACCTGCGGGCGACCCTCGACCTGCAGGCCATTGGGGCAATAATCGGCAATTTTTGCGCTGCCGAGATAGCGGTCCGCTTCCTCGACCAGGGTGCTAAGGGGCACGGCCATAAAAGACTCCTAAATATCCCGTTCCGAGGCGCTCACAGCCTCGTATAATGCGCGACATTATGGGCGCTCTCCCGCCCCCTGCAACCTGTCAGGACTTACTTGATGCTCAAGGCACTGCGTTTTTTTGGATGGCCATTGTTGGCTGGCGTGCTGATCGCGATGCTGATTATTCAGCGTTATCCCCAGTGGGTGGGCTTACCCAGCCTTGATGTGAACCTGCAACAGGCCCCGCAAAGCAATTCGGTGGTGCAAGGCCCGGTGACCTACGCAGACGCGGTCGTCATCGCCGCGCCCGCCGTGGTCAACCTGTACACCACCAAGGTCATCAACAAGCCCCCGCACCCGTTGTTTGAAGACCCGCAATTTCGTCGCTACTTCGGTGACAACGGGCCCAAGCAACGCCGTATGGAATCCAGCCTCGGCTCCGGCGTGATCATGAGCCCGGAAGGCTACATCCTCACCAACAACCACGTGACCACCGGCGCCGACCAGATTGTCGTGGCCCTGCGCGACGGCCGCGAAACCCTGGCCCGCGTGGTCGGCAGCGACCCGGAAACCGACCTTGCGGTGCTGAAGATCGACCTCAAAAGCCTGCCTTCGATCACTATCGGCCGCTCTGAAGGGCTGCGCGTGGGCGATGTGGCCCTGGCCATCGGCAACCCGTTTGGTGTCGGCCAGACCGTCACCATGGGCATCATCAGCGCCACCGGGCGTAACCAGTTGGGGCTTAACAGCTACGAAGACTTTATCCAGACCGACGCGGCCATCAATCCGGGCAACTCCGGCGGCGCGCTGGTGGATGCCAATGGCAACCTGACCGGCATCAACACCGCGATCTTCTCGAAATCGGGTGGCTCCCAAGGCATCGGTTTTGCGATCCCGGTGAAGCTGGCAATGGAAGTGATGAAGTCGATCATCGAGCACGGCCAGGTGATTCGCGGTTGGCTGGGGATCGAAGTGCAGCCGTTGACCAAGGAGTTGGCCGAGTCGTTTGGTTTGACCGGGCGTCCGGGCATCGTGGTTGCCGGGATCTTCCGCGACGGTCCGGCGCAGAAAGCCGGCCTGCAATTGGGCGATGTCATCCTGAGCATTGACGGCGAACCCGCCGGTGACGGCCGCAAGTCGATGAATCAGGTGGCGCGGATCAAGCCAACCGACAAGGTGGCGATCCAGGTGATGCGCAACGGCAAAGAGCTCAAGCTGCTGGCGGAAATCGGCTTGCGCCCACCGCCTGCGCCCGTGAAAGAAGAGGAATAACGGGGGTGGGAGCCCGCTCGCGGGCTCCTGTAACTTAATATTTCAAAAGAAATACGTTCTCATTGGTCATGTTATATTGTTTCAATATAGACATTGGAACGCTCTATCATGCCGTCTCGAAGATTTGCCCCCATGGCGGGCCTGGCCGTGGGTTTGTTGCTCGACCCCGCTTATGCCGAAGACAACACCATTGAACTGGACACCATCAGCGTCACCAGTGACGACTATGAATCCGCCACCAGCCCCGTCACAGGCTATCGTGCAACTCGCTCCGCCAGCGCGACCAAAACTGACACGGCCCTTCGCGACATCCCACAATCGATCAGCGTGATTCCCGCGACGGTGCTCAAAGACCTGGGCAGCACCCATGTGGAACGTGCCCTGGAATTCGCCGGTGGCGTGTCCAAGCAAAATAACTTCGGCGGCCTGACGCTCTACGAATACAGCGTGCGCGGCTTCACCACGTCAGAGTTCTATCAGGACGGTTTCAGCGCCAACCGCGGCTACCCGAGCACGCCGGATGCGGCCAATATCGAACGCATTGAAGTACTCAAAGGCCCCGCCGCCAGCCTGTATGGCCGCGGCGATCCCGGCGGCACCGTGAATATCGTCACCAAGAAACCGCAGCCGCAAGCCTTCACCACGCTGCAAACCAGCGCCGGCAGTTGGAACCGTTATCGCACGGCAGTGGATGTAAACACCCCGCTGGACAGCGAAGGCCGTGTGCTGTCGCGCGTAAACCTGGCCGTGGAAGACAAGCACAGCTTCCGCGATCACGTCGACGCCAGACGCGTGTTCGTCGCGCCCTCTTTCAGTTGGCAGTTGGACCCGGATACCAGCCTGCTGGTGGAAAGCGAATTCGTGCGCCACAGCTCTACCTTCGACCGAGGTATTGTCGCCGACCACGGCATGTCCCGCTCGACCTTCCTCGGCGAACCCAACGACGGCAACATCCGCAACCACAACAACCGCCTGCAAGCCACCCTGGAACATCACCTCAACGACGCCTGGAAACTGCGCCTCGCCAGCCACTACAAACAAGGCAGCCTGTGGGGTGATGCGTCGGAAAGCCGCGCGCTGAACGCTGACGGGCACACCGTCAACCGCCGCTACCGCGAACGCTCCACCGGGTGGCACGACAGCATTACCCAGCTGGAACTGCGCGGTCTTTTCGACATCGGCAGTTGGCAGCATGAACTGCTGATCGGCACCGAATACGAGGACTACCGCAAGAAGGAACGCGTGACGGCTATCGGCGGCAGCCTCTACCCCATCGATATCTATAAGCCGATCTATGGCCAACCCAAACCCGACGGCGCACGCTCCGGCACCGACTTCTTCGAACAGGTGAAGAGCCAGGCGCTGAACCTGCAAGACCAGATCGTGTTCACCGACCGCCTGCGCGGCATGGTTGGCGTGCGCCTTGAGCACTTCGAACAAAGCACCGACGACTTCACCCGGCACGCTGCCAAGAGCCGGCAAACCCACAATGCCCTGACCCAGCGCGCCGGATTGCTGTACCAACTGACACCGCAAATCGGTGTATTCGCCAACGCCTCAACCTCGTTCAAACCGAACAATGGCCTGGATGCCGGCGGCCAATCCTTCAAGCCAGAAGAAGGTCTGGGTTATGAAGTCGGCATCAAGAGCGAGCTGTTCGATGACCGCCTGAGTGCTACCCTCGCCGCGTTCCATATCGAAAAGGAAAACGTCCTCGCACTCGACCCGACCACCGACGTTAACCGCGCTATGGGCAAGGCCCGCAGCCAGGGTTTCGACCTGCAACTGACCGGGCAAGTGACTGACGCCATCCGACTCATCGGCGCCTTTGCCTACATCGACGCCGAAGTGACCAAGGGCGACAAAGCCATCCCCACTGGCAGCCGAATTCTCGGCGTGGCCAAACGCAGCGGCAGTCTGTTGGGTGTGTATGAATTCCAGGAGGGTGCATTGCGCGGCTCAGACGTGGGCGCGGCATTCACCTATGTCGGCGACCGCTCCGGCGAGGCAGGGAGTCATTTCAAACTGCCCGCCTACCACACCGTCGACCTGCTCGCCCATTACAAGGCCAGTGACAACGTCACCGTGGGCCTGAACCTCAATAACCTATTCGACGAAAAGTACTACGAGCGCTCCTACAGCAATTACTGGGTCACCCCCGGCGAGCCGCGCAACGTCACCGTCAGCCTGACCCTCAACCTGTAAAAGGACGTCTCCATGCAAGCCTTCAAATCCCTGGCCGTACTCGGCCTGTTGTTTGCCAGCCAGGTCTCGGCCCACGGCCTGTGGACCGAACAACGACGCGGCAATATCGAAGTCATCTACGGCCATGGCGCCGAAGACAACGCCTTCAAGGCGCAGAAAATCAGCGGTGCCTGGGCCTACGACGTCAGCGGCAAGATGATCCCGGTGACCGTCGAACGCCTGGCCGACCATGCGCGCCTGCAGCCGCTCAAATCGCCCGCCGTTCTAGCCGTCGCATTGGATAACGGAATGTGGTCGCAGACGGCTGACAAGCGGTGGATCAACCAGGGCCGCAGCAAAGTGCCGGGGGCAATTGCATCGACCCAGACCTTCAAGTACAGCCTGGCGATTTACCAGCCGGGAGCGAAGTTGCCGAAGCTGGATCAGATCAAGCTGTTGATCCTGCCGGAAGTTGATCCATTGACGGTAGGGCCGGGCAAGTCATTGCCGGTGCGGGTGCTGCTGGATGGCAAGCCCGCGGCGGGGATCAAGCTGGTAGGCGACTATCGCAATGCGCCGAGCACCCTGAGCACCGAGACCGACAAAGACGGTCGGGCTCAAGTGCTGGTGCGTAATGAAGGGTTGAATGTGATTGCCGCGCAGGTGGAGCTGCCGCTCAAAGACAATGCCGATGTGGCGACACGCGGGTTGTTCACCTCGCTGACCTTCCTCGGCGAACCCCACCACGAGTAAACACTACACACCCATGTGGGAGCCGGGCTTGCCCGACTCCCACATTTGATTTCTAGCGTTTCGACAATCTGATTACAGTGCCAACGGCGCTCTTTCACAGAGTGTATTGAGCGCCGAGGCCCATTGCGGGTCATCATTGAGGCATGGCACCAACACCAACTCCTCGCCTCCCGCTTCGCGGAACTGCTCCAGGCCGCGATCACCAATCTCTTCCAGCGTCTCAATGCAGTCCGCTACAAACGCCGGGCACATCACCAGCAACTTTTTCACGCCTTGCTGGGCCAGTGCTTCCAGGCGGGCTTCGGTGTAGGGTTCGATCCACTTCGCCCGGCCAAGGCGCGACTGGAAGGCCACCGACCACTTGCCTTCCGGCAGCCCCATGCGCGCGGCAAAGTCCCGCGCGACGCTGAAGCATTGCGCGCGGTAGCAGGTCGCAAGCACCTCGGGCGAGGCGTTCTTGCAGCAATCGGCATCTTTGAAGCAATGCCCGCCGGTCGGGTCGAGCTTTGTCAGGTGACGCTCGGGCAGGCCGTGAAAACTCAGCAGTAAATGATCGTAATCCTGCTCCACATACGGCCGGACACTCGCGACCAAGGCGTCGAGGTATTCCGGCTGATCGTAGAACGGTTGCAGGATCGAGAACTGCACCTTGAGCTTTTTGTCGCGCACGACCCGTTTGGCCTCTTCAATCACCGTGGTTACGGTGCTGTCGGCAAACTGCGGGTACAGCGGCGCCAGGGTGACTTTCTCGATGCCCTGAGCGGCCAGGCGCGTCAACGTTGTTTCAAGGGACGGCTCGCCGTAACGCATCGCCAGTTCCACCGGGCCGTGGGTCCACTGCGCCGTCATTTGCTGCTGCAGGCGACGGCTCAATACCACCAGCGGCGAGCCCTCGTCCCACCAGATCGAGGCATAAGCGTGCGCGGACTGCTCGGGACGCTTGATCAGGATCAGCGACACCAGCAAGCGCCGTACCGGCCACGGCAGGTCGATCACATAAGGGTCCATCAGGAATTGATTGAGGTAGCTGCGCACATCGGCCACCGAAGTGGACGCCGGTGAACCCAGGTTGACCAGTAACAACGCGTGATCCGTCATGCAACATCCTATCTCTAGAGGCGGCTGGACAAGTCTTCCAGGGCCGCGTGCAACTCAGTGAACTGAAAAGTGAAACCGGCAGCCAGCAGCCGCTCGGGAACGGCTTTCTGCCCGCCCAGCAATAACCCGGACAGCTCGCCCAGCCCGAGCTTCAATGCAAACGCCGGCATCGGCATGAACGCCGGGCGGTGCAACACCTGGCCCAGGGCCTTGGCGAACTCACGATTACGCACCGGGTGCGGCGCGCAGGCATTATAAGGACCGCTGGCGTCACCCTTGTGCAGAAGAAAATCAATCAGGGCGATTTGATCTTTGATATGAACCCACGGCATCCACTGCCGACCATCGCCGATCGGCCCGCCCAGCGCCAGCTTGAACGGCAGCAGCAGCCGTGACAAAAAGCCGCCCTGCGCCGCCAACACCAGGCCGGTGCGCACCAGCACCACGCGCACGCCCAAGGATTCGGCGCGCAACGCGGTTTCTTCCCAGGCGATGCACAGCTGGCTGGGGAAGTCGTCCAGCACCGGGCCGCTGGCTTCGGTCAATTCGCGCTCGCCACCGTCGCCATACCACCCCACGGCAGAACCGGAAATCAGCACCGCCGGCTTTTGCGCCAGGCCTTCCATCCACGCCAGCAACGTTTCAGTGAGACTGATGCGACTGCTCCACAACAGGGCCTTGCGCTTTTTGGTCCACGGACGATCAGCAATGGGCGCGCCGGCCAGGTTGACCACCGCATCCACGGCACCTATCACGTCTTCCAGGCGGCCGACACCCAACACCTCATCACCGCACCACTTGGCGACGGTGTCCGGTTCACGGCTCCAAACAGTCAGGCGATGCCCTTGGGCAAGCCAGTGCTGGCAGAGTTGACGACCAATCAAACCAGTACCGCCGGTCAGCAAAATATGCATGGGTTCCTCCTCATGTAACGTTTGCCGCCCATCGCTAGTCTATTTTATAAGCAGGGATTTTATGTAAATGGGCGTTACGCGGTTTAAGCCTCAGCTTTAACCATAGGTCACGCCACACAAACAGGTACGCCAAAACTTATACCAAAAAACAATATTGTACAGCTATTGGTGTCGGCGTAGTCTGTACCCAACGGTAAAACGAGGCCTCCCATGACTGTTCCCATTGCGATCATCGGCACCGGCATCGCCGGTCTCTCCGCCGCCCGAGCGTTAAGAGACGCGGGGCACGCTGTACAACTCTTCGATAAAAGCCGTGGCAGTGGCGGCCGCATGTCCAGTAAACGCAGCGATGCCGGCGCGTTGGACATGGGCGCACAATATTTCACCGCCCGCGACCGGCGCTTCGTCAACGAGGTGCAACGCTGGCAAAGCAACGGCTGGGCTGAGCAGTGGAAACCGCAGCTGTACAACTTCAAATCCGGCCAACTCACGCCCTCCCCCGATGAACAGATTCGCTGGGTCGGCACGCCGCGCATGAGCGCCATCACCCGTGCGCTGCTCGACGACTTGCCGGTGGAATTCGGTTGCCGCATCACCGAAGTGTTCCAAGGCAAACACCATTGGAACCTGCTGGACGCCGACGGCGGCAATCACGGCCCGTTCAGCCATGTGGTCATCGCCACGCCGCCCCCCCCAAGCCACAGCGCTGCTGGCCGCTGCACCCAAGCTGGCGAGCGCTGCCGCCGGGGTGAAGATGGACCCGACCTGGGCGATTGCCCTGGCCTTCGACAAACCGTTGGACACACCGATGGAAGGCTGCTTCGTGCAAGACAGCCCCCTCGACTGGCTGGCGCGCAACCGCAGTAAACCTGGGCGCGACACCACCCTCGACACGTGGGTACTGCACGCCACCAGCGCCTGGAGCAGGGCGCATCTGGACCTGCCCAAGGAAGCGGTGATCGAACACCTGCACGGCGCCTTCGCCGAATTACTGCACAGCGCCATGCCCGCACCGTCCTTCAGCCTCGCCCATCGCTGGCTCTACGCACGCCCATCCAGCAGCCACGAATTCGGGGTACTCGCCGATGCCGACCTGGGCTTGTATGTGTGCGGCGACTGGTGCCTGTCCGGCCGGGTCGAGGGGGCGTGGCTGAGCGGTCAGGAAGCTGCGCGACGTTTGATTGAGCATTCGCAATGAACCGCATCAACCCAGCCAAATTGCTGCTGTCGAAGTGGACAGCAGCGCATCCACGCAACAAAGAGAAACACTTCTTGGTCACCGAGCTGTTTCGTGACGAAGAAGGCACCGTGCTCGACATCGAACTGCAAGCGGTCATGACCCAGCGTACGCAACGCCTGGCCTGGCAAACCCTGCAAAATGCTGAAGATTGGCGAATCGGCTGGAAATAGCCTGCTCGCAAATACTTGTACAAAATATTTGACTTGTACAGCATCAAACCTATGATGAGATTCAGTTGTACAGGCTTAACAGCCTGTATAGGAATCTCGGAGAGGTTTGAACATGTCCAGCACTGGAAAACCGAAGATCGCCATCAGCGCCTGCCTATTAGGCGAGAACGTGCGCTTCAACGGCGGACACAAACAATCCCTGCTGTGCAGCCAAACCCTGGCCGACTACTTCGAGTTTGTGCCGCTGTGCCCCGAAGTCGCGATCGGCCTGGGTATCCCCCGCGAACCGATCCGCCTGGTGGGCGACCCTGCCCACCCGCAAGCCGTCGGCACCGTGCACCGTGAGCTCAATGTAACGCAGCCACTGGACGATTACGGCCAGCAAATGGCGTCGGAACATACCGACCTGTGCGGCTACATCTTCATGCAGAAATCGCCCTCGTGCGGCCTGGAACGGGTCAAGGTCTACCGCGACAACGGCACGCCGGCAGAGGGCGGCGGGCGTGGCATTTACGCCCAGGCATTTTGTGCACGCCACCCCAACCTGCCAGTGGAAGAAGACGGTCGGCTGAATGACCCGGTGCTGCGGGAAAACTTCCTGACCCGCGTGTTCGTCTATGCCAGTTGGCAACAGTTGCTGGCCGAAGGCCTCACCCGTCACCGCCTGCTCGCTTTTCACTCGCGCTACAAATACCTGTTGATGGCCCACAGCCCGGCGCATTACAAAAGCCTCGGCCACCTGCTGGGCAGCATGGGCAAGGGCATCGACCTTGACGCGTTGGCCGCCGGTTACTTCAGCGAACTGATGACAGGCCTGAAAAAATGTGCCACCCGTGGCACTCACACCAACGTGTTGCAGCACATCAGCGGCTACCTCAAGCAGGCCATCAGCGCCGACGACAAGCAGGAAATGCAAACCGTCATCGGCCAATACCGCCACGGCATCGTGCCGCTGGTGGTGCCCCTTACCCTGCTCAAACACCACTTTCGCCAACACCCGGATCGCTACATCGCGCAGCAGGCCTACCTGCAACCGCACCCGGAAAACCTCAGCCTGCGTAATGCGATCTAACCCATGAAAGGCACCTCATGAAAGCTGCCCTGCAAGACGAACCTGGCGAAGACATCGCCCAGGCCCTCCAGAACGGCTGGCTGCCGATTCGTGAAGTGGCGCGCCAGACCGGCGTCAACGCCGTGACCCTGCGCGCCTGGGAACGCCGCTACGGGTTGATCGTGCCCCAGCGCACACCCAAAGGTCATCGGCTGTTCAGCGCCGAACACGTGCAACGCATCCACACCATCCTCACTTGGCTCAACCGCGGCGTACCGGTCAGCCAGGTTAAAAACCTTATCGACTCCGCCCAAGTCATCCCGGACACCGTCGAAAACGAATGGCAGGCGTTGCGCCAGAACCTGGTAGCCGCGATCAGCGATTTGGCCGAGCGCCGGGTCGATGACGCGGTCAACCAGGCCATGGCGCTCTACCCGCCACGCACCTTGTGTGAGCAATTGATGCTGCCGCTGCTGCAGGAACTCGAACAACGCTGGCAGGGCCAATTCGGCGCGCAGATGGAGCGGGTGTTTTTCCTGTCTTGGCTACGCAGCAAATTCGGTGCGCGGATCTACCACAACAACCGCCAACTGCAAGGCGCCCCACTGTTGTTGGTCAACCATTCCGACCTGCCCCTGGAGCCGCACCTGTGGCTCAGCGCGTGGCTCGCCAGCAGCGCCGATTGCCCAGTGGAAGTGTTCGACTGGCCTTTGCCGGTGGGTGAATTGGCACTGGCCGTGGAACACCTGCAACCGCGTGCCGTGCTGCTGTATTCGAGCAAGGCCCTGCACCTGCCTTCACTCGTGAAACTACTGGGCGGCGTCAGTTGCCCAACCTTGGTTGCCGGACCAACGGTATGCATCCACCAGGCCGAGTTAGCCGTATTAACCCGTGACACCCCTGAATTGTTCGTGGCCGAGGACCCGTTGTCGGCCCATCAGATACTGATCCAGCGTGGACTTCTTTAAATGCATTTGATCTGGCTGCGCACCGACCTGCGCCTGAACGACAACACTGCCCTGGCCGCCGCAAGCCAGCGAGGCCCGGTCGTTGCCGTGTACCTGATCAGCCCCGAACAATGGCTGGCCCACGATGATGCGCCGTGCAAAGTCGACTTCTGGCTGCGCAACCTGCAGCACCTGAGCCGGGCGCTCGGCGCATTGAACATTCCCTTGCTGATCCGCACTGCCGCGACCTGGGACCAGGCCCCCGCCGTGCTGAGCACGCTGTGCCGGGAACTGTCGATTGAGTCGGTGCACGTCAACGAGGAATACGGCATCCACGAGAGCCGCCGCGATGCCGCCGTCGCCCAAGCCCTGGAAACCGACGGCGTGACGTTCCACCGTTATCTGGACCAGTTGTTTTTCCAACCCGGCAGCGTGTTGACCAAAACCGGCACCTACTTCCAGGTTTTCAGCCAGTTCCGCAAAGTCTGCTACAGCCGCCTGCACAGCGCCCTGCCGCCCGTGGTCGCAACGCCTAAAGCCCAGGCAAAAACACACCTGACAAGCGACCCCGTGCCCACACAGGTGGAAGGGTTCCAGCCGCCGAGCGAAACCTTGCGCGCGCTCTGGCCCGCCGGTGAAGACGAAGCCAAGCGCCGCCTCGACGCTTTTGCCGATCAACAGATCAGCTACTACAAGGACGAACGCGACTTCCCGGCCAAACCCGGCACCAGCCAACTCTCAGCCTACCTCGCTGCCGGTGTGGTTTCGCCGCGACAGTGCCTGCATGCCGCCTTGCAGACCAACCAGGGCGAGTTCGAAAGTGGCGATGTTGGCACGATCACCTGGATCAACGAGCTGCTCTGGCGCGAGTTCTACAAACATATCCTGGTCGGCTACCCACGGGTCTCGCGCCACCGCGCCTTCCGCCCCGAAACCGAAGCGGTGGCCTGGCGCAACGCGCCCGAAGACCTCGCCGCCTGGCAGGAAGCGCGCACCGGCCTGCCAATCATCGACGCGGCCATGCGCCAATTGCTGGAAACCGGCTGGATGCACAACCGCCTGCGCATGGTCGTAGCGATGTTCCTGACCAAGAACCTGCTGATCGACTGGCGCGAGGGCGAGCGTTTTTTCATGCGCCACCTGATCGACGGCGACCTGGCGGCCAACAACGGCGGCTGGCAGTGGAGCTCATCCACCGGCACCGACTCGGCGCCCTATTTCCGAATTTTCAGCCCGCTGAGCCAGTCCGAAAAATTCGACAGTGAAGGCGTGTTCATCAAGCACTGGCTGCCCGAACTGGCCGCGCTGAATAAAAAGGACGTGCACAACCCTGAGGCCGTCGGCGGCCTGTTCGGTGTGGCGCACTACCCGCGCGCGATTGTCGACCTGAAGAAATCCCGTGAACGGGCCTTGGCCGCATTCCGCAGCCTGCCGTCGCGCGAAGCCGTCGGAGGTTTACATGAGTGACTTCCTGCCGCGCTTCGCCCAGGCCTTCGCGACGCTGGACAAGCACAACCTGCACCTGCTCGACGGCCTGTACGCCAAAGACATCACCTTTACCGACCCGTTGCATGAAGTGCAGGGCTTGCCCGCGCTGCACCGCTACTTCGCCGAGCTGTACAGCAATGTCAGCCAGCTGCGTTTCGACTTTCACGGCTTCGACCAGGTGGCCGAAGGCGAAGGCTATTTGCGCTGGAAAATGAGTTTTAGCCACCCACGGCTGAAGCGCGCAGAGGTGATACGCGTGGAAGGCTGCTCGCACCTGATGTGGCGCGACAAGGTCTACCGCCATCGTGACTATTTCGATGCCGGTGCCTTGCTCTATGAACACCTGCCAATACTCGGCCCCGCAGTGCGTTGGCTGAAAAGGAGAATGGGATGAGCCTGACACCGCCCCGCCGATATTGGCTGACCGGCGCCAGCAGTGGCATCGGTGCCTCACTGGCCGTGGAGTTGCTCAACAGCGGCGCCCACGTAGCCCTCAGCTCGCGCACAAAAGGCCCGCTGGAAGCACTCGCCCAACGTTATCCGGGGCAAGTGCTGGTGGTGGCCGGCGACCTGACCAACAGCCAGACCGTGCGCGAGATCGGCGAGCACATCAGCGTGGTCTGGGGCTCAGTGGACACGGTGATCCTCAATGCCGGCACCTGTGAATACGTGGACGCCCGGCAGTTTGACGCCTCCATCGTCGAGCACGTGGTACGCACCAACCTGCTGGCGAGCGCTTATTGCATCGAAGCCGCGCTGCCACTGTTACGCGTCGGGCAATCACCGCACCTGGTGGGCGTGGCCAGCGCTGTGACGTACCTGCCGATGCCACGCGCCGAAGCCTATGGGGCGTCCAAAGCCGGGCTGCGCTACTTGTTCGAATCGCTGCGCATCAGCCTGTCGACCGAGAACATCGACGTCACGGTGATCAGCCCGGGCTTCGTCGACACGCCATTGACCGAACGCAACGATTTCCCGATGCCGTTGAGCTGGTCCGCCGACAAGGCCGCGAAACATATCGTTGCCAAGCTGGGCAAACGCCCGCTGGAAATCGCCTTTCCGGCCCTGTTTATCGCCACCCTGTGGCCGCTGTCGAAGCTGCCCAACCGCGTTCAGCTGATGATCGGCAAACGCATGCTGCGCAGCCCTCCGCCGCAGAAGGACAAACTGTGAAGATCGCCATTATCGGCAGCGGTATCGCCGGGCTGACCAGCGCCTACCTGCTCAGCCGTCGCCATGACATCACCCTGTTCGAAGCGGGCGAGCGCATCGGCGGGCATACCCACACGGTCGACGTCACCGTCGAGGGCCAACGCTATGCGGTGGACACCGGCTTTATCGTGTTCAACGACTGGACCTACCCCAACTTCATCCGCCTGCTTGGGCAGATCGGCGTGAAGTTCAAACCCACCGAGATGAGCTTTTCGGTGTGTGACCAGCATGCCGGGTTCGAGTACAACGGCAACAACCTCAACAGCCTGTTTGCCCAGCGGCGCAATATTCTGTCGCCCGGGTTCTGGGGCATGTTGCGCGACATTTTGCGCTTCAACCGCCAGGCCCCGCTGGACCTGCAAGAGCAACGCATCAGCGCGCAGATGACCCTCGGCGACTACCTTGAAGCCGGCGGTTACGGCCCACGGTTTATCCGGCATTACATCGTGCCGATGGGCGCGGCGATCTGGTCGATGTCCCTGGCTGACATGCTGGGGTTTCCGCTGCAATTCTTTGTCCGGTTCTTTAAGAACCACGGCTTGCTGTCGATCAGCAACCGCCCACAGTGGTGCGTGATCGAAGGCGGCTCCAGCAGCTACATCGAGCCGCTGACCCGCAGTTTTCGCGAGCAGATCCGCCTCAATTGTCCTGTGCATAAAGTAGAACGCACCGATGACGGCGTGGTTATCCACAGCCCTGCCGGCAGCGAAACATTTGATCGTGTGGTGTTCGCCTGTCACAGCGATCAGGCCCTGGCCATGCTGGCCGACCCGAGCCAGGCCGAACAAGAGATCCTCGGCGCATTGCCCTATGCCGACAATGACGTGGTGCTGCACACCGACACACGCCTGCTGCCGGACCGCAAACTGGCCTGGGCCAGCTGGAATTATCGGCTGAGCGGCGATGCGCAGACACAGGCCGCCGTTACCTACGACATGAACATCCTGCAAGGTATCGACAGCGCCACCACCTTCTGCGTCAGCCTGAACCAGACGCCGATGATCAACCCGCTGAAAATCCTCGCGCGCTACACCTACGCCCACCCGCAATACAGCCTCGCCGCTGTGGACGCCCAAGGGCGCTGGGAAGAATTGCACGGCGCGCGCCATACGTTTTATTGCGGTGCCTACTGGGCCAATGGTTTCCACGAGGACGGCGTGGTCAGCGCATTGCGTGTGGCCCAGGCCTTTGGAGAAACCCTGTGAACAGCGCCCTGTACAGCGGCTGGATCGCCCATCGCCGGTTTGCGCCCAAGGCCCACGCCTTCCGCTACCGCATCGGCCTGCTGTACCTGGACTTAAGCGAACAAGACGAAGTGCTCGGTTTGTCACCGCTGGCCGGCACCGGCTGGCTGGCGCCCTTCGGCTTTCGCCAGCAGGATTATCTGCGTGAGTTTACCCGCCACGGCATGAGCTTGAGCGATGCCGTGCGCCAGGAAGTCGGCAAGGCCCTGGGGCGTACACCTCAGGGCGTTATCTGCCTGCTGACCCAGGCCCGCAGTTGGGGCCTGGCTTTTAACCCGGTGAGTTTCTTCTACTGTTTCGAGGCCGATGGCCGACTGGCCGCGATCCTGTGTGAAGTGACCAACACCCCATGGCGCGAGCGCTATCACTACGTGCTGCCGGCCCAGGCGCTCGGCGCGGATGAGCATCAGCACTTCGCCGTGGCCAAGGCCTTCCATGTCTCGCCGTTTTTGCCGCGCGACCTGGAATACCGCATGAGCTTCAGCCCACCCGCCGCCAAACTCGGCGTGCACATGGCCGACTGGCAGGGCGATTTGAAGGTCTTCGACGCCACGTTGAGCCTGCACAAAGAAGCACTTAACCGCGCCAGCCTGCATCGCTACCTGCGGCGCTTCCCGTGGATGACCGCCAAAACCTGCCTCGCCATTTACTGGCAGGCCATGCGCTTGTTGCTCAAACGAACACCGATTTTTTCCCATCAGGCCGCCGATGGCGCCTCTCGCACCGCAGTCGGGTATACCAAGGATCGCCGCCATGAAATCCCCTAGCTTATCGGTCAAAACCAACCGCCTGAACGTCAACGGCATGACCAGCGCACTGCTGCGCAAGGCTGTGCTGCGCCAACTCAGCCAACTGCGCCACGGCCAGTTGGTGGTGATCGAGGACGGCGAACGCCAAGTGTTCGGCGCACGCGAAGCGCACCTGCTGGGGGAAATCCAGATCGTCGATTCAGCGGTATGGGGGCTGGTGGCGGCCAACGGTTCGATAGGCGCCGGCGAGGCGTTTATCCACGGTTACTGGACCACGCCGGACCTGACCTCGGTGGTGCGCGTGATGGTGAGCAACCTGGAGGTGCTCGACGCCATGGAAGGTGGGCTGGCGCGCCTGGCACGGCCGTTCACCCAAGGCCTGCACTGGCTCAACCGCAATACACGCAAGGGCTCACAGAAAAACATCGCCGCCCACTACGACCTGGGCAACGACCTGTTCGAAGAATTCCTCGACCCGACCATGATGTATTCGGCCGCGCAATTCCTAAGCCCCGACGACAGCCTGGAACAGGCGCAACTGAACAAGCTGGAACGCATCTGCCAGAAGCTTGCGCTCAAACCCACTGACCATTTGCTGGAAATCGGTACCGGTTGGGGCAGCATGGCGTTGTACGCGGCGCAGCACTATGGCTGCAAAGTCACCACCACAACCTTGTCCAAAGAACAGTTTGCCTACACCGAAAAACGCATCGCGGCCTTGGGGCTCAAGGACCAGGTGACCCTGTTATTGCAGGACTACCGCGACCTGACCGGCCAGTATGACAAGCTGGTCTCCATCGAGATGATCGAAGCAGTGGGCCATCGCTTCCTGCCGACCTACTTCAAACAGTGCGCGCACTTGCTCAAGCGCGACGGATTGATGCTGCTGCAAGCCATCACTATTCGTGAACAGCGCTTCGAGCAGGCCAAGAACAGCGTCGACTTCATCCAGCGCTATATTTTCCCCGGTGGCGCCCTGCCCTGTGTGCAGAACATGTTGCACATCGTCAGCCGCGACACCGACATGAACCTGCTGCACATGGAGGACTTCGGCCTGCACTACGCGAAAACCTTACGCCTGTGGCATGAGAACTTTCGTCGCGCCCATGGCCGCCTCACAGAGTTGGGCTACGATGAATACTTCCTGCGCTTGTGGGAATTCTATTTGTGCTACTGCGAAGGCGGATTCATGGAGCGAACAATCGGTACCGCGCAGTTGCTGCTGGCCAAGCCGGCGGCGATCAACCCGCCTTTGCTCGGGCGTTTCAATGCTTAAACGGCTGGCGAATGCCGTGCTGTTCCAGTGCGGCTGGTTTGCCTGCGTGCTGGGCGGTGACAGCCGTTGGTTGCTGGTCGCGGGCGCAGTGCTGGCCATCCACCTGCTGTGGATAAGCGCGTGGTCTGCGGAGGGGCAAATGATCCTCGCCGTGACCCTGCTGGGCACTGTCATCGACACGTCGCTGCGCAACTTTGGCGTCTTCCATTTCAGCTTTCCGGGGCCGCTGATACCTTTTTGGCTGGTATTGCTGTGGGCCTTACTGGCGACCACACTGCGCCATTGCCTGGCCTGGAGCGCGCAGCCCTGGTGGCGCGCCAGCTTATTAGGTGCGGTGGGCGGGCCGTTGTCTTATTACGCCGGCAGCCAATTGGCCGGGGTGAGTTTCGGCTACGGCACTGTGCCGACCATGCTCGGCCTGGGCCTGCTCTGGGCAATCCTGTTCCCCGTGATGCATTGGATCGCACGGCAACTTGGGCACTGACGTCCGTCTGAGCAATCACACGCCGTTGACGCGCTTGCCTTACACTGCGCGCCTATGACTAACATCCCGCACACTCAAATCACCGAACCCGCCGTCACCTGCTCGACGTGCGCGGCCTGTTGCTGCCAGCTGGAAGTCATGCTGATCACCGACACGGGCGTGCCGGAGCGTTATATCGATACCGACGATTGGGGCGGCGAAGTGATGCTGCGCCTGGACGACGGCTGGTGCGCGGCGCTGGATCGGGACACGATGATGTGCACGATTTACGAGCGACGGCCGCTGATCTGTCGGGAGTTCGAGATGGGCGCGCCGGAGTGTTTGACCGAGCGCGAAGGGATTGCGACGGCTTACCGCTGAACCTGGATGTGGCGCCAATCGACTCTGGGAGCTGGGCCTGCCCGCGATCGCATCACCTCGGTGCAACGCATAGACCGAGGCGCCTGCATCGCAGGCAAGCCAGCTCCCACATTTGGTTTGAGCGGTGTTCTCAGGATTACAACGGCAACGTGTAGTGCAGCGAGTAGCTCTCTACCCCGTCGTTATTGCTGCTGATACCCGCGTTGGAATAGTGCGTGGCGCGGATGCCCACCTCATGCCCACCGGCAAAGCGCACACCAAAGCCCAGGCGGTCTTCGAACTGAAAGGCCTGGCCGATGTTGTTGTCTTCGACCCGCGTACGTGAGAACACGGCTACGCCGATCCCCGCCTCGATATAGGGTTTGACCGACTGGCCGGCAAACTCGTACACAAACACCGGCGAGAAAGACAGGCTGCTGACACTCGCGCGCTTGTCGCCATCCCAATACGTGTAGGCGCCGCTCCAATAGCCAGTCAGGCGGCCAGTATCGCTCTGCCACCAGCTTTTATCCCACTCCGACGTCAGCCCAAGCCGATAGGTCATGGTCGAATCACTGGTGCTCCCCACACCCAATTCCAGGCCAGCCGCCTGGGCCGAAACCGAGTGTCCTACCACCACGGCCGCAATCGCAGCCAAACAGAACAAGCGCTTCATAAGAAACAGTCCTTGAGAACAAAGTTGTATGGTTTTGTACAGGCTAACTCGCTATAGAAGCTGGCGTGGTGTCAGAAGTTCAGCGTCTAACCCCGATTTTTCACGAATTTTTCACCAGCCAAAATTACGCACAACTCCAGGAGATTTCCATAGTGTCGGTAGGATATTTCTTAGGTGATCAACGTCGCCGCTGGTCCAGAACTGTGCAGGTTCAGGGTTTGCACACGCCAGGAGGTCACGCTCCCCCAGCAGCCGCTTGAGCTGCCGGGCCACGGCGGCACCGGTGTCGATCAGAATGATGCTCGGGGGAAGCATCTGCGCCAGGAGTGGCTTGAGGAAGGGGTAATGGGTGCAGCCGAGAATGATGGTGTCGCAACCGGCGCTGAGCAACGGCTCGACATAGCCCTGCAACATCTGGCGCAGGGCGGCACTCTTGAGGTCACCGGTTTCGATCAACTCCACCAGGCCCGGGCACGGTTGGGTGATGACCCGCACATCGGTGGCAAAGCGGTCGAGCAAGGCGGCGAATTTGGCGCTTTGCAGGGTGCCGGTGGTGGCGAGTACACCGACCACACCACTGCGAGTGGCGGCAGCCGCCGGCTTGACCGCAGGCTCCATACCCACCAGCGGCCAGTCGGGATAGTCCTGGCGCAAATCGGCCACGGCGGCGACAGTGGCGGTATTACAGGCAATCACAAAGGCTTTGGCGCCCTGCTCGCGGAAAAACTTCGCGACAATACGGGAGCGCTCAAGAATGAACGCCGGAGATTTTTCGCCATACGGGATATTCCCGCCGTCAGCCACGTACAGCAGCGACTCATGGGGCAGCAACTGCTGGATTTCATCCAGCACCGACAGGCCGCCGACGCCGGAATCGAACACACCGATTGGCGCGTCCTTAACCATGGTGTGCCCCACACACGCTGCAACCCGGGTCGCGCTTGACGCGCAACTCGCGAAAACGTGTGGTCAGGGCATCAATCAGCAACAGCCGCCCCACCAACGGCTCGCCGAAGCCGGCCAGCAACTTCAAGGCTTCCAGTGCTTGCAGGCTGCCGACCAGGCCCACCAATGGGCCGACGACGCCGGCCTCGCTGCAGGTCAGTTCAGTGTCGCTGCCGTGCCCGTATAAACAGTGGTAACAGGGGCTTTCGGCGCGACGCGGGTCGAACACCGACAATTGCCCCTCCAGGCGAATCGCCGCGCCGCTGATCAATGGCTTGCCGGCAGCGACACAGGCGGCGTTGACGGCTTCGCGGGTCGAGAAGTTGTCGCTGCAGTCGAGTACCACATCAACGGCGCCCACCGCCGCCGCCAGTGAATCGGCATCCAGCGCGGTGCGATGGGCGAGCAGTTTGACGCCTGGGTTGAGCGCCGTGAGACGACGCATGGCCGAATCGACCTTGGTCTGCCCAACGCTGTCCGTGTCGTGAATGATCTGGCGTTGCAGGTTGGTCAGGTCGACGGTGTCGAAGTCCGCCAGGTGCAACTCGCCCACGCCGGCGGCGGCCAGATACAGCGCGACTGGCGCGCCCAACCCACCAAGGCCGACGATCAGCGCGCGGGCATTTTTCAGGCGCAACTGGCCTTCGATGTCGACATGTTGCAACAGAATCTGTCGGCTATAGCGCAACAGCTCCTGATCGCTCAGCACAGGCGACGCCCCAGTGTGATGCGTTCGTGGCCGCCGAGGTCGATACGGCTGTGTACGTTTTCAAAGCCTTCACCCAGTAACAAGTCACGCACGGCAGGCGCTTGATCATAGCCATGCTCAAGCAACAACCAACCACTGGCGTTCAGGTGGACCGGGGATTGGGCGATGATCAAGCGCAAATCGTCCAGGCCATCAGGGCCGGCCACCAGGGCACTGGCGGGCTCAAAACGCACGTCACCGGCCACCAGATGGGGATCGTTATCGGCAATGTACGGCGGGTTGCTGATGATCAGGTCGAAGGTTTGGCCTTGCAGAGCGCTGAACCAATGACTGTTCAACACCGTGGTGTTCTTCAGGTGCAGGCGCTGGCGATTGCGCTCGGCCAGGGCCACGGCTTCCAGCACGCGGTCTACCGCCGTGACCTGCCAGGCCGGGCGTTCGCTGGCCAGGGCCAGGGCGATGGCGCCGCTGCCGGTGCCCAGGTCGAGCACCCTGGAGGGGTTGGCAGGCAACAGTTCCAACGCGGCTTCCACCAGCAGCTCGGTGTCCGGACGCGGGATCAGCGTATGAGGCGCCACCTCCAGGTCCAGCTTCCAGAAGCCTTGCTGGCCGAGGATATACGCCACCGGCTCACCGCTACGGCGACGTTGCAGGTAGTCGGCAAAGGTCAGCGCATCTTCGCTGCTGACGATCTTTTCCGGCCAGGTGTGCAGGTAGCTGCGCGACTTGCCCAGGGCGGCGGCCAGCAACAACTCCACATCCAGGCGCGCGGTGGGCGAATCTGGCAGGTCGGCGGCGCGCAGAAGGCTGGCAATGATGGTCATTTATTCACCTATCGCCGCCAATTGATCGGCCTGGTATTCGGCGAGCAAGGGCTCGATCACCGCATCAACGCCACCGGCGAGAATCTCGTCGAGGGAATAAAGGGTGAGGTTGACCCGGTGGTCGGTGACCCGGCCCTGGGCAAAGTTGTAGGTCCGAATACGCTCGGAGCGGTCGCCCGAACCCACCAGCAACTTACGCTCGCTGGCAATTGCGTTGGCAGCGGCGCTGGTCTGCTGGTCGTTGAGCTTGGCCGACAGCCAGGACATGGCCCGCGCACGGTTCTTGTGCTGGGAACGTTCTTCCTGGCACTCCACCACGATGCCCGACGGCAAGTGAGTGATACGGATTGCCGAGTCGGTTTTGTTGACGTGCTGACCACCGGCGCCCGAAGAGCGGTACGTGTCGACGCGCAAGTCCGCCGGGTTGATCTCGATGGCTTCCTGCTCGTCCGGCTCAGGCAACACGGCCACGGTGCACGCCGAGGTGTGGATACGGCCCTGGGATTCGGTCGCCGGAACCCGCTGCACACGGTGCGCGCCGGATTCGAATTTCAATTTGCCGTAGACGTTGTCGCCTTCGACTCGGGCGATCACTTCTTTATAGCCGCCGTGCTCGCCTTCGTTCTCGGACAGAATCTCGACGCGCCAGCCACGGCGTTCGGCGTAGCGCGAGTACATACGGAACAGGTCGCCGGAGAAAATCGCCGCCTCGTCGCCACCGGTGCCGGCGCGGATTTCGAGGAACACGTTGCGCCCGTCGTTGGGGTCCTTGGGCAACAGCATGCGCTGCAGATCACCTTCCAGTTCGGCCAGTTTGTCCTTGGCTTCACGGACTTCTTCCACGGCCATTTCGCGCATGTCCGGGTCGCTGTCCTTGAGCAGCGCCTGGGCGCCTTCGAGGTCGCCTTGCACCTTCATGAGGTTTTTGTAGGTGGCCACAATCGGCTCAACTTCGGCGTATTCCTTAGAATAGGCGCGGAACTTGGTCTGATCGGAGATGACCTCGCCATCGCCGAGCAAGGCGGTCAGTTCTTCGAAACGGTCCTGGAGCACGTCCAGTTTATTGAGCAGTGACGCTTTCATTGCGGTTTTTTATCCGAAGAGCTATCTGACGCGCCCTCACCGAGGGCAAAGAGTTCCTGGGCCATGGCCAGCGCATCGAGGCGGCCTTCGGCAGTAAGCTTTTTCAACTGAACGCTGGGGGCGTGGAGCAACTTGTTGGTCAAGCCACGCGCCAATTGCATCAGCACCTCTTCGGCGCTGCTGCCGTTGGCCAGCAAACGCTGGGCCTTGACCAATTCCTCATCACGCAGGCGTTCACCTTGCTGACGATAAGCCTTGAGCACGTCCACTGCCGCCAGTTCACGCAGGCGCACCATGAAGTCTTCGGCGCCGGTGCTGACCATTTCCTCGGCGGCCTGGGCAGCGCCCTGGCGACTCTTGAGGTTTTCGGCGACCACTTCGTGCAAATCGTCGACGCTATAGAGGTAAACGTCGTCCAACTCGCCGACTTCTGGCTCGATATCGCGGGGAACGGCAATATCCACCATGAAAATCGGCTTGTGCTTGCGCAACTTCAACGCACTCTCGACCGCGCCTTTGCCAAGGATCGGCAACTGACTGGCGGTGGAGCTGATGACGATATCGCTGCGCACCAGTTCGGCCGGGATGTCCGAGAGCAGCACGGCATGCGCACCGAACTGTTCGGCGAGGATGCTGGCACGCTCCAGGGTGCGGTTGGCCACCACAATACGCTTCACACCGAGGTCATGCAGGTGGCGGGCGACCAAAGTAATGGTTTCACCGGCACCGATCAGCAGCGCCTGGCTGCGCTGCAAGTCGCTGAAAATCTGTTTGGCCAGGCTGACAGCGGCAAACGCCACGGACACCGGGTTTTCACCGATGGCGGTGTCGGTGCGCACTTGCTTGGCCGAATTGAACGTGGCCTGGAACAGACGGCCCAACAGCGGGCCCACGGTTCCGGCCTCGCGGGCCACGGCGTAGGCAGATTTCATCTGGCCAAGGATCTGCGGTTCGCCCAACACCAGCGAGTCGAGCCCTGAGGCAACGCGCATCATGTGACGAACTGCCGCATCCTCTTCGTGCACATACGCGCTGGCGCGCAGGTCGTCGAGGTCCAAATGGTGATAATCAGCCAGCCAGCGCAGCACCACATCCGCTGAAAGATGTTCCTGCTCTATATAAAGCTCACTGCGATTGCAGGTCGAAAGGATCGCAGCTTCGCGGCTGTCGGTGAGCCGGCAGAGCTGCTGCAAGGCCTCAACCAACTGCTCGGGCGTAAACGCCACGCGCTCGCGCACGTCTACAGAAGCAGTCTTGTGGTTAATACCGAGTGCAAGGAAGGCCATTCAATATCGCTGATGATGTCGGGAAGCCGACAATTGTCCTACTTCGAATGATTCAGAACAACCACCGTAGGCTATTGTCCTAATGCCTTGTGTCTATAAAGGCACCCACTGAGACTCGGTTATGTTTGGCCGAAGGCTTGTGTCATGATGATCCGACCGCAGGTTAGTCGTCCTCTTCCTATATGAATAGATCTTCCGCGTTGCTCCTTGCTTTTGTCTTCCTCAGCGGCTGCCAGGCCTTGGCCCCCGTGTCGCCGGACGGTACGCCGCCGGTGGAAGACAGCACCCCCGCCCCTGAAAAGCCCAAGGTTTATTCCTCGTTCAGTGAAGAAACGATCTACAGCTTGCTGACGGCGGAACTCGCCGGCCAGCGCAATCGTTTCGACATTGCCCTGGATAACTACGTGACCCAGGCCATCAATACCCAGGACCCCGGCATTTCGGAGCGTGCATTTCGCATCGCCGAATACCTGGGTGCTGACCAGGCCGCGCTGGACACGTCGCTGATCTGGGCGAAAAACGCACCGCAGGATCTGGAAGCGCAACGCGCAGCCGCTGTGCAACTGGCGCGCGCCGGGCGTTACGACGACTCCATGGTCTATATGGAGAAAGTCCTGCAGGGCAAGGGCGACACGCATTTCGACTTTCTCGCGCTGTCGGCGGCCGACACCGACCAGGACACCCGCAATGGCCTGATGAAGAGTTTTGACCGCCTGCTGCAAAAGCATCCGAAGAACAGCCAGCTGATTTTCGGCAAGGCGTTGCTGCTGCAACAGGATGACGAAGCCGACGCCGCGCTGAAGCTGCTGGAGCAGAACCCGCCGGAAGACGGCGAGATCGCCCCGATTTTGCTGCGCGCACGCCTGCTGCAGAACCTCAATCGCGGCAAGGAAGCGATTCCGCTGCTGGAAAAAAGCATCAAAAAGTACCCGGACGACAAGCGCCTGCGCCTGACGTATGCGCGCATGCTGGTTGAGCAGGACCGTATGGAGGACGCCAAAGTGCAGTTCGCCAACCTGGTCCAGCAATACCCGGACGACGATGAATTGCGCTACTCGCTGGCACTGGTATGCCTGGAAGCCAAGGCCTGGGACGAGGCCAAGGGTTACCTTGAGGAACTGATCCAGCGCGAAAGCCATGTCGACTCCGCGCATCTCAACCTCGGCCGTATCGCTGAAGAGCGCAACGACCCGCAGGCAGCCCTGCTCGAATACGCCCAGGTCGGCCCCGGCAATGACTATCTGCCGGCCCAACTGCGCCAGGCCGACATTCTGATGAGCAACGGCCGCACCGACGAGGCGGAAAAACGCCTGGCGGCAGCACGCGAAGCCGAACCTGACTACGCCATTCAGTTGTACCTGATCCAGGCCGAAACCTTGTCAGCCAACAAACAGGGCGAACGCGCCTGGAAGTTGCTGCAACAAGCGTTGCTGCAATACCCGGACGACTTGAACCTGCTGTACACCCGCGCCATGCAGGCGGAAAAACGCAATGACCTGGCGCAAATGGAGAAAGACCTGCGCCTGATCATCAAGCGCGATCCGGACAACGCCATGGCGCTGAACGCCCTGGGTTACACCCTGTCTGACCGTACGACGCGGTACGCCGAAGCCAAGGTGCTGATCGAGCAAGCCCATAAGCTCAACCCGGAAGACCCTGCCGTGCTCGACAGCCTGGGCTGGGTCAATTACCGGCTGGGCAACCTGGACGAGGCCGAGCGCTTGTTGCGCCAGGCACTCGAGCGCTTCCCCGATCAGGAAGTCGCCGCCCACCTGGGCGAAGTGCTCTGGGCCAATGGCAAACAGCGCGAAGCACGACAAATCTGGGAAAAATTCCTCAAGGAACAACCCGAAAGCCCCATCCTGCGCGGCACCATCAAGCGCCTGACCGGATCCGAGACCCTTTAAACTTATGTTTTTGCGCCACGTTATTGTTTTCAGTTTTATCGCCCTGCTCGCCGGTTGCGCGGGCATAGGCAGCCGTGAATCCGTTGAAGGCCAGGGCAACCCGGCGCAATGGAAACAGCACAAAGAGCAGCTCAGCAGCATCGACGGCTGGCAGATCGATGGCAAGGTCGGGGTTCGCGCGCCGAAAGATTCCGGCAGCGGCACATTGTTCTGGCTGCAGCGCCAGGACTATTACGACATTCGCCTGTCAGGGCCGCTTGGCCGAGGCGCGGCGCGCCTGACCGGTCGACCCGGGCAAGTGAGCCTTGAAGTCGCGAACCAGGGGCGCTATGAAGCGACCACGCCGGAAGCCTTGCTGGAAGAACAGATGGGCTGGAAATTGCCGGTATCCCATCTGGTCTGGTGGGTGCGCGGGTTGCCCGCACCGGACAGCAAGAGCCGGCTGAGCCTCAACGGCGACAGTCGCCTGGCCACGCTGGAGCAGGATGGCTGGCAGGTTGAATACCTCAGCTACGTGCAACAGGGCGCCTACTGGCTGCCCGAGCGCATCAAACTGCATGGCACCGACCTTGACGTCACGCTGGTGATCAAGGAATGGCAACCGCGCAAGCTGGGGCAATAACGTGACCGCCACCACCTTGACCCTGCCCTCCCCGGCCAAACTCAATTTGATGCTGCACATTCTGGGTCGCCGTGAAGACGGCTACCACGAGCTGCAGACGCTGTTTCAGTTTCTCGACTACGGCGATGAGTTGACCTTCGCCATACGCGACGATGGCGCGATCAAATTGCACACCGAATTCGACGGCGTGCCCCACGACAGCAATCTGATTGTGAGAGCCGCGAAAAAACTTCAGGAGCAATCCGGTTGCGCGCTCGGCATCGACATCTGGATCGATAAAATTTTGCCTATGGGCGGCGGTATCGGTGGCGGCAGTTCAAATGCCGCGACCACGCTGCTCGGCCTGAATCACTTATGGCAACTGGGTTGGGACCTCGATCGCCTGGCCACGCTGGGCCTGACACTGGGCGCCGACGTCCCGGTTTTCGTGCGTGGGCACGCGGCTTTTGCCGAGGGCGTGGGCGAAAAACTCACCCCGGAATACCCCGAAGAGCCGTGGTATGTCGTGCTTGTTCCGCAAGTATCTGTAAGTACAGCAGAAATTTTTTCAGATCCACTGTTGACACGTAACTCTCCTCCCATTAAAGTGCGCCCCGTTCCCAAGGGAAACAGTCGAAATGACTGCTTACCGGTTGTAGCAAGGCGTTATCCAGAGGTACGTAACGCTTTGAATTTGTTAGGTAAATTTACCGAAGCAAAATTAACCGGAACTGGAAGTTGTGTGTTTGGGGGCTTCCCAAGCAAAGCTGAAGCTGATAAAGTCTCGGCCCTTCTTACAGAGACCCTTACAGGGTTTGTAGCAAAGGGAAGCAACGTTTCGATGTTGCATCGCAAGCTGCAAAGTCTGCTCTAAAAGGAACCGAGTACTGGGTACTCGTTGCAACAGATACAGGGGCGTCGCCAAGCGGTAAGGCAGCAGGTTTTGATCCTGCCATGCGTTGGTTCGAATCCAGCCGCCCCTGCCATTTTCTAATACTCATCCAGGTTACCCTCAGCCTCTAGGTACTGCGCGTGTCCAAGATGATGGTCTTTACGGGGAACGCCAACCCCGATCTGGCTCGACGTGTCGTACGTCAGCTGCATATCCCTCTCGGTGACATCTCTGTCGGTAAATTCTCCGACGGCGAAATTACAGCCGAGATCAATGAAAACGTCCGCGGTAAAGACGTCTTCATTATTCAGCCGACTTGCGCTCCGACCAACGATAACCTGATGGAACTCGTCGTGATGGCTGATGCCTTCCGCCGCTCCTCAGCGACTCGAATCACAGCTGTAATCCCTTACTTTGGTTATGCCCGTCAGGATCGCCGTCCGCGTTCCGCACGTGTGGCTATCAGCGCGAAAGTCGTCGCTGACATGCTGACCGTGGTAGGCATCGACCGTGTTCTCACGGTTGACCTGCACGCTGACCAAATCCAGGGGTTCTTCGATATTCCGGTAGATAACATCTACGGCTCCCCGGTATTGGTGGATGACATCGAAGATCAGCGCTTTGAAAACCTGATGATCGTGTCCCCGGACATTGGTGGCGTCGTGCGTGCACGGGCGGTTGCCAAATCCCTGGGCGTGGATCTCGGGATCATCGACAAACGCCGTGAAAAAGCTAATCACTCCGAAGTGATGCATATCATCGGTGATGTCGAAGGGCGTACCTGTATTCTGGTTGATGACATGGTCGACACCGCCGGCACCCTGTGCCACGCGGCCAAAGCCTTGAAAGAGCACGGTGCAGCAAAAGTCTTCGCCTACTGCACACACCCTGTGCTGTCGGGCCGAGCGATCGAGAACATCGAGAACTCCATGCTGGACGAACTGGTGGTGACTAACACCATCCCGTTGTCCGCAGCAGCTCAAGCCTGTTCGCGTATCCGTCAATTGGATATCGCACCGGTAGTTGCCGAAGCGGTTCGCCGCATCAGCAACGAAGAATCGATCAGCGCGATGTTCCGTTAAGGGTCAGCCCTTACGAAACACACACTGACGAAAAGCGCCCCGCCCCAGCATTCTGTTGGGGCGGGGCTTTTTTGCCCATATCGCCTTTAGCGCTGGTCGCAAACGCTGGGGCGAATGTGGTTATTTTGGAGATACAACATGAACGATTTTACTTTGAATGCTGAACTGCGTTCCGACCTGGGGAAAGGTGCGAGCCGCCGCCTGCGTCGTCTCGCAAGCCTGGTTCCAGCTGTAGTTTACGGTGGCGAAAAAGCCCCTGAATCCATCAGCATGCTGGCCAAAGAAATTGCCAAACTGCTCGAAAACGATGCGGCCTACAGCCACATCATCGAGCTGAACGTTGGCGGCAAGAAGCAGAACGTCATCATCAAGGCCCTGCAACGTCACCCAGCCAAAGGCCACGTGCTGCACGCTGACTTCGTACGCGTAGTAGCCGGTCAGAAACTGACCGCTATCGTGCCTGTGCACTTTGTTGGTGAAGAAGCTCCGGTCAAGAAAGGCGGCGAAGTTTCGCACGTTGTTGCCGAGATCGAAGTGACCTGCCTGCCGAAAGACCTGCCTGAGTTCATCGAAGTCGACCTGTCGGCTCTGGAAATCGGCGACATCGTTCACCTGTCCGACCTCAAAGCCCCTAAAGGCGTTGAGTTTGTTGCACTGGCTCACGGTGATGACAAAGCTGTTGCAAACGTTCACGCTCCACGCGTTGCACCAGAAGCTGAAGAAGGCGCTGCAGAGTAATTCACTCTGTATTGCCGGAGCTTGAGGAAACATCGCGGACCAGAACGTAGCGAGAAAGCGGGCGACAACGCGAAGTTTATCTCTGGATAAGTTAGCTCCTGTCGTCCACTTTCGCCGCACTGAGGTCTGGCGATGTTACCCACAACTCCAAAGGAAGGGCCCCTGTCGTGACTGCCATTAAACTGATCGTTGGCCTGGGAAATCCAGGCGCCGAATACGAACAGACCCGGCATAACGCGGGGGCCCTTTTTGTTGAGCGTATCGCCCACGCCCAAGGTGTGAGCCTTACGGCTGATCGCAAATATTTTGGCCTGACCGGGCGCTTCTCGCACCAGGGTCAGGATGTTCGTCTGCTGATTCCCACCACCTACATGAACCGCAGCGGCCAGGCTGTCGCGGCGCTTGCGGGCTTCTTCCGGATCAAACCCGAAGAAATCCTGGTGGCCCATGACGAACTGGACCTGCCACCCGGCGTTGCCAAACTCAAGTTAGGCGGCGGGCATGGCGGCCACAATGGCCTGCGCGACATCATTGCGCAGTTGGGCAATCAGAATAATTTTTACCGCCTGCGGCTCGGCATTGGCCACCCAGGCGTCGCCAGTATGGTTTCAAATTTCGTCCTGGGTCGTGCGCCACGCGCCGAACAGGAAAAACTCGATGCCAGCATCGACTTTGCCCTCGGCGTGCTGCCGGATATCTTCGCCGGTGAATGGAACCGTGCGATGAAAAACCTGCACAGCCAGAAGGCCTGACTCTTACCGAGGGGAAACACCATGGGATTCAATTGCGGCATCGTCGGCCTGCCCAACGTCGGCAAATCCACCCTGTTCAACGCCTTGACCAAGTCCGGTATTGCGGCGGAGAACTTCCCCTTCTGCACCATCGAACCCAACAGCGGCATTGTAGCCATGCCGGACCCGCGCCTGCAGGAACTGGCGGCTATCGTCAATCCGAAGCGCATCCTGCCGACTACGATGGAATTCGTCGACATCGCGGGCCTGGTGGCCGGCGCGTCGAAAGGTGAAGGTCTGGGCAACAAATTCCTGGCCAACATCCGTGAAACCGATGCCATCGCCCACGTGGTCCGCTGCTTTGAAGACGAGAACGTGATTCACGTTTCCAACAGCGTCGACCCGAAACGCGACATTGAGATCATCGATCTGGAACTGATCTTCGCCGACCTCGACAGCTGCGAAAAGCAACTGCAGAAAGTCGCGCGTAACGCCAAGGGCGGCGACAAAGATGCCGTGGTCCAGAAAGGCCTGCTGGAGCAACTGATCGCTCACTTCACCTTGGGCAAACCTGCGCGCAGCCTGATGAAGAGCATGAATGCCGACGAAAAAGCGGTGATCAAAGGCTTCCATCTGCTGACCACCAAGCCGGTCATGTACATCGCCAACGTTGCTGAAGACGGCTTCGAGAACAACCCGCTGCTCGATGTGGTCAAGGCTATTGCCGACGAAGAAGGCGCCATCGTTGTTCCGGTGTGCAACAAGATCGAAGCAGAAATTGCCGAACTGGATGACGGCGAAGAAAAAGACATGTTCCTCGAGGCTCTGGGCCTGGAAGAACCTGGCTTGAACCGTGTAATCCGTGCGGGCTACGAAATGCTCCACCTGCAGACTTACTTCACTGCCGGTGTCGAAGAAGTACGCGCATGGACCGTCAAAGTCGGTGCCACTGCACCACAGGCCGCCGGCGTGATCCACACCGACTTCGAAAAAGGCTTTATCCGCGCCGAAGTCATCGCCTATAACGACTTCATCCAGTACAAGGGTGAAGCCGGTACCAAGGAAGCGGGTAAATGGCGCCTGGAAGGCAAGGAATACATCGTCAAGGATGGCGACGTGATGCACTTCCGCTTCAACGTTTAAGCGTTACCTGCGGCGTACGTCGCAAACAAAGAGCCGATGCACTGCATCGGCTTTTTTGTGTCTGCTGTTTGGCATGTCGCAACCTGATATAAGCCTTAAGCCCTTTAACCCAATAAAACAAGCCTCATTTAATCCACTGGACTTTAAGTTTAATCCTACACATAAAACCCGCACTTTCCGACAATAACACTTGAACTAAACTCAGCGTAGCGCGCACTTAAAAATCCTGATATAGACCAAGACATTTTCCTACTTAAAGAACAGTGACACCCAGGATAAATTACGGTCTACTGCGCCCCCATTGAATACCCCGCGACTAACAGTGAAGTGATAGCAAAATGTCGGCTGCCTACCAAAAGGAAGATGAATTGGACGTCCCGTTCATTGAGGACGTGGATATTGAAAATACACTCAATACGACAGCCGCACTCAATGTCGACATCCTGCTATTAGGGGAAACCGGTACTGGCAAAGATACCTTGGCACAACGGATACATCGCCTGTCCGGCCGGCGTGGCAACTTCGTTGCAGTTAACTGCGCCGCCATCCCGGAAAGCCTTGCGGAGAGCCAGCTCTTCGGTGTCAACAGTGGCGCCTACACCGGCGCAGTGCAGTCGAGGGCAGGCTTTATCGAGACCGCGCACCTGGGCACGTTGTACCTGGATGAGATCGACAGCATGCCGCTGTCGCTGCAAGCCAAACTACTGCGTGTGCTGGAAGCCCGCGGTGTCGAACGCCTGGGGTCAACCCGCTTCATCCCTGTGAACATGCGCGTCATCGCCTCCGCCCAGCAGTCACTGCATGAGATGGTCGAACAAGGCACATTCCGGCGTGACCTGTATTTCCGCCTGAATGTCGTCAACATCAAGCTCTCGCCCCTGCGAGAGCGGCACGAGCGGATTGTGCCCTTGTTCCTCGACATGGTTCGACAGGAGGCCGACAACTTCAACTACGCCCCTCCTCTTGCCTCCAACGAGTTGCTGCAACAACTGTTATGTCACGCCTGGCTGGGCAATGTGCGCGAACTGCGCTCTACGGCCAAACGCTTTGTACTGGGGCTGCCACCGCTGTCAGTGACGTCGGTGCCGGCCCAGCAAATACCGTTGAACTTGAAAGACCGCTTACAACAAATAGAGAAAATACTGATTGAAGAGTCGCTGCGCCGTCATTCGCATAACGTAGAGGACGTGGCGGTTGAACTGCGTATCGCCAAACGCACGCTTTACTACCGGATGAAGCAATTGGATATAGCACTGAGTTAACGTCAGTGACTGCAACTCAAACGTACAATTTGAAATACCCACGGTGAAATATTTGGAACGCTTTTGTGGGGAGCGACCACACACGTTACAAGCCAGGCGCTTTCTAAGACGTCGTAAACACCGACAGTCAACTTGGCTTACCCTTGATATTTCTTACACTAACTGTGGAGACTTCAACATGAGCGGCATCAATAGCATTTCATCCTTCCTCTCCGCCCTCGGCGCTAACTTCGGTTCTGGTTCCACCGGAAACAACGAGGACCTGGAGCGGGAGCGCGACCAAATGCAACGTAAATCCTTCGTACGAAGCAACAAGGTTTACGAAACGAACGAAGCAAAAAAGAACGCTGAAGCCGTGCGATAACTCGCCAACCTCTCCTGCCCAACGGCAGGAGAGGCTACTTCCATCACTCGTGAAGGCCCTCTATGCGTGTAGACCGTAACCTCATGTCGGGTAACAACAACGCCCTGCCCCCTTCCACCCATTCTCAAGAGTCGACGCTCCCACGGGAAGATGTGAGTTTTTTCAGCTCACAACTGGAAGGTTCGGCACGCCGCGTCACTGCTTCATCAGCGTCCCCATCCTCAAACCTACTGGTCGATGCGTCCAATCAACTGATCAAGTCGACCACCGGCTTGACCAAGGGCCTGCGTGCCTACAGCACCGGGAACAAGGAAAAGGACAGCGCCAACTATGCCGGCAACCTTTCAGACACCATGCTGCTCACCCAGGTGCTGACCAAGAGCGTCGGTAAAACCGCCCAATTCCTCGAAAAAATCAGCAACCTGCAGTAGGTAAAAATGATCCGTCTCCTGACCCCGGGCTTCATGTTATCGCTGTTACTCATGCTGAGCGGCTGCGGTGAGAGTGTTGAATTACACCGCCAATTGTCCGAACAGGAAGCCAATGAGGTCATCGCGGAACTGGCGGACAAACACATACGCGCACAAAAAGTCCCGGCCAAAGAGGGCGTGACTGTTCGTGTCAGCGCCTCGGACATCAGCCGGGCGGTTCGTACGCTGGAAGCCGCCGGGCTGCCCAAGGTTGCACGGGTGACGATGGGGCAAACCTTTCGCAAGGAGGGCGTCATTTCCACCCCGCTGGAGGAACGAGCTCGTTATATCTATGCCTTGTCCCAGGAGCTCGAAGCCACCCTGTCGAATATCGACGGCGTTATCGTCGCACGCGTCCACGTCGTGCTACCCGAACGTGTCGCGCCAGGGGAACCGGTGCAGCCCGCCTCCGCGTCGGTGTTTATCAAACATGACCCCAGGCTTGAGCCCGATAATATTCGCGCCCGGGTTCGCCGTATGGTCGCCAGCAGTATCCCCGGCATGTCGACGGCAGTGGATAACTCACAAAAACTGACCGTGGTTTTTGTCCCGTCCACCGCCTATACGGAACAGCAGCGACTGGGCTATTTCGGGCCTTTCCTGCTCCCGGAAGGCGACGTTGCGTTCTGGCGCGTCTGCGTAGCGCTATTAGTGGTCGGTAGCGTGCTGGCAGTGGCCGGCGGACTGTTCTGGCGTAACCGAAAGCGCGCGCAGGCGACCCCCCATGGGGCAACGTTACCCGATGAGTGAACATCGCGCCTGGGCCCAATGGTGGGCCCTTCCCTGGGAAGCCTCACATGCAGATTGGCGTGTACTTGACCAGGACAGCGTGGACGCACTCCGTCGTGCCCAGCACGCGCGAATCAGCAAGCTGCTGGGTATCGCGCCCTGCCTGCCGCCGCCCCCTCACACCAGCGTACTTCGGCTGGCCCTCGCCTCAACCGAACAACTCAACCAGATGCTGGCTCTGCTGGGCAACACCTGTCATCGCCCTATCGACGGACCGGTAAGCGACATCCATCACCAATGGTGCCTGCGCCTCTCCAAAGCGCTAAGCCCTGAAGCCTTGTTGCAGCCCGACGACGATCCACTGCAGCTATTGCGTGCCTGGGTCTCCCCTGCCATCTGGCAACGGCTTCGCTTGCGTTTTTCACGCCCACGGGTGCAGCAAATGGAAGCCACATCTTACTCACTTGAAGACGCACACAGTCGGCTCGACACGCTCTGGCAAGCCATCGTCTGGCGAGTGACGACCACGAGCGACGAAGACTTCCTAAACTGAACAGAGCTGCCCCTCGATGCTATGCCGACGCAAAATTGACTTATACGACAGCTCCCCCGGCCAGGCACCTGTGTTGATTACCCAGGAAATGCTCAGGGAGAGTGCTCACGCCAGCCAAATGCTGGCGCGTGCCAAAGCCCAGGCCGATGAGGTGCTGAGCCAGGCAGCAAAACAGCGCGACGCCCTGCTTGAGCAAGCCCAGCTGGCATTCTGGCAACGGGCGAACGCCCAGCTCGAACAGTGGGAACACCAACGCCAAACCCTGTGCAACCACCTGGAGCGATACGCCACGTCGATCGCCGACCAGGCACTGTGTTGCCTGCTGGACGACATTCCCCCCGCGCAACGCCTCACCGCCCTGATCAAACGATTGATGGCCACACAGCTTCCCAGCGTCACCGCAACACTCCTGTGTCACCCGCAGGAGGTGGAGAGTCTGAAGCAATCTCTGGCCATGCTGGACATCACCCACTGGGCACTTCGCGCGGATAACAGGGTTAGGCTGCAGACACTGGTACTGGAAACAGACGAGGGCGACTTTCGTATCGATTGGGCCTCGATGCGCAAAATTTTACTCGTCACCGAAGAAGCATTTTCAAGTGACCTCCCTGGGTGAAACGTGGCAATCCTGTGGGCTCAAAAACGTTCATCCGCATGGAACTGGTGGCGATCTGCACACCACATAGCTGATACACATCACGAGTAAACGTCTATGGAATTCTACGCAAACCTGAAGAGCCAATTGTTGAGACGAAGCGACATTGAAAAAAATCGCGCGGAAACGGCGATAGCGGATCCCGACATAGACGACGCCGATGTCGACCTTTTCGAACTGGGCCTGCAGCAACGTAATGCCAAGTGGGCCTTTCACGAACAGATCCGTGCCCGGCACATGCTGCTCAAAACAGCGCTCGACGGCGTGCAGTAAGTTGAGCGCCCTGATCATCCACTGGGCGCAGGGTCGTGAAGACTCACTCAGCCTGTTTGAAGACGGCTACGCAATGACCCTGCAACGCCTGTCGGACACACTGCGATTGAGTGTCCAACTGACGCTGCACAGGCCCGATAACGCGCAACTGGAAACCTGGATGCGGCCAGGTGAACCCAGCCTGAACCACTTCCAGGGTGCCCTGGCGCAAGCGCCCGACACTGGCACGCTGTGGCTGGTTCAGTGCCTGCCGCTGCCGGATGATCTGGATGCAAGACACGTCTTGAGCTGCGTCGAAAACCTGCTCAACCAACGTGACGCCTGGCGCGCGATGGTCGCGCGCCAGCTTCGGCCGGCACTGCCGCCCCCTTCTTTGTCGCTACGCTCGCTGGCGCATTAATCAGAGAACTCTCCATGTACAACAAGCCCCACAAACGCCTAAGTTTGTGCGCCGACTCGTCTGCGTGCGCGACCAAAAGTAGTCACTGGCGCAGCCTGCTGCTGCTGCCCTGGTTGCTGGCGCCTCTGGAAAGCGCCGTGGCCGCCATTCCGCCCGAATGGAAAAACACCGCCTACGCCTATGAGGCGCAGCACAAGCCCCTGCGGGAAGTGCTGGAAGATTTCGCGCAAACCTTTGGTATCCAGCTACAGGTCGAAGGCCTGCTGGAAGGCCTGGTCAATGGCAAGATACGCGCCAACACCCCTCAATCATTGCTCGACAGGCTCAGCGTTGAGCACCGCTTTCAGTGGTACCTGTACAACAACACGCTGTACATCAGCACGCTGGACCAGCAAGAGTCGGCGCGACTGGAAGTCTCCTCCGAGACCCTCTCCGATCTCAAGCAAGCACTGACCGATATCGGCCTGCTCGATGCTCGCTTCGGCTGGGGCGAGCTGCCCGAAGACGGCGTGGTGCTGGTCTCCGGCCCCAGGCGCTATATCGAACAGATCAAACAATTCAGCAGCCAGCGCCGCGTGCCGGATGAAAAACAGAGCGTACTGAGTTATCCACTGAAGTTTGCCAACGCCACCGACCGCGTCGTGGATTATCGCGGTGAAAAACTGACCATCCCGGGCATCGCCACAATGTTGCGCGGGTTGCTGGAACCGCGCACGCCCTCCGCACTCTCGAGCGCGAGCCAGCCTCCCGGCGCCCAGCCGCAAAACGCTCTGGTGACGCCGAACGTGCCCCGGCTGAATAACCCGCTACTGGAGCAAATGCTCGGCACTTCAGCCAACACCGGGGAGTTGGCGACCGGCGCATCGCTCACCCCACGCACCTCACGTGCAACCAGTCGTATCCGTGTCGAGGCCGACGTGCGTAACAACGCGGTACTGATTTACGACCTGCCGGAGCGCCAGGCGATGTACCGCGAGTTGATCACCCAACTCGACGTGGCGCGCAAACTGGTGGAGATCGACGCAATCATCCTCGATATCGAGCGCACGCAGCTGAACGAATTCGGGGTCACCTGGGGCTTCCAAAACAGCCGTTTCCGTGGCGGCGCCAGCGTAGCGCCCGGCACCACCTCACAGCTGGCCATTGCCAACCGCGACAGTTTTATCGCTGCCGTACGCGCCCTGGAGGCCCGAGGCCTGGCGACCCTGGTCTCCAACCCGTCGGTGCTCACCCTGGAAAACCAGCCGGCGGTCATCGACTTCAACCGCACGCGGTTCCTGGAGGCGGGCACAGAGAACGCAACCATTTTGCCGGTCACCGTCGGCACCAGTTTTCAGGTAGTGCCGCGGGTCATCACCAGCCGCGGCAGCCATCAGATCCATTTGGTGGTGGATATTGAAGACGGCAATTTCGATGAGTCCAACCCCTCGATCAAAGACCTCGATGTACGCCGAGGCAAGGTCAGCACACAAGCGGTGATGGCAGAGAAACGCTCGTTGGTGGTCGGTGGGTTCCACGTTACGAACAACACAGACAAGCGAAACAAGGTGCCACTGCTGGGAGATATCCCGTTGCTGGGCAAGGCGTTGTTCTCCTCGACTGAGCGACTGAATAACCGCCGCGAACGCCTGTTCATCCTGACCCCACGGGTCATCGGCGATCAGGACGACCCCTCACGCTACTTGCCCCAAGAAGACCAGGCCGAATTGCAGGCCGCCCTCAAACCTTTGGCCCGCCGCCTTTCTCCTCACCAGCCGGAGATCAAGCGCAGCGACATCACCGGCACCCTGGCGCGTCTGGTCAGCGGGCAAGTGCCGGATGGCTTCAAGGCTGGGCCGATGCCTTTGGGGTTGAACACGTTGTGCACCACTCGCGATGTATTGGCACTCAACACCGAACGCAGCCAGTGGTACAGCGGCCCACAGTTCAACGTGGCGGTCGTGGTGCTGCGCAACCAGATCAAACGCAATGTGCGTATCGATGAAAATGAATGCAGCAACTCGCAGACCCTGGCGGTCAGTGTCTGGCCACGCGCCTGGCTCAAGCCGGGTGAGGAAGCCGAAGTGTTCATCGCCATGCGTCCCGTCGTGAAGGATGAACACATTGGCGTGACACGCCCTTCCCTCCTCACCCCAACCCAGAAGACCACACCATGAACCACGGACTCTTGTACGCCACCCTGATCGGTGCGGCACTGCTCGTCGCCGGCTGTACGCCCACCTGCAAAGGCGATTCCTGCACACGCCCGCAATCGAGTGCTGACACGCTGGTGGTCTGGTGGCCGCCGCAGATGCGCGTGGCCCCTGGCCCATCCGGCGAGCGCCCGGACTATCAGACAGTGTCTTTGGAACGATGAGTGCGATGGGCCTACCTGGCAATGACTTGGACCGCCAAACGTTCCTGGACCGCCTGGAGAGCGACGATGCCGCTCTCCAGGCGCTCAGCCCGGGAATCAAGCTGTGCACAGTGCAGGTCGGCGCACGCCAGGGGCTGAGCCTGCAAATCGCCGGCGAGGCGTTGCAGGCCGGGCAGTTGCAACGCGTATTGCAACGCCGTTTCGAACAGGCCGTCGCGTTCGAGGGCTGCTTTGCCTACCTCGATGGCCAACGCGCCCTGGTGATCTGGCATGCGCTGCCTGCGCAACGCACTGAACGTGAGGCAACGCTCAGCCGGATGCTCTCGCTGGCTAACCTTGAAGCGTTGGACGGCCGCATGACTCGCTGATCAGCGTTGCTCAAGCTCCGGCAACTCCAGGGTTTCACGCTTGGCGTCATCATCCAGCTCGCGCAAGGTCCGGTAGATAAGGGCCACCGCCTGCAACGTGTCGCGAGGAATGCTCGCCCCCAGCTTTTTCTCATACAGCGTCCGCGCCAACCACACACATTGGATCACCGGCACATCAGCGGCCTTGGCGCGGGCGATCAAGTGTCGCGCCTCGGCATCGGTGCCCTTGTCCACCAACAACGGCAGTGGGGTTGTACCGGGGCGGTAGTACAAGGCAACGGCAAAGTGCGTGGGGTTGATCACCAGCATGTCGGCTTCTTCGAGCTTGGGCAGCTTGACCTTCGGCTCCTCCTGAGCCAGTTGCTGCGCAAGCTGGCGCCGCTGGCCCTTGACGTGGGGGTCGCCCTCCATGTCCTTGTACTCCTTGACGACCTCAACCTGAGTCATGCGCATGCGCTGGGCAAAGAAATACTTTTGCAGTGTCAGGTCAATCAGCGCCAGCACCAGCAACAAGCCCAGGCACGCATGCAGCAAATGGCGAAACAGGGTGATAAGCGCCAGCAGGTAACTTTGCAGGTCACTGTTGGCGAGGTTGATCAATGCGCTCAATGACGGGCCGATCACCACGTACAGAATCAGGCCCAGCAGCACCGCCTTGACGATGCCCATCAACACATTCATCAGCGATTGTTTGGAGAACATTTGCTTGGCTTGTTTGAGCGGGTTGAGGCGATTGAAATCCAGCTTCAAGGTTTCCGGTGCAAACAGCAGCCCGAACTGCATCCAACTGCTGATCAACTTCACGGCAATCGCCACGCCGACCATCAACAGGGCGAAGGAGAAAAACACCCGCAAGGCGTCCAACAGCACTTCCTCAAGGGCGTGAACAAAAGGCTGGCCGATGCGCGACAGGGGCAACGCCATCAGTTGCTGAAAGCGCTGCAGACTGGTTTCGGCGGTGAATAACGCAATTTCACTGATGGCGGTCAGCACCAGCAATTTGCCGACATCCTGACTTTGGGCGACCTGGCCTTTCTTGCGCTGGTCGCGCAGTTTTTTGGCACTGGCGGGGTGCTTTTTCTCGCCTGAATCACTCATGGCGTCGCGACCTTGAACATCAAACCGAGGGAGTGCTTGAGGTCGCCCAGTAACACCATGCGCCCGACGATCAAGTCCTGCAGCAACGCAAAGTACAGGATCAAAACACCAATCCCCGCCAGGCATTTGACCGGTGGGGCCAGCGTACTCACCTGCAATTGGGGGCTGTAAAGCCCAAGCAAAGCGATGCCGAACTCAAGCAACAGCAACACCGCGATAAAGGGCGCCGCGTAGAGCATCATGTGCGTGAAGGTATCGCCCAGCAGCGCGATAAAAGTACCAAACCCATTAGGCCCTACCACCGGGAACCAGGCGGTCGGCGGCCAGATTTCGTAGCTGTCCCAAATCACTTGGGTCAGCGCCCCGAGGCCCAGGGTGGCCATCAATAGAAAAATTGCCAGTTCCTTGAACAGGTGGCCGACGGGCGTAGCGTCCGGGCCAAGCGAGGGGTTCAACTGGCCACCGGCCAAGGCACCCCGCTGGTTATCCAACAGCGCCCCTACGGCCTCAAACATCCAGAACGGCATCGACAGCAACACGCCCAGCAAAAAACCCAGCATCGCCTCCTTGAGCACCAGCCCGGCGAGCAGCAGTGCCGAGTAGTCACTACCCGTCAACGCGGCGTGGATACCGGGTGCGGGAAGCAGCGCCATGACCATCACGATCGTGTGCCGGGGCATACCGCGGATGTGCTGAAAACAAAACGCCGCCACCAGGAACGCGCAGGGGTAAATGCGCGCCATGCCAATCAGCAGGCTGGGCAGGAACTCAAGGTATAGCAACACAGGCAATGCCTCAGTTGAGCGCCGAGCGGGCGATCATGTCGAAGGTGAGGTTGATCAACTGGATCAATTCCACGCCAATCCAACGGCCCGTCACAGCCAGCGTGATACCCACCGCCACCAGCTTGATGCCAAACGGCAACGTCTGATCCTGGATCTGCATCAGGGCCTGCACCAGCGAAGTCAGTACGCCAACGACCACCGCCACGATCAGCGGCGGGGCCGACAACACGACCACCAGCAGCATGCCCTGCTTGAACAGCACGATCGGTTCCATAGAGGGCTCAGAGGTAAGAAAGGAAAAGGCTGTCGAGCAACCGCGACCATCCGGAGACGAGCACAAACAACAGCAATTTGAGCGGCAGGGAAATGGTCATGGGCGAGACCATTTGCATGCCCAATGCCAGGAGCAGGTTGGAGACAATCAGGTCGATCACGATGAACGGGATATAGATTAAAAACCCGATCTCGAACCCCGCCTGCAACTGCGACAGCACAAATGCCGGCACCAGCAGGATCAAGTCCTCGCGCTGGACGTCCTGCGCCATCTGCGCCGGCCACATGCGCGCGGTGTTTTCCAGCAAGTGCGTGAGCACATCCGGGTCAACGTTGCGCAGCATGAATGCCCGCAACGGCTTAACCGCTTCAAGCCCGGTCTGCTGCAGCGTCTGCACGTTGCTCAGGTTCAACGGTGTGACCTTGACGGCCTCGGCGATCTCATACCCCACCGGCGCCATGATAAAAAGCGTTGCGGCCAACGCGATGCCGTTGATAGCCATGCTCGGCGGCACTTGCTGCACACCGATGGCGTTGCGCGTGATCATCAGCACGATCACGATCTTCAAAAACGCCGTGCACACGATCAACAACATCGGCATCAACGACAATGCCGCAAGAAACAGCGCGAGTACGAGAGGGTCTACCCCCTGAAAGCTCATCGGGACACCATCACTCGCGTTAGTTGCAGACCGAGCCGCCCGTCCACTTCGACCAACTGGCCCTGGCCGATAGGCCGGTCGCCGTAATAGAGCCCGGCCATGCCCGGTGCATACCCGCAGAGCCCCAACACCGCGCCGGGAGCCAGATTGCGCAACTCGCCGAGGGTCAGGTTCAGCGTCCCGCAGCGCACGTTCAGGGCCATGCTCAATTCATCGAACGGCTCGTTGCCGAAGACATCCTCCACCGGCGTGTCGTCCTCCTGCCCAAGGTAGTGCTGCGCTGCAAAATCCTCGTCCACAAACATGTCCTCAATAGAAGTTAGGGTCAGGCACAAGGGCCCGGACTCATCATCAATACGCCCATGCAGGCGTTGCCTGCCGACCTGCACGTAGCCGTCGCCCTGGGCTTGAAAAAAACCCTGCTCAAGCAACACCACATCGCCCGCGCGCAGGCTGCTGACTTGGGTAATGGGCAACTGCAGGCGCCCCAGTAGCACCGCGACAGCCACTTGAAACGACGCCGGTAGCGGCTGGGCGACAGGCTGCCAGGGCCCCGCTTCGCACACGGCGAGAAAACTCTCCGGGGCCAGCCACAGATAGCCCACGACCCTGGACGCGCCCAAGGTCACCGTGAGGCGGCAACCAAAGTCCGAAGGGGCCTCACTCACGCGCAAGCGCAGGTAACCCAACAACCCGCGTACCTGGGTGCTGAGGTGGTGCTGGAACAGCTCCCAAAACCATGAATCCGGATCGTTACCCGACTGCGCCAGCGTCACCGGGCACTCGCCCATCAGGCTGAACAACGGCCCGGGCTCACCGAACGCCAGCACCCCGCAGGCTGTCTCGAAGCACAACGGCTGGATGCCCGCCGGCGCCGGCCCGGGCTCAAGCAGCAGCTCACCGCTCTGCTCGGCAACCTGAAACGGCATACGCAAGCCATGCCCCATCCGACGCCGTGCAGCCACCGCGTCAGCCATGACCGTGGGCAGGTTCAGCAACGCGGCCATCATGCCGGGCCCACACTGGCCAGGCTCAAGCTCACCGGCACGCCCACGCTCTGCTCAAGGCCATCCTGAAAGCGTTGCCGTACGCCGCCCAGCCAGTGCGCGGTGGAGGCTTCCTCCGCCGCCAGTTCAATGCTCCACGCGCCCGGCTCACGGCGCACACTCGCGTTGATCCGCCCCAGGCGCGGCAAGTACAGGACCGCCACCAGCGGCCACTGCGAGGCGCCCACAACACGCGGCGCCAATTGTTCGGTCAACGCTTCGATCATCGCCACCTGGGTGCAAGCCTTGCGCCCCGCCAGCGAAGCGCCGCCACCGCTCCCGTCACCGCCATGGTCAAACAGCTGGGTAAACAGGCGGACCTGTTCCCACGGCACCACCAGGGCATTACCCGGCGCGAGGTCGTTGCGGGGGGCGCGCGGGCGTGGGCGTTTGGGCGGGCTGGTAGACACCTTGGTCATGTCGGCTCCTGAGCCAGCAAAATGGACAATTCCTGAAGTTTTTCGACTTGGCGCAGGCTTAAGGTCACCTGCTTCTGGGCACTGCCGATTTCAATTTCCTGCCGCTCCCGCTGGCCTTGCAGTTCATGCAATTGGCCTTCCTCGCGCCGGGTGCTGGCGGACAATGTCTGCTCCTGGGCGCTCCAGGCTTTCAGTGCCTGAAAGGTCAGCACCTGCCCTTGGTGCTCGCTAAGCATTTGCGCACTTTGCGCAGCCTCATCCAGACGGGTTTGTTCAAGGGTGTCCTTTGCCTGGCGGATGTTTGCCAACAAGGCCTGCTGGGTTCTTTTCGCCTCACGCAACGCGCGTTCGGCACGGTCTGCGCGGTGCCTGCGCAAACGTCGCAGGGTCTCGATTTCGCCGAGCATCGGGTCAGCAGGGTGCGAATCAGAATGGGACATACGCGGTCAGCTCCGTCAGTTGCTCCAGGGTCATCGCCACAGGCGTGGGCTCACGCAAGTCCTGACGCAAAAAACCATCGACGGCCTGGCGGCTGTCCACCGCCATGTCGGTCAGTGCATCGCTGCCTGGCTGGTACTCACCCAACTTGAGCATCAGTTCGATCTGCTGATACGCCGACAACAGACGCCGCAACGCCGTACCGGCTTGAATGTGCCCAGGCTCAGCAACGTTGCTGAGTATTCGTGAAAGGCTGGCCAGCACATCGACTGCCGGATAATGGCCGCGCTCAGCCAGCTTGCGTGACAGCACAATATGGCCGTCCAGCAGCGAACGAACCTCGTCCGCCACCGGGTCGCTCATGGAGTCCTGCTCGATCAGCACCGTGTAGATCGCCGTGATCACGCCGTCGCGGGTCAGCCCGGCGCGCTCGACCAGACGTGGCAGCAGGCTGTAGACCGAAGGCGGCAAACCACCACGGCCCAGCGGCTCACCCGCGGCCAAACCGATTTCGCGCTGGGCCCGGGCAAAACGCGTCAAGGAGTCGATCAACAGCAGCACACGCTTGCCCTTGCGCCGAAACCCTTCGGCCAGCGCCGTCGCCGTAAAGGCGGCCCGGGCGCGCTCCATACTGGAACGGTCGGACGTGGCGCAGACCAGCACCGCCTTGGCCCGCAACGCGTCGTCCAACTCATGATCGAGAAACTCGCGCAGCTCGCGGCCCCGTTCGCCGATCAAACCGAACACAATCACATCGCAATCCACGTTGCGCGCGATTTCGGCCAACAAGGTCGTCTTGCCGCACCCCGCACCCGCAAACAAACCAACGCGCTGGCCCTCGCCCAAGGTCAGCAACCCATCGATCGAGCGCACGCCGGTGGCCAACGCCCGGTTGATGCGTGGGCGCTCCGTGGGCAACGGCGCCTCACACAACACCGGGCTCGCATCACCGCTGGCGGTTTCGACAAACGCACTGGGCCCCTCGCCCGCAATCGGCCGACCAAAACCATCCAACACCTGGCCCAGCAAGTCATCACCGACGCGTACCCGGTGCGGCACGCCCAGACGCTCCACGCCGGCGCCCACCCGTACACCTTCGAGATTACCGAGGGCACTGAGCACCGCGTCCTGCTGATCAAAACCGATGATTTCGGCGAGCATGTCGTCACCCAGTGACTTCTCGACCCGGCACAAATCGCCGATGCGCGCCTCGGGCAACCGGCACTGCAACAGCATGCCGTTGACGCGTTGGATGCGACCGCGCTGGATGACGGGCGCAAAGCGCGTCAATGCCTGGGACTGACGCTGCTGCCAGGCGTCCAGACGCTCTTGCAGGCTATCGTTCACCAGCGCACCTCATAACGTTGTGCTCCATCGAAAACCACCTTGTTGTTATCAATCAGCACCAAGCGCAACCCGTCCACTTCGTCACCCACAAAGAGGCGCTCGCCTTGCTCCAGGACCACATGGCCGTTGGGCCCGCCAACGATCTGCAAAATCTTGAAAGGCAGCGTGCCGTCGCTGACCCGCACACGGCTCAACACCGGCACGGCGGTATCAAACTGCTCGCCAAACCGGCTGAGCATGCGGGTCACCAATTCCACGTCGTCCTGGGCGACTTCGCCGTCCAGCACAATCTGGCCATTGATCACCAGCAAGTTGACCTTCGGGCCCAATTCACGCTCGCTGAGCATTTTCAGCAGTTGCTGACGCACCTCGAAAGGCGAGGCAAGCTCACGTTTTTGCTCCAGCGCCGGCATCAATGACGCCTGTGCATCGCGGTCTCCCGTGGAGGCGATACCGACCGCCACGAAGATCACGGCAAGCACCAGCACCAGGCTGATCAAGTGCTTCTGCCGCGACGGCGAGAGGGAAGACAACGTCAGCGTCAACGCGGCCTCGTGATCGGGCGCCACGGGTACAGGCTGGGGGGCAGCCGCCTGGGGCCAGGGATGGTCGGCCGGCGTGACACACAAACGAATGGTGCCCATTGAAAAAGCGCTGCCGAGTGCAAGGTTGGCGATCTGCGCCTGGACCAGGCCATCGGGCCCTTGAAGCAGCCCCGCTTCTGCCTGCACCGACCAACGTGAACCGACCAGCCGCAACCGTGCGTGATACTCGGCAATCCCGGCATCGTTGAGCAAAAGGTCGGCGTCGGCATGCGCACCGATACTCCATTGCTCACCGAACAAGGGCAGCGCGGCGCCCTGATGCAAACCATCCAACACACGCAGCTCGAACATCATCGAGCCCTTCCCGGTAATGACAGCAACCCCGTATTCATGCCAACGCCCCGTGCATCAACACGTCCTGGCCAAGATCGAAACGCCCCAGCACTTTTACCTTGGAGGTGCTGCCCAATTCGGCGAACGACAGCACCGGCACATGGTTGAATTCTTCGAGCAACAGCGTGCGCAAAGGGCTACGCAGATCCTGCGCCACCAGCATCACGCTTTTCGTTTTGGGCCGCAGGGTAAAGGCCTGGTTGAGCAAGCTGACCAGCGCCGCGCTGCTGTCATTGTCGAGCGCAAAAAACACCCCGGTCTGCGTCTGGCGCAACGCCTCACGCAAGATGTTCTCGGTCTGCGGCGCCAGCAGCCAGGCATGCAAACCGTCGGTCTCACTGTACTGGTGAAAAATCTGCGATTTGAGCGCAATGCGCGCGTAGTCAGCCAAGGCCTCCGGCTCACGCTCGTGCTGGCCATACTCGATCAACGATTCGACAATCAGCCGCACCGCGCGCAGCGGCACCCCTTCGCTGGCCAGGCGCTGCAGCACCGCCGAAAAACGCGACAACGGCATGATGCGCTGCAGCTCCTGAACCAGCTCGGGCTGATTGCTTTCAAGCCAGCCGAGGATCGACTTGCTCTCCTGTATCCCGAGAAACTGCGGCCCACTGAGCATCATCGATTGAGTCATGCGCTCAATGATCAAGCTCAAGGCGCTGAAACGCTCAAGCTGCGGATCCTCAAGCAGCGGATGATCGGCGGCCAGCCACACCCAATCCTGCTCCTCACGCTCGAGCAGCCCCGGGATGCCGTTGCCCGGTTCGTCTTCGAATGTCGAGCGCGCGACCGCCACTCGCTGGCCTTGGGTGGCTTTGACCATTGGCACTTCATGCACGCAAAAACGCATTTCATCGTCGGCCAGGGAGGCGTCGAACTCGACCTCAAACGGCGGCAGGGTCAAGCCAATCCTGGCGACGATGCCGTTACGCGCTTTGCGAATCTCGTGCATGAGCTCTACCACCACGTCTGTGCCACGCAGCACGGGCGGAAACTGCAAGAGATAGGGCCGCGAGGGATCGAACCCCCGCAAGTCCACAAGCCCGTTCTCTTCCGGCGCCATCTCGACGGTGGCACCGGCCGCTTCCTGCTCCTGGTGTTGACGCTGGCGCATCAGGTAAAAACCCAGGCAGCCGGTGATCAGTGCAATCAGGATGAACACCAGCGTGGGCATGCCGGGCAACGCCGAAAAGGCGAGCATTCCGACCGAAGCGATCATCCAGCTCTTGGGTTCGCTGGTCATCTGGCGGGCAATTTCAGCGCCCATGTTGGTGATGCCCTTGCGTCCATCGGGGGCCACGCGGGTGATGATCATGCCGGCGGTCAGGGAGATCAGCAGCGCGGGAATCTGCGCGATCAGACCGTCGCCGATGGTCAGCACCGAATACAAGGCGATCGAGTCGGCGGCGCTCATGCCGTGCTGGAACATGCCGGTGGAGAAGCCGCCCAGCAGGTTGATCAACACGATCACCAAGCCGGCGATGGCATCGCCCTTGACGAACTTCATGGCCCCGTCCATGGCCCCGAACAGCTGGCTCTCGCGGGACAACTGGTCACGCTTGTCGCGCGCCTGCACGCCGTCGATCAACCCCGCACGCAAATCGCTGTCGATGGACATCTGTTTGCCGGGCATCGCGTCCAGACTGAACCGCGCCGCCACTTCGGCAACCCGCTCCGACCCCTTGGTAATCACCAGGAAGTTGACCAGGGTGAGGATCATGAAGATCACCAACCCCACCGCCAGATTGCCGCCCACCACAAAATTGCCGAATGCCTCGACGATATCGCCAGCGTCCTGTTCCAGCAGGATCAGGCGCGTGGTCGCAATCGACAGGGCCAGGCGAAACATGGTGGTCAACAGCAGGATCGACGGAAACGAAGAAAACGCCAACGGCCCCGGCAGGTAGAGCGCCAGCACAATCAACAGGCAGGAAATGCAGATGTTCAGTGCAATGAGGATATCCACCAGCCAGGTGGGCAATGGCACGATAAAAATGAACACGATGGCCAACACCACCACCGCGCCAAGGACTTCGGCACGTTGTGCGGCCTTGAGCATCCAGCGGTTAAGCGTCGCCAGGACGGTCACGCCAATGCCCTCGGATCACTGCCAAGCCGAGCCTGGCTGTTCTCCAGGCGGGTGAACTCATCCATCACCAGCAAAAAGTTGTGCAGGCCCTCCTGGCGCCCCCGCGTATCGCGCCACAACGCCATGGGCAACGTTTTGAGCACCGGGTAGACCGCATTGAGCGAGGCCAGTTGGTGGGCCGATTCGCTGCCCGCCAACTCATCCGCCAGCCGCTGGACCTCGGACGGGGCGATGCCATTACCGGCGTACCCCAACAGGCGCTGCAACAGGATGACGGCGTCGTGTTCAACCTTCAGACGCTGGATCAACGTGCGACAACTGGACAGCACGCCCCCCAATTGACCGCAGCTTTGCAGGCCCAGCAGCAGCGTGCGCAACTTGGCCGTCGGAACCGACGAGGCGCAGGCCGCAATATCGTCAGCCAAGGCCCGGCGCATGATGTTGAGCCCACCAGAGAACTGCTCACCGCCGTACAGGCCCAACAACGCCTGCATCATGCTGGCCAGCGACTGGCGCACCACCACATTGGCGTAATACAGCGCACGTACCGCCTGACGCTCCTGCGGATCATCACTGTTGGCCTGCAACGCCATCGCAATATTGAGGGCCGCCTGGATTTCCCGCTTGTAGCGAATTTCCAGTTTGGCCAGGGCATCACGTGCCAGCGCGGCTTCCGTCTTGCGCACCTCGGCTTCTGCCTGGGCCGTAATCTGGCGCAGCACCACATACGTACGCGCCGGGTCGCCCCCCGTGAGGTCCAACAACTTTTCAACACTGGGCGACTGCTGCAAGTGCTGCCTGACTTGGCGAGTCAGGGCTGCCAGGCTCGTCTGAGCCGGGTGCCCCAACTGATCATAGAGTTGCGCAAGCTGTTCGGTAGGGGTGACACGCACGCCCATCGCGCGCTGGTTCAGTGCCTTACTGGTGAGCGCCACTTCCTGGCTGAAAATGCTGGCGAGCTCATCGACACCGGGCGCGGCGACGTGCGTTCGGGCTTGGGCGGCCTTCTCAGGTGCAGGCAGGTCCAGGCTCTGGACTTTGTGCAGATCATGGTTGAATTCGACTTTCATGGGCGTGCCAGGACAGGAAGTTTGTGTCCCTATGTGGCAAGCCCGTGCCATACGGTTCCATCGAAATCCCCCGTCGCGTTTTTTTGAAAAAACCCGCGCGACGTGAGCAGGTCTTTTGCAAATAGCTGCGCAAAACCGCTGCATTTCAAAATATTTATATAAATAAATCAGCAAGTTGCATGATTTTTCCGCTTGGCACAGCCAGTGCTAAAGGGGTTCCCGTCGAAATTATTTCGATAGCGTCTACCCTGAGGAAAAAATCGTGAATATCCCTATTGAAGCTTTAGCGCAGCTCGTTGGCGGCTCGCCTCAATTCATGCTCCAACTGACGGACGACCAGCAGAAGAAACTCCGGCGTTTTATTCATAAACGCGTATTCAACCCCGAAGATGCAGATGACATCCTGCAACTGACGTACCTGGAAGCCTGGCGCAACCGCGAGCGCTTCAGTGGTCAGGCCACCCTCAGCACCTGGATGTGCGGCATTGCGCAGAACCTGATCCGCAACCATTTCCGGCGGATGTATGCCAAACCGGTGCATTGCGAATTCGATGAGTCGCTGTGGCATGGACAAGAGGAAAACAACAACCTGGATTGGGAATTCGAGGTCAACCGCCGACTGGAGAAAACCCTGAGCGCCATCGACCATCTGCCGGCAGAAATGCGCAGGACGTTGTACGCCTCGCTGGAAACCGACGGCAGCTATCAGGACACTGCCGACGTGTTGGACATCCCCATCGGTACCGTTCGCTCACGCCTGTCACGGGCGCGTGAACACCTCAAACGCGTCACGCACAACCCGCTGCACCCGTAAGCAGCCCTGGGGGCAAGCGTTGGGCAGCAGGGATATCTGCCCAACCGAATTCAGACCTTTTGCGTACGTAACAACCAGACCACCAGCGGCCCGCGCCGCACCGCAATGATCCCGCCAACATCAAGCCTCTGCCCGAAGCACACCCTGGTAATCATCCCCCTATTGCCCGGTGCCTGCTCCTGAGCATCTACCCTACGAGGGCGTTAACGACATCGCTTGTAAAGGGCCAGCAGGGTAAGTCTCTTTAAATTGCAGGACGTTTCCTAGACAATCCCGGGCGCCTTGTGCCTGTTGAAACCACTGGCTAGTCTTCAATCCGTCACTGAGTACAGTGATCGGGTTTAGCAGCCTGGTTCAATAGACGCACGGTTCACGTCTCCGTTTATGGTGGCTGTGCGTGGGGCATCTTCGGATGCGCTGGTTTTCCTATTGACCGGTCTGCTAACCCGCGCACGGCCGCCACCTATCGTTTAGCAGCGTTGGTGGCAGCCCCCAGTTCAATAGGAGTTACACCATGACCAAAGCACTCCCCGACCCACCCGCAGACTGCCTCGTCGTCAACGAAAACCTCAGCTTCGAAGACGCCCAGCTCTACCTTTCCCACCTGATCCACAGCGCCAGCGCCACCGTCCTCGACTGCGGTGACCACCTGCCACCCCACGACCGCGCCAGGATCCACGCCGTATGGCACTTGCTCGAAATGGCCAAGACCGTGATCGACCGCTCGATTGAAAGCCTGCACCCGCGCACGGCCCAGCCGACGCACGAATGACAAGCCACTCGTCGCCAGAACCGACAATTCTGGTTAAACAGTTGAAAGCGTAGAAAAATTTTCAATAAAAGTGCTTGACGCATTCCCGTTCTACGCGAATAATGCGCGCCACTTGGCTACATAGCTCAGTTGGTTAGAGCATAGCATTCATAATGCTGGGGTCCGGGGTTCAAGTCCCTGTGTAGCCACCAAGTACTAAAAACGGCTTACCGAAAGGTAGGCCGTTTTTTTATGCCTCCAGAAAAGCCCTGAGGCATACTCGCCCCAACCCCAAGGAGGCGATACGTGAACCCTCAGTTCCCCACCCACGGCATCACCACCGAGCGGCTATTGCTGCAAGCGGCTCACCCCTCTCACGCGAGCGCCCTGCACGCGCACCTCGTGGCCAACCGCGCGTTCCTCCAACCCTGGGAGCCCTCGCGCGACGATGAATATTTCGAACTGGGTGCGATCAGCCAACGCCTGGCAACCATGGCCGAGAAAACCGCCTGCGGCGAAGCGTTGCATCTGCTGATGCTGCGCGACGGGCAGATCATCGGCAGCTGTAACTTCACCACCATCGTGCGTGGCGCATTCCAAGCGTGCCATCTGGGTTATGCACTCGACGAGTCGGCTCAGGGCCAGGGGTTGATGCACGAAGCACTGAGCGCGGCGATTGCCTATGTGTTCGACGAGATGAAGCTTCATCGCATCATGGCCAACTACCGGCCCGAGAATGAACGCAGTGCGCTCGTGCTCAAACGGCTCGGGTTCGAGCGAGAGGGCGCAGCGCGGGCCTATCTCAAGATTAACGGCGAGTGGGCCGACCACGTGTTGACGTCGCTGATCAACAGCGCACACGGCGACGCATGAGCCTCACCGTCTTCGCGATTATCATGCTGGGTGCCGCACTGCATGCCAGCTGGAACGCTGTGGTCAAAGGCGGCGTCGACACGCTGTTGACCACCTGCATGATCGCCTCCGTCGCCTCGTTGATCGCGTTGGCGGCGGTTCCGTTCCTGGTGCTGCCGGCACCTGAGAGCTGGCCGTTTATCGGCGCATCGGTGCTGTTCCAGGTGCTGTATTTCGTGCTGGTCGCCTCAACGTACCGCATTGCCGATATGAGCCAGACTTATCCGATCATGCGCGGCACCGCGCCGCTACTGGTGGCAACGGTGAGTATGTTTGTGCTGTCTGAACCGCTGTCGGCGTGCGCATGGTTGGGGATCGCCATAATCTCACTCGGCATTTTGAGCATGGCGGCCGCGCCTTCGGCAGGGCAAAGAAAGGGCTTGGTTCTGGCGCTGATCAACGCCGGTGTGATTGCCGGTTACACCCTGATTGATGGTTTTGGCGTGCGCAAATCCGGCGCGCCGGCGGCTTACACCCTGTGGATTTTCCTGCTCACCGGCATCCCGCTTGCCGCGTGGGCGTTAGTGACACGGCGTGCCGTGTTTTGTGGCTACGTCGCGCGTTATTGGCGGCTGGGCGTCGTTGGCGGTATGGGCACCGTGGCGTCATACGGCCTGGCCCTGTGGGCAATGACCCAGGCACCGATCGCCACGGTTTCGGCACTGCGAGAAACGTCGATCCTGTTCGGCGTGGTGATTTCAGCCTGGGTGCTCAAAGAGCCTCTCACGCGCGTTCGCATCGTTGCCGCGTGCGTCATTGCCGTCGGGGCGATGCTGTTGCGCCTGGGTTGAGCGCGGTTGATCCCTGGACCGTGCAGGGTTCATGCGCTGAAAAAAAGGCGCCATCTGTACTTTGACGCTGCCGTAACCCCACTGCTAGTGTCCAGCCTCCCCTCACATGGAGCGCCTGCGATGAAATTGGACATCTACCAAGTCGATGCTTTCAGCCAACAGGCCTTTGGCGGCAACCCGGCGGCCGTCTGCCCGCTCACCGAGTGGCTGCCCACCGAGCAATTGCACAACATCGCCGCCGAGAACAACCTCTCGGAAACCGCGTTTTTCGTGCCGCGTGGCGAGGTGTATGAGTTGCGCTGGTTTACGCCGGAAGTTGAAGTCGACCTGTGCGGCCATGCCACGCTGGCAGCCGCGTGGGTGTTGATTCACCAGTTGCCGGGCGCGCCTGAAGTGTTGCGCTTTGCCACCCGCAGCGGCGAGCTTCGCGTGACGCGCAATGGCGATGAGCTGGCAATGGATTTCCCGGCCAAACAGCCCCAGCGCTGCGAACCGCCCGCCGGCCTGTTGAGCGCATTGGGGCTTGAGCACGCGCAAGTATTTGCCACCGATGACTACATCGTTCTAGTCGACGACGAAGCCCAGGTCGCCGCCCTGATGCCGGACTTCGCACGCCTCAAGGGCCTGCCCAAACGCGGGATTGCAGTGACGGCCAGCAGTACGCGCTTTGATTTCATTTCCCGCTGGTTTGGCCCCAACGTAGGCGTCAACGAAGACCCGGTCACCGGCTCTGCCCACACCTCGCTGGCACCGTTCTGGGCCGAACGTTTGGGTAAGTCGCTATTGACCGCCGAACAGGGCGGCAAGCGCCGTGGGCAGCTGCGTTGTGAGCTCAAAGGCGACCGGGTGATTATCTCCGGCCACGCGGCGCTCTACCTGCAAGGCACGATTTACCTGTAAAAAGCACTTCCCCCAAGGACAACAGATCATTCTCAAAATGAACGGAGTTCAACGCGTGTTTTCGATTTCCCGCCGTCAACTGTCGATGATTGCCGCAGCCCTCGCCCTGGCTGGCTGTCACACCCCGGTCAATGAACAGCCGCCGGCACCGGAGTTGGGTTCGGGTTATCGCACCGACCTCACCACCCGCCACGCCGAGCGCCATATGGCTGCAGCCGCCAACCCACTGGCGGCCGAAGCCGGGCGCGAGATGTTGCGCCAGGGCGGGTCGGCGATTGATGCGGCGATTGCGATGCAGGCCGTGTTGACCCTGGTGGAACCGCAGTCATCCGGCATCGGCGGCGGCGCGTTCATCATGCTCTGGGACGGAAAAACCGTGCACGCGTATGACGGCCGCGAAACGGCACCGGCCGGTGCAACTGAGCGCTTGTTCCTGAAGCCCGATGGCACGCCGATGGCGTTTACCGACGCGCAGATTGGCGGACGCTCGGTCGGTACACCCGGAGTCTTGCGCGCCCTGGAGATGGCGCACAAGAAGACCGGGCACTTGCAATGGGCCAAGCTGTTTGAACCCGCTATTCGTCTGTCGGAGCAAGGCTTCGCGATTTCTCCACGCTTGCACGCGTTGATCGCCGCCGACCGTTTCATCCCGCAATCACCCGACATGGCGGCCTATTTTCTGAATGCCGATGGCACGCCTAAAGCCACCGGCACGCTGCTCAAGAACCCAGCGCTGGCCGCCGTGTTCAAACGTATCGCCAAGGAAGGACCGGACGCGCTGTACCACGGGCCGATTGCCGACGAGATCGCGCGCAAGGTTCAGGGCAACCGCAATGCGGGCAGCCTGTCGCAAGCGGACCTCAAGGCTTACACCACCAAGGAACGCACGCCGCTGTGCACCGACTACAAGCAATATCAGGTGTGCGGCATGCCACCGCCGTCGTCAGGCGGGATTGCGGTGGCGCAGATCCTCGGCACGCTGCAGGCCGTGGAAGCCCGCGACCCACGCCAGGCCATCGCCCCCATGAAACCGGTCAAGAGTGCCTCGCCTGCCGGCCTTGAGCCCACGCCAGAAGCCGTGCATCTGATCGCCGAAGCGGGCCGCCTGGCCTTCGCCGACCGCGGGCTGTACGTGGCCGACAGCGACTTCGAAGCGGTGCCGGTCGCCGGCCTCGTCGCTCCCGACTACCTGGCCAAACGCGCCGCGCTGATCGGCGCACGCAGCATGGGCATCGCTAAACCGGGCCAGCCTGCGGGCATCCAGGTGGCCTACGCGCCGGACCGCTCGCCGCTGCGCATCTCCACTTCGCAAGTGGTCGCGGTGGATGACCAGGGCGGCGCCGTGTCGATGACCACCACGGTGGAAGCGGCGTTCGGCGCCCACGTGATGGTCCAGGGCTTCTTGCTGAACAACCAGATGACCGACTTCTCGTTCATCCCCGAAGAAAACGGCCAACCGGTGGCCAACCGCGTCGAGCCCGGCAAGCGCCCACGCTCGGCCATGGCGCCCACTTTGGTGTTCGACCGCAAGAGCGGCGAGTTGCTGGCCACGGTGGGTTCACCGGGTGGCTCGCAGATCATCGAGTACGTGAGCAAATCCCTGGTGGCAATGCTCGATTGGAACCTCGACCCGCAAGCCGCCATCAGCCTGCCTAACTTCGGTAGCCGCAACGGTGCGACAGAACTGGAGCAAGGTCTGTTCAGCCCGGCATTGAAACAGGCACTCAAGGACAAGGGCCATGCGTTGAGCGAGATCGATATGACCAGCGGTATCCAGGCCATCGTTCGTACGCGGGATGCCCACGGCAAGCTGTCGCTCAGCGGCGGCGCAGACCCGCGGCGTGAAGGCGAAGCGGTCGGCGACTGAGTCTTTATTCAAAGGAGCGCACGCGGTGCACCAGGCAGATAATCTCGACGCCATCCCCGGCGTCGAACACGGTTTTTGTTCGATCAATGAGCCCCTGCGCCCGGATGACGTGTTCATCTGCAAGCAGGTGCACAGTGCGTCGGTGATTGAATGGCAGGCGGGTCAGGTGGCCAATACCGTCGAGGCGGATGGCGTGTTCACGCGCGAGCAGCAGCCGATCGCCGTGATTACCGCTGATTGCCTGCCCATTCTGATGACGACCACAGACGGCGCGATGGTGGCGGCCGTGCATGGTGGCTGGAAGGGGTTGCAAGGCGGGATTATCGCCAATGCCGTCCAGCAGTTTGCCGCGCAAGGTTTTGCTGTGGAGCAGTTGCAGGTGGCTATCGGGCCATCGATCAAGCCCTGCTGTTATGAAGTGAGCGCGGGGTTTATTGCGCAGTTTCAGGCGGACCAGGCTCACGTGTGGCATGCCGCTCAGGCACCGTGGCACGTCGAGCAACCGGCGCCGTTGCTGGCCCCGCAGATTGCGCCGCCCTACGCGAGGCAGGCGGGCAGTGCCTGGTTTGACTTGAGCGGCTATGGGGTGATGCTGTTGCAGGCGGCAGGGGTTAAGCGTGAGCAGATCGACGTCAGTGAGGTGTGCACTTATTGCAGCTCCCCCACCTTCGCCAGCTACCGCCGCCGAACTCATCACCCGCAAGAGGCAAAGACGTTGATCTATTCGTGGATCGCTCGTAGCCCCTGAAGCACACGCGGCCCTTGAACACTCACCGGCTGATCTTCAACCCCTTACGCCCCGCGTGCCGTTCCAGCGCCAACTCGATCAACCGGCTCACCAAGTCGCTGTAACTCATCCCCGCCGCCTGCCACAGCTTGGGGTACATGCTGATGCGGGTGAAGCCGGGCAGTGAGTTGATTTCGTTGATCAGCACTTCACCTGCGCCGGTGAGAAACACGTCGACCCGCGCCAACCCGGCGCAGCCCAATACCTCAAACGCTTCGATGGCCAGGTGGCGAATGCGCTCGCTGGCTTCAGGGCTGATATCGGCCGGCACCACCACTTGGGCGGCCTGGCCGTCGATGTATTTGCTGTCGTAGGAATAAAACCCGTTGCTCACCACGATCTCGCCGCAGCCGCTGGCGATCGGGTTGTCATTGCCCAGCACGGCGCATTCGATTTCGCGGCCCTGGACGGCGGACTCCACCAGCACTTTTTCATCGAAACCCAAGGCCAGTTCGACGGCGGCGTGGTACTGCGCTTCGTTGCCGACTTTACTCACACCGACCGAAGAACCCTGGTTGGCGGGTTTGACGAACATCGGCAAACCGAGCGTGCTCACGGCCGTATCAAAGGACGTGCGCGCCGCGTTGCGACGGGTCAGGGTAATGAACGGGGTGACGGCAATGCCGGCATCACGCAGCAGGCGTTTGCTGATGTCCTTGTCCATGCACACCGCCGAGCCGAGTACGTCGGAGCCCACAAACGGCAGGTCGGCCATGCGCAACAGGCCTTGCAGGCAGCCGTCTTCGCCAAGGGTGCCGTGGACGATCGGAAAGATCACGTCGATGTGTTCCAGCAACCCCTGACCGGACGTTTCCACCACTTGCTGACTGGCCTTGCCGGGCACCACCGCCAGTTCACGATTGGATTGGTTCAGGGCGATCAAGGCCGGGTTTTCCTGGTTGATCAGGAAGTTTGAGGTGTCGTTGAGGTGCCAGTGGCCGGCCTTGTCGATGCCGATCAGGATGGGCTCGAAACGCGAGCGGTCCAGTGCATCGACAATATTGCGCGCCGATTGCAGCGAGACCTCGTGCTCGGCCGAACGGCCACCAAAAATAATACCTACCCGCACCTTGCTCATGACTCGGCCTCACTGTTGAAAGTAAGGCTTCTTACCATGAGCCGTCAGCGATTCGCTACCAGATGTGCGCCAAACAGCACATAGCAACCACCGGCAAACCGGTCGAGCCACTTGCGCGAACGGCCATAGGCGTTGGCCATTCGCTCACTGGAAAACACCAGGGCCACGCTGGTGTACCAGCTGAATGACAACGTGGCCATGGTGATTACCGCCAGGGCCAACAACGTGGGCGATGGTGAGGGAGGCATGGTCGAGGCGAAGGCCGTGGTGACAAACAACGCGGCCTTGGGGTTGGACAAGTTGCCCAGCAAGCCGAAGCGCCAGGCGGAAAACAGCGAGCGCCGGGGTTCGGCAGGCAATAGCGTCTGGCTCATCGAGGGCGCCGAACGCTTGAACAGTTTCAGCCCCAGATAGATCAGGTAACAGCCGCCGATAAGCTTGAACGCCAGATAGAGCATGGGCGCGGCGGTGAACAGCGACTTGATGCCCAAGCCGCCCGCCAGCCCCCATATCACCGTGCCCGTCGCCACCCCGGCCGAGGCCACCACGCCATGCCGACGCGAGCAACTTGCCGCCAGTTGGGCGGTGTTGAAAAAGTTCGGCCCCGGCGTCACCACCGCGACCGTCCACAGCAGCCCCAGCGCCAGTAACGGCGTGGCATACGGTAAGTCGAGCAGTTGCATTGGACGATCCCTCTTCCCATGGAGTTAAGCCGGCTCGGCCGCCGGCTCCGGTGTGTGCACCAACAGGTCGCCGGGCTGACAGTCCAGGTAGGTGCAGATCGCATCCAGCGTACCCAGCCGTATCCCCTTGACCTTGCCTTGTTTGAGCAACGACAGGTTCTGTTCGGTAATCCCGATAGCGGCGGCCAGGTCTTTGGATTTGACCTTGCGCCGGGCAAGCATAACGTCCAGTTCAATCACAATGGGCATGTCGATCTCAAACAAAAGTGCGGTTTTCAGAATCCACTTCACTGGCTTGCCACAGGATACGCGCGATTACCGCAATACAGGCAGCCAGAAACAAGGCGACGAAGCTCGGCGCGGTGACACTCAGCGTGATAAACCGCTGACCGACCGGCTCATTCATCGTGACCCAGACACTGAGCAACGGCTCGCATAAAAAGTCCAGCAGCACCCACACCGCTACCGCCCGCCCCACCTTGCCCAAGTGCTGCGCCGCCGCACGGGAGAAATACTCGCCACGGGCGTAGTTCTGGAACAATAGACGAAGATGGTTCAAGCCCCCACCAAGGGCCAGCAGCGGGATGCTGGAAAGCACAATAGCGCCCAGAATTTGCCACCAGGGCAGCAGCGCGACTTGCACGGCGCGCGCCTGGATCAGACGGTCACTCAAGGCAAAGCCAAACCCCAGGCCATCGGCAGAAGAACTCAGTACCGGGAACAGCCATACACAGGTATTGAGCACCAGCATGACGACAATCAGCAGAAGGGTAAGCAGCGACATGCGCTGACTGAGCTGGGCCAGACGTTGGGTATTCATAAGCAACCTCAATGGGTGAAAGAGGACGCAAAAATAATAGATAAATTATCGTAAAACAATCATTTTTTAATGAATTGCAGTGTGTTGGCTAAAAAACACACTGCCCCAGCGCTACCGCCAGCACGCACAATCGTTCAAGACCCCGCCAGACAACCCACGCCAGACTGGGTTACCGTGTTTCCACCTCAATTTGTGACAAGCCACCATGGGCCACCCCACCTCCGCACTCGACTGGTTGCACCGCGCCCCGCACGCCAGCGGCCTGGACCGTATCGAGGCGTACTTTGCCGGCTTCGCGTTCGACCCGCATCGCCATGACACCTACGCCATCGGGCGCACGTTGTTTGGCGTGCAAAGTTTTCATTATCGCGGCTGCATGACCCACAGCCTGCCCGGTACGACCATGGTGATTCACCCCGACGAAACCCATGACGGCCGCGCCAGCAGTGTAGAAGGCTTCAAGTACCGCATGATTTATGTGGAGCCGGCGCTGATCCAGCAGATCCTCGGCGGCCGGCCGTTACCGTTTATCCACAACGGACTGTCAACTGACCCAAGGCTGTTCCGCGCCAGCGAAGTGTTGCTGCAAAGCCTGGACTGCCCGATTGACCCGATGCAGGAACAGGACGCGCTGTACGACCTGGCCCAGGCGCTGAGCGCTGCGTCGGGCGTGATCGTCAGTCGTAAATCCTTCGATTACGTGGCCGCCGAGCGTGCCCGGGAATTTATCCACAGCGCCTTGGGCCGCAGCATCACCCTGGATGAAATGGCCGACCACTGCGGCCGTGACCGCTGGGCATTGTCGCGCGATTTTCGCGTGCTGTTCGGCACCAGCCCCTACCGCTACCTGACCATGCGACGGTTGGACTTGGTGCGCAGCCTGCTGGCTCAGGGCCAATCGTTGGTGGATGCAGCACTGACCGCCGGTTTCACCGACCAGAGCCACATGACGCGGCAATTTCGCAGCACCTACGGCATGCCACCGTCGCGATGGGTAAAGATGCTCGGGCGCTGATTAACGGCGCGCAAGTGCGCAGTTAATCAGCGGGCGCAGGAAGGCAAGGCTTACAGCTGGCGCCCGACAACCGGCTCGCCGATGCTCAGGAAATTGCCGCCCGCGATATGGTGCAAGGTGCGCAATGCGTCATGCCCTTCGAAGTGCCAGTGCCCTTCGCTGAACACGCGTTCGTCGGCATACGCCGCGACCACTTCGCCGAGGAATAAATCGTAGGTCTGCTGGGTGTGAGGCTCGGGCAACAGGCGACATTCCAACCACGCTACGCAGCCCTCCAGCAGCGGCGCATCGGTGTGTTCACCGTGGAAGGTTTGCAGGCCGTAGGCGGCGAATTTGTCCGTGTCGGCGCCCGTGGTGTTGCCGACCGTCTGCACCAGATCGGCCTGCGCCACGCAGGGCACCTGAAGTACAAAGGTGCCGGCGCCTTCCAGCAATGACCGGGTCCAGGTGGCTTTGTCGAGCACCACCGCGACTTTCGGCGGTTCAAAGTCCAGGGGCATGGCCCAGGCAGCGGCCATGATATTGCGTCGGCCGTCGTGGGCCGCGCTCACCAACACGGTCGGCCCGTGGTTGAGCAAGCGATAGGCCTTGGACAGCGGAACAGGACGACGGTGAGTAGGGCTCATGGAGGGTCGGCTCTTCAAGCAAGAAAAAACCTACGATACCTCAAGCACAAGCCCGACGGTCAGCTCGACAGCTGATTGGCGAACTGCCCGACCGCGCTCACCACCTTTTGCGCGCCATCCTGGATTTCCACAATCACGGTGCCGGCCTCAGACGCCAGCGCCAGACCTTGCTCGGCCTGCAGACGCCCCTCGGTCATCAGCGACACCGCATCGCGAGCCATGTCCTGGTTCTGACGCACCACACCGACAATTTCCTCGGTGGCCTTGCTGGTGCGCGACGCCAATTGGCGAACCTCATCGGCAACCACCGCAAAACCACGGCCCTGCTCACCCGCGCGTGCCGCTTCGATGGCCGCATTGAGCGCCAGCAGGTTGGTCTGTTCGGCAATGCCGCTGATGGTCTTGACGATGCTGCCGATCACTTGCGACTGGGCGTTGAGCGCCTCAATGCCATCACCGGCCTGCTGCATGTGCCTGGCCAAATCTCGCATCACATCCACCGCCTGCGTCACCACCGTGGTGCCACGCTGGGCACTGTTGTCGGTTTGCAGCGAGGTGCTGTAGGCAATATTGGCGGCCTCGGCCACGGCCTGTTCCTGGTTGACCTGGTCGGTAATCACCGTGGCGAACTTGACCACTTTGTACAGGCGATCATTGGCATCCAACACCGGGTTATAGGTAGCTTCCAGCCAGACCACACGCCCATGGCTGTCGACGCGCTTGAAACGCGCCGCGACAAACTCACCGGCATTCAAACGTTTCCAGAAGTTCTGGTACTCGGCGCTGTTGTATTCCTCCGGTTCGCAGAACATCCGGTGATGCTTGCCCTGAATCTGCGCCAGGCTGTAACCCATGCCGCCGAGGAACCGGTCATTGGCCGTCAGCACATGCCCACCGAGGTCGAACTCGATGACCGCGGTGGAACGCACCAGCGCGGTGATCAGGTTTTCATGCTCGCGCGAGGCCTCGATGGTGCGGGTGAGGTCGCTTGAGTAAATCGAATAATGCTTGATACGCCCATCCGAGCTGCGCACGGGTTGCAGGATCGAGCGCAACCACGCCTCCTTGCCATTGCCGCGCATCAGCCGCACGGTGCCAGCGAAGTGTTCGCCACGCAGCAGGGCATGCTTGAAACGCAGCTGGAATTCGTCCTGGCGCACGTGTGCCGGCACCAGATCATCAATGTGGCGCCCCAAGATGTTGGTGGCCTGGTACGCCAGTTCCTGCAGGAAGTTGGCATTTGCCCACTCCACCCGGCCTTCGGCATCCAGCGTCAGGCACAGCATTTCACTTTCCAGGCTCTCCTTGACCTGTTGCAAGCTCGACAACTCTTCGCGAAGAGCTGACAGCTCCTGCTTCAAACGGGTGTTGAACATGGGGCACCGATGATCATTTGAGGAGATGAATCTGACCTGCATCGGCGCTGCCGGGATTTTCTGAAGTGCTTTTTAGCCCTTCGCCCACCTGTTTTTCTGGCGCGATTAACCACCATTATTCCGGCAGATGCCCATCACTTGGTATTCAAGGGTATTGAGCTTGCCGCTGGAGTCTTCATAGGTCATGCGCGACGGCACCGGATTGCACGAACGGATCGGTGGGGTGACGTTGACCACGTTGGCGATGTCCAGCGTCATACCATAGCGGTAGGCCTGTACCTCGGGTGCCGGCAGCCCCTTTTTTGCGGCGTAAGCCGCCATGGCTTTCTCATTGCGTTCCATCATCAGGGCAAAGGTGCGATCACCACCGCCTTCGGCCACTGCACTGAACGACAGGATTGCAGTGAATACACCCAGGCCAATTTTATAAAAGTTCATTACGGGTTCCTCGTCTAAGAAGTTCAGTGACAAGCGTAATGAAGCAACCCTGACGCGAGGTTCACCAAACCATTACTTATTTGTTAGGTAGCCGTGACTTTCCAGGATTGTAATGTTCACGCAATGAAGTCGTTATCCGCTGTTTGCAACTATCAGCCCGGGCCAGATCAATAAGAACGCCCACTGCCTATAAGAAGCTGAACACTGCCAACACCGAGGAGCGAAACATGACTATTGCTTACTACACCCTTCCCTTTTCATTGCTGGCCGCACTGCCCCTGGCAGCCGTGGCGGTGGAGGACAAGCCTGAAGGTTTTATCGAAGGCAGCAGCGTGAACGTGCTGGCGCGCAATTTTTACTTCAACCGCGACGACCGCAAGGGCCAGTCCAGCCCCACCGGCAACGGTTATTCCGAAGCCTGGGCGCAGGGCTTGATCGGCAAGTTCGAATCCGGCTTTACCCAAGGCACCGTGGGGTTTGGCCTGGATGCGTTTGCCATGTACGGCCTGAAACTCGACTCCGGCACCGGCCGCAGCGGCGGCAAGGGTTCGTTCGGCATGCTGCCGGTGGACAGCAATAACCACCCCGAAAGCGGCTACAGCAAATTCGGCGGCGCCGCGAAAGTGCGCGTGCTCGACACGGTCTTCAAGGCCGGTGACGTGTTCCCCGCCACGCCGGTGGTGGCCGCCGGCGACTCACGCCTGTTGCCGCAAAGCTTTCGCGGTGTCACCGCGCAAAACACCAGCCTTGAAGGCCTGAACCTGCAGGGCGGGCGCCTGAGCGGCATGAGCCAGCCAAGTGAAAGTGGCATGAACAAAGGCTTTGCGACGTTCTACGCGGGCAAGGTCGATGCCCCCTGGATCGGTTACGTCGGCGGCGACTACACCGTCAATAAACACCTCAGTGTCAGCCTCTACAGCAGCCGCCTGAAAGACGCCTGGGATCAGTATTACGTGGGCAGTGCCGCCACTTACCCGCTGACCGACACCGTCTCTTTGTTCGGCGACGTCAACTATTACAAAGCCGTCGACGAGGGTAAAAAGCTGCTGGGCGAATTCGATAACAACATCTGGAGCGCCAGGCTCGGGGTGAGGGCCGGCGCCCACAGCGTGGCCGTGTCGCACCAGCGCAACAACGGCGACGACGACTTCGATTACCTGCGCCAATCGGACTCGATCTTCCTCAACAACTCGATCCAGTACAGCGACTTCAACTCGCCCAAGGAGCGCTCGTGGATGCTGCGCTACGACCTCGACATGCAGGCGTTCGGCATTCCCGGCCTGTCGTTCATGACCCGCTACGGCAAAGGCACCGGCGCCGATTACAGCCATGCCAACGCGGTGTACATGCGCCGCGATGCGGCGGGCAATCCGCTGACGGATCAGCGTCGCTGGGAGCGGGACGTCGAGGCCAGGTACGTGGTGCAAAGTGGCAGCCTGAAGGATTTGTCATTGCGGTTACGCCAGGCCACCGTGCGCTCCAGCGCTTTCGAATCAGATCTGGAGGAAGTGCGCTTGATTGCCGAATACCCGCTAGTAGCACTTTGACCTGCGTTTACATTCGTTCGCCATTAACTAACATCTGCTCACAAATAGATAACTATCAAAACTGTAACATTGCGTTCAGCTTCTCGTTAAGTTGAACTTCCTATACTCGCTTCAACTTCGTTGCACCGAGCACATTCATCTCTGAAGCTTTTGTGTAGCTCCTTTGGAAAGAGATGAATTTTTAACGCCCCGCTGGGGCGTTTTTTTTGCCCGCTGGCTGAGTCGCGACCAATGGTCGCAGTTGACCCTGAAGCTACTTCAGACTTCAGAATTTCCCTACTCTCAAGACACCTGCCTCCATAGGGAAATGGACCTCTTCTCCTTCAGTAAAAGGTAAATTTTCTATGCGTATCCTTGTGGTTGAGGACGAGCAAAAAACCGCTGACTATTTGCAGCAAGGCCTGAGTGAAAGTGGCTATGTGGTCGATTGCGCGTCCAATGGCATCGACGGCCTGCACCTGGCCGGGCAGCACGCCTATGAGTTGGTCATTCTTGACGTCAACCTGCCGGGCAAGGATGGCTGGGAAGTGCTCGAGCAATTGCGCCGCAACGGCACGCAACGGGTGATGATGCTGACCGCGCGTGGCCGGCTGGCCGACAAGATCAAAGGCCTGGACATGGGCGCCGATGATTACCTGGTCAAGCCTTTCGAGTTTCCCGAATTGCTCGCGCGGGTCCGCACCCTGCTGCGCCGCAGTGAGCATATCCCGCAACCGGAAGTCTTCAGCGTGCAGGACCTGGAGCTGGACCCGCGCCGCCATCGCGCGTATCGCGGCTCCCGACGGATCGACCTGACCACCAAAGAGTTCGCCCTGCTGCAGGTGTTGATGCGCCAAACCGGCGAAGTGCTGACCCGCACGCAAATCATTTCGCTGGTGTGGGACATGAATTTCGACTGCGACACCAATGTGGTGGAAGTCTCCATCAGCCGCCTGCGGGCCAAGGTCGATGACCAGAGCGAGGTCAAGCTGATCCACACCATTCGCGGCGTGGGTTATGTGCTGGAGGCGCGCGGATGAAAACCGGCAGTTTGTCGATGCGCCTGGGGCTGACGGTCAGTGTAATGGGCGCGGGCCTGGTGCTGTTGCTGGCAACCCTGGCGTACCTGGCCCTGACCCACGAACTGGAAAAGCTGGCGCGCAAGGGCCTGGAAAGCAAGATGGAACAGATCCAGCACAGCGTGGCCCAGGGCATGGACCTGAACACCATTCGCGCCCGCCCGCATTCACTGATGGACCTGGTGATCGGCCATGACAACTTCTACCTGACCATCGTCGGCACCGCCCCCGACGAAAGCGTGCTGCTGAGCACCGGGGCCAAGCCTCAGACGCCTTTGCTCACTGACTTCACCCCACGGGAAACCCTCGGTTACCTCAACTGGACCGACAGTTATGGCAACCAGGTGCTCAGTGCCTCCAGCCTGATGCGCCTGGCCAGCGGCGAACGTGTACGCGTGCTGCTGTCCCTGGACCGCACCGACGATCAAGCGCTGCTCAGTGCCTATCTGCGCGCCACGGTGATCGCCTTGCCCATGCTGCTGCTGCTGATCGGCATGGGTGCCTGGTGGCTGGTGCAGCGCGGCCTGGCGCCGTTGAAACAGTTCAGCCATGTGGCGGCCAAAGTCACCACTCAGGACCTCACCCATCGCCTTTCCGTCGATAACCTGCCCCAAGAGCTGGGCGAGTTGGCGCAAGGCTTTAATGTGATGCTCAATCGCCTGGACGCTGGGGTGCAGCAACTGTCGCAATTCTCCGATGACCTTGCCCACGAATTGCGCGCGCCCCTGACCAACCTGATGGGCAAAGCCCAGTTGACGCTGTCGCGCCAGCGCCCGCCTGACGAATACAAAGCCGTGCTCGAATCCAACACCGAAGAGCTGGAGCGCCTGGCGCGTATCGTCTCCGACATGCTGTTTCTGGCCCAGGTCAGCCACCCGGCGGCACGCGCTTCGTTCGCGGCGGTGTCGCTGGCGGCTGAAACGGCGCGGGTGATGGACTTGTTCGCCCTCAGTGCCGAAGACAAACAACTGACCCTGACCCTCAGCGGCGATGCTCAGGTGCACGGCGATCGCCTGATGATCCAGCGCGCCCTGTCGAACCTGCTGTCCAATGCCATCCGCCACAGCCCGGCGGGCTCGCATATTTCGCTGCTGGTGGAAGCCTACGGGAGCACGGCGTCGGTGTCGGTCAGCAACCCTGGCCCCGGCATCGAAGCGCGCCACCTGCCGCACCTGTTCGAACGCTTCTACCGTGTCGACAGCAGCCGCGCTCGCACCGAGGGTGGCACCGGCCTGGGCCTGGCCATCGTGCGCTCGATCATGACCCTGCACCAGGGGCAGGCTGAAGTGCGCAGCCTGCCCGGTGGTTTCACCGTGTTTCGCCTGGTGTTTCCTCTTCCTTGCGATGCGCCCACTGATAAAGCGCCGGCAGCACCAGCAAGGTCAGCAACGTAGAAGAAATAATCCCGCCAATCACCACCGTCGCCAACGGGCGCTGCACTTCGGCGCCGGTGCCGGTGGCCAGGGCCATCGGGATAAACCCCAGGGACGCCACCAGCGCGGTCATTAATACCGGGCGCAATCGGGTCAGCGCGCCCTCGTTGACCGCCACCGATAACGCGCGCCCTTCCTCACGCAGGTTGCGGATGAAGGCAATCATCACCAGCCCGTTGAGCACCGCGACACCGGACAAGGCGATAAAGCCCACCCCCGCCGAAATCGACAATGGAATATCGCGCAGCCACAGCGCCATGATCCCACCCGTCAATGCGAAAGGAATCCCGGTAAACACCAACAGGCCGTCCTTGAGGTTGTTGAACATCATGAACAACAGCCCGAACACCAACAGCAACGCCACTGGCACCACGATGCGCAAACGCTCGGACGCTTCCTTCAACTGTTCGAACTGGCCGCCCCAGGTGGTCCAGTAACCGGCGGGGACTTTCACCTGTGTGTTGATGGCTGCCTCGGCCTCTTCGACAAACGAACCGATATCCCGCCCGCGCACGTTGGCGCTGACGATCACCAGGCGCTTGCCGTTCTCGCGGCTGACCTGGTTGGGACCGAGCACCAGGTCCAGGCTGGCGACCTGGGACAAGGCAATAAAGCCCAACTGCCCAGCCGCACTGCCGGCCAGCGCCGGCACCGGAATCAGCAGCCGTGACAGCCCGTCGATATCGGTGCGTAGTGCGTCGGACAAACGCACGACCATGTCAAAGCGGCGATCACCTTCGTACAACGTACCGGCCTGACGCCCGCCCACGGCGACCGCAATGGTGTCCTGCACATCGCCCACATTCAGGCCGAAACGCGCGGCCTTCTCGCGGTCGATATTGATGGTCAGCACCGGCAAGCCGGAGGTCTGCTCGACCTTGACTTCCGAGGCGCCTTCGAGCTTTTGCAGGGTCTCGGCGATTTCCGCGGCGGTCTTGTTGAGCACCGCCATGTCGTCACCAAACACCTTCACTGCCACATCACTACGCACCCCGGAAATCAGCTCGTTGAAGCGCAGCTGGATCGGTTGCGACAGTTCATACGCACTGCCCGGCACAATCGCACTGGCGCGCTGGATGTCGGCAATCAGCGTCTCGCGGGATTTGTTTGGATCGGGCCACTGTGCCTTCGGTTTAAGCATTACGTAGCTGTCGGAAATATTCGGCGGCATCGGGTCTGAGGCGATTTCTGCGGTGCCGGTGCGCGCAAAAACCCGCTCGATTTCCGGCACCTGGGCCAGCAATGTGTTCTCAAGCTGCTGCTGCATCTGCACCGATTGCGTCAGGCTGGTGCCCGGCACGCGCAGGGCCTGTTGGGCGAAGTCGCCTTCGCTGAGGCTGGGAATGAATTCACTGCCCATGCGGCTGGCCAGCGCCCCAGAGGCGACGATGGTCAACACCGCCAAGCCAAACACCCATGGACGGCGTGCCATTACCCAGTGCAGCACCGGCGCATAGACCCGCCGCGCCGTGCGCATCACCAGGTTTTCTTCTTCCTTGACCTTGCCGGTGACGAACAGCGCAATCGCGGCCGGCACGAACGTCACCGACAGAATCATCGCACCCAGCAGCGCGATCACCACGGTGAAGGCCATCGGGTGGAACATCTTCCCGGCCACACCCGTGAGGGCGAAGATCGGCAGGTAAACCACCATGATGATCAGTTGCCCGAAGATCAGCGCCCGCCGCGCCTCTTTGGCCGCCGCGAACACTTCGTGCAACCGCTCGCTGCGGGTCAACAAACGGCCGTGGCGCTGTTGCGCATGTGCCAGGCGGCGGATGGCGTTCTCGACGATCACCACCGCGCCGTCGACGATAATGCCGAAGTCCAGTGCGCCAAGACTCATCAGGTTGGCGCTGACTTTGTTGGTAAACATCCCGGTAAAGGTGAACAACATCGCCAGGGGAATCACCATTGCGGTGATCAACGCCGCGCGGATGTTGCCCAGGAACAGGAACAACACCGCAACCACCAGCAGCGCACCTTCGAAGAGGTTTTTCTTCACGGTGGCGATGGCTTTTTCCACCAGGTTGGTGCGGTCGTACACGGTCACGGCAACCACGCCTGCCGGTAGCGAACGGTTGATCTCTGCGAGTTTTTTCGCCACCGCCTGGGACACGGTACGGCTGTTTTCACCGATCAACATGAATACCGTGCCCAGCACCACTTCACGGCCGTTTTCGGTGGCCGCGCCGGTGCGCAGCTCACGGCCGATGTCGACCTGCGCCACATTGCGCACGCGGATCGGCGTGCCATCGGAAGTGGTGATCACGATATTGGCGATGTCATCAATCGACGCCACTTGCCCCGGTGCGCGGATCAGCAGTTGCTCGCCGCTGCGCTCGATGTAACCCGCGCCGACGTTGGCGTTATTGCGTTCAAGGGCCGTGACCAAATCACTCAACGTCAGGTTGTAGGCCGCGAGGCGCTTGGGGTCCGGGGCAATCTGATATTCCTTGGCAAAGCCGCCGATGGTGTTGATCTCGGCCACACCCGGCACGTTGCGCAGTTGCGGCTTGATGATCCAGTCCTGGATCACGCGCAGGTCGGTCGGCGTGTAGGGCGTGCCGTCCTCTTTGAGTGCGCCGTCCTCGGCCTCGACGGTCCACAGGAAAATTTCCCCGAGGCCGGTGGAAATCGGCCCCATGGCGGTGTCGATGCCGGTAGGCAATTGTCCACGGGCGACCTGCAGGCGCTCATTGACCAATTGGCGGGCGAAGAACAGGTCGGTACCGTCTTTGAAAATCACCGTCACCTGGGACAAACCGGAGCGCGACAGCGACCGCGTCTGCTGCAGACCCGGCAACCCGGCCATGGCGGTTTCGATGGGAAAGGTAATGCGCTGTTCGGTTTCCAGCGGCGAAAACCCGGCCGCCGCCGAGTTGATCTGCACCTGCACATTGGTGATGTCGGGTACCGCGTCGATGGGCAATTTCTGATAGCTGGCGATGCCGACACCGGCCATCAACAGCACGGCCAGCAGCACGATGATGCGCTGCTCGATGGCAAATTGGATAAGGCGCTCAAACATGGGGAATCACTCGCAGGATCAATGGGCGTGCTCGGCCGAGCCTTTACCCAGTTCGGACTTGAGGATGAAGCTGCCGGCCGTCGCCACCTGTGCCCCGGCGTCGAGGCCCTGGCGCACCTCGACGTAGCCGTTTTCACTCACGCCCAGCTCAAGGTGGCGGGTGATGAAACCGTCCGGCGTGCGCACGAACACCGAGGGTTTGTCCTCGATGGTCTGAATCGCGGTTTGAGGCACGGTGACCTTGGCCTGGTAGGTGTCAGTGGCCAATTGCACGGTGACAAACAGCCCGGGGCGCCAGGCGGCGTCGGGGTTGGGCACGTTCACGCGCACGGTGGCGGTACGCGTCTGCTCGCCGAGCAAGTTGCCGACGTAGGCCACGGTGCCGAGCACGTCGGTGCCCATTTCCGTAGAGCTGACCTTCACCGGTTTACCCACGCGCACCTTGTTCAAGTCTTTGGGAAAGACACCGAAGGTGACCCATACCTGCGACAGGTCCGAGAGGGTAAATGCGTTGCTGGTTTCGCTGACGACCTCGCCGACTCCCAGGTGCTTTTCCACCACCATGCCGGCGAAGGGAGCACGCAGTTCATAGCGATTGCCGCCGACCAGGACGGCGCTGCCACTGAGGGCGGTCATTTTCTGGCGGGCGTTGTTCAGGGCGATCTCAGCTTCCTGCAAGGCCTGGCGCGCCAGCAGGTAATCCTGCTCGGCGGAGATTTGGTCCTGCCACAATTGGCGCTCGCGCTGGAAGGTGGTGCGCGCCAGTTCGACCCGCCGCTCACTGGCTGCCAGCTCACTGCGCTGGTCGGAAATTTGCTGGCTGGCGATCACCGCCAACAGCTCGCCCTTCTTAACCGACTGGCCGAGGTTGACCTGCACCGCCTCCACCACACCGGCCGCGCGCGGGACAATGTGCGAGGTGCGATCCTCATCAAAACGCACTTCTCCCGGCAGCGTCAGCAGGCTGCTGATAGCGCGTGGCTGGGCCTGGGCGAGTTGAATACCGGCGGCCTGGATCTGCTGCTCAGTGAGTTCAAGTGTGCCCTCCTCTTCTTCGGCGTTTGCAAACCCAGACAGCATCAGGCCCAAGGCGACGGCCAGCGCCACACCGTGTTTATGCTTCATAAAAAACTCCAGAAAAAATCAAAACCGGGCGAGGTCGCCGTAAATCCGTTCGATGCGTACCCAGGCGTCGGTGGCCTGGGCAGTCGCCGTGAGGTACTGGGTGCGGGCGGCGATCAAGGTGCGCTGAGCGTCGAGCACGTCGAGGAAGTTGAACTTGCCCATCTCGAAACCCCGGGTGGCGCTGTCCACCGCGCTTTGGGCGGCGGGCAGGATCTGTTGGTTGAAGGCGCGCACTTCGGTATTCGCGGTTTGCCACAGGTCCAGGGCCTGGCGGGTTTCGGTGCGCAGGCGCAACTCAGTGGCGTTGCGCAAGTCACGGGCCTGGTCGGCGCGGCGGCTGGCGGCGAGCACGTTGCCCTGGTTGCGGTTGAACAGCGGGATCGGCATCGACACGCCCACCAGGTTGACCCGCTCGCGCACGCCGGCGTCGTACTGGCTGCCGATCGACACGTCGAGGTCGGGAATCCGCTGGGCTTTTTCCAGGCCTACGCTGGCTTCGTTTTGCTGAATGTGCAGCTCAGCCAGGCGCAGCTGCGTGGTTTGCTCAAGGCGCGCCAGCAACGGTGTGAAGGCCGGTAATGGCGGCGCAGATTGGCTTTGCGTCGCAACCGCCTGGAAGTCCGGCGCGGCGCTGCCGGTAATGGCTGCGAGGCGGCGATAGGCGTCGCTCAGGCCGATCTGCGCACGGTCCATTTCCAGGCGAATCTGCGAGACCTGCACCTGCGCGCGGGTCGCTTCGACCGGTGACGACTTGCCGGCCCTGACACGGCCGTTGGCGACCACCAGGCCGCGCTCGGCCAGGGCCACAGAGCGTTGCGCCAGGTCGAGGCGCTCCTGGGCCCGTAGGGCGCCATAATAGCTGTCGATCACATCGGCGCGCAGGTCGTTGCGACGCTGCTCCAGGGTCAGTGCGGCAGCGTCCTGGGCGCGGGTTGCCAGGTCAATCCGCGCACCGCGCTTGCCGCCCAGCTCCAGGGTCTGGCTGAGTTTGATCGTGGTGGTGCGCGTGTTGCGGCGGGTGTCTTCAGCATCCCAGGAGGCCACCGGGTTGGGCATCAAGCCCGCCTGTTGGCGACCGCCCTGGGCGATGTCGATTTCCCATTGCGCGGCGGCCAGGTCAGGGTTGTTGGCAAACGCGGTTTGCAGGGCTCTATCAAGCGTGAGGGTTTGCGCCTGGACCGCACTGGCGGCCAGCCACAACGCAGTCGCCCCCAACAGTGTTTTAACCGAAATTGCCATAACGAAAGTTCCACGCCCATGAAGTCGCTGAGGTTTCCCAGCGGGGGCAATGTAGCCTTCAGTACTTATCAGGGCGGTGGGCAGAACATTACAAATCCGTTAGCGAGGATCAGGCGTGCAGGTCGTCATGGTCGTCGTGATGAAACCCTTCGCCTTCAACCTGCAAGGTGACGTGGGAAATATCGAATTGTTCGTGCAGCACTTCAGTCACCAGTGTGAGGATCTGCTGCTCGGTGCCGAGCGTCGAGTCCGCCACCAAGTGAGTGCTCAGCACATTCTTGCCGCTGGTCAGGGCCCAGATATGCAGGTCGTGTATGTCCTTGACCCCGGGCACCTTGCGAATGGCCTGCTCGACCTGATCGATATCAACCCCGTCCGGCACACCTTGCAGCAGCACGTTCATGCTTTCCTTGAGCAGCGTCCAGGTGCGCGGCAACACCCAGAAACCAATCGCCGCCGCCACCACGGAGTCGATCCAACCCCAACCGGTGAACAGGATCACCACGGCCGCGATGATCACGCCGATAGAGCCGAGCATGTCGCTCCAGACTTCGAGGTAAGCGCCCTTCACATTGAGGCTTTCGCCGCTGGCGGCACTGAGCAGGCGCATGGAAATCAGGTTGACGATCAGCCCCAGCACCGCAATGACCAGCATGCCGGTGGACTGGATTTCAGCCGGCGCCTGTAGCCGTTGATAGGCCTCATACAGGATGTAAAACGCCACGCCGAACAGCAGCAGCGCATTGAAAGCCGCCGCCAGAATCTCGAAACGCGCATAACCAAAGGTGCGCTTGCGGTCGGCAGGGCGTTTGGCAACCTGGATGGCCACCAGGGAAATCGCCAGGGCCAGGGCGTCGGTCATCATGTGCGCGGCGTCGGACAACAGCGCCAGGCTGCCGGTGATAAACGCGCCGATCACCTCGGCAATCATGAAGCTGCCGGTCAGCCCGAGGGCGATCCATAGAAGACGCTCGTGGCCGGCGCGTACCTGGCCGTGGTTATGTCCTGCGCTCATGAAATGTCCTCAAAGGGTGGGGTCCGTTGATCATAGAGCTATAGGCCAAATCTTCGCGCATGGGTTGCAAATATGTCATCTGCGCGACAGCCCGCCGTTAGATGACGCGCACCAAAATCGCACATGAACGCTCTGGCACAGTTCTATCGGGTATGCTTTTCGAGCAGGAAACAAAAAGAAACATATTAGCCAACCTGTTCGATAAGGAGTCCCGTTTTGGAGTTATCGACTGCCGCGTGGATGGTCCACGACACCCGCCTCATGTTCTGTGTCCTGCTGGCCATCGCCAGCATTATTGTGTTGATCAGCGCGACCAAGCTGCCGCCGTTCCTGTCAATTTTGATCGGCACATTCATCGCCGGCGTCGGCGCCGGATTGCCGCCTGAGGAAGTCGCCAAAGCGTTCAGCAAAGGCGCCGGGGCGATTCTTGGTGAAGCCGGGATCATCATCGCGCTGGGCTCGATGCTCGGTGCGCTGATGGCGGAATCCGGCGCGGCCGACCGTATCGCCACCACCCTGCTCGGGCTGGGCAAAGGCAAATCATTGCCCTGGGTAATGGCGCTGGTGGCCATGGTGATCGGCTTGCCGCTGTTCTTCGAAGTCGGCCTGGTGATGATGGTGCCGATCATCTTTGTGATGGCCAAACGTTCGAACCAGCCCCTGCTGAAAATCGCCATCCCTGCACTGGCCGGCATGACCACCCTGCACGCCCTGATGCCGCCGCATCCGGGACCGCTGATTGCGGTGAGCGCGTTGCACGCCGACCTCGGCCTGACCATGTTGCTGGGCTTCTGCCTGGCAGTACCGGCGGTGATCCTGGCCGGCCCGCTCTATGGCAACTGGCTGTCCAAGCGCATGCACGTGGATGAACCGGCGGACATCGGCGCGCTGTTCAGCGCACCGCCCAAGGCGCCGCGCCAGCCGAGTTTCGGGGTGTCGCTGCTGATCATTTTGCTGCCGGTGATTTTGATGCTCGGCAGCACCTTGGCCAAGGTCGCCATGTCGCCGGAAAACCCGCTGGCACTGACCTTGAAGTTTCTCGGTGAACCGCTGATCGCGCTCGGCCTGGCGGTGATCGCCGCGGTGGTCTGCCTCGGCTGGGCCGCCGGTATGCCGCGTGCCGACGTTGGCAACACCCTGCGCAAAGCCCTCGCGCCGATCGCCGTGTTGCTGCTGACCATCGGCGCTGGCGGCGGCCTCAAGCAAACCCTGCTGGATGCCGGCGTCAGCCAGACCATCAGCAAGGTCGCCGAAGGCGCGCACATGCCGTATCTGCTGCTGGCCTGGTTGATTGCCGTGGCCCTGCGCCAGGCCACCGGTTCGGCAACGGTCGCCACCACCACAACCGCGGGCATCCTCGCGCCGATGATGGCCGGGCTGGCGGCGACGCAGAGTTCATTGGTGGCATTGGCGATTGGCGCCGGCTCGGTGTTCTTCTGCCACGTCAACGACGCCGGGTTCTGGATGGTGCGTGAGTACTTCGGCTTGCAACTCAAACAGACGATCTGGGTGTGGTCGGTGTTGCAGACGATTGTTTCGGTGGTCGGGCTGGTCGGTACGCTATTGCTCTGGCACTTCCTGACCTGACCCTCAGGTCGCCAAGGTGTGGCGCTTGCCGAACAGCGCCACACTCACCACCCCGACCGCGCCCATCACTACGCAATAGCCCACGCAAATCCACGGGCTCGTCGGCATCAATGCAATCAACAACAGCGGTGTGGTACTCGCCCACAGCGCGTAGGCAATGTTGTAGGTAAAGGAAATCCCGGACACCCGCACCGGCGCCGGAAACAGGCCGACCATCACCGACGGCACTGCGCCCACTACCCCGCAACTCAAGCCCGCCACAGCGTACGCCGCCCCCAGCCACACGCCGCCGCTGATCAGGCTGGCATACAGAACCGCAATGCCCACCGGCAGCAACAGGCTATAGACCAGCACCGTGCGCCAGGCGCCGATGCGGTCCACCAGCAGGCCGGCCAGTACACAACCGATATTCAGAAAAACAATGCCCAGCGCGCTCAAGGCGAAGGTGTGGCTGGGGCTCATGCCGAAGGTTTTTTGCATCATGGTCGGGGTGATGACCACCAGCACCACCACGGCCGAGGTGAGCACGCAGGTGAGGAGCATTGCCGGCAGCAACACCGCGCGATGGTCGCGCAGCACGGTGCGCAGAGGCAGTTCGGCGGCGGCCTGGCGGCGGGCCTGCATTTCGAGGAACACCGGGGTTTCGTTGAGCCAGCGGCGCAACCACACACCAATCACACCGAACACGCCGCCGAGCAGGAACGGGAAGCGCCAGGCGTAATCGAGGATTTCGGCGGCGGTGAAGAGTTGCGCCAGCACGGTCGCGGTGAGTGCGCCGAGCAAGTAACCGAAAGTCAGGCCGGCTTGCAGGAAGCCCAAGGCATATCCACGGTGCTGGCGCGGCGCGTGCTCGGCGACGAAGGTCCAGGCGCTGGGCACTTCGCCGCCCACCGCAGCGCCTTGCAGCACGCGCAGCGCCAGCAGGATCAGCGGCGCGAAATAACCGATTTGTGCGTAAGTCGGCATGATCCCGATCAGCAGGCAGGGCAGCGCCATCATCAGGATGCTCAGGCTGAACACGCGTTTGCGCCCCAGGTGGTCGGCAAAGTGCGCCATCAGGATGCCGCCCAGCGGGCGCGCCAGGTAGCCGGTGACAAAGATGCCGAAGCTTTGCAGCAGGCGCAGCCACTCGGGCATTTCGGGTGGGAAAAACAGCTGGCTGAGGGTCAGCGCAAAGAACACGAAAATAATGAAGTCGTAGATTTCCAGGGCGCCACCGAGGGCGGCCAGGCCCAGGGTTTTGTAGTCGGAGCGGGAAAAACGCTGCGCCTGTGGGGAAAAGGTGGCAGTCATGTGGAGGCTCGGCAGACAAACAAAATGGCGTGCAGGTTATGAGCTGAGCCCAATGATGGCAATCGCGACAGATATATTTGTTTTACTCATGGATCAATGAAGATAACTACATTCCCAAATCAATGGGCGTAGAGGAACATGCCGTAAAACTGCCAAAACCCATAATAAATACAAGAGGAAAGACTCGTGGCCGATGCTATCGAAGAAAGCCGCTATGCCCGATTTGCCCTGCGTTGCTCCAACTTCGCCGAACGCTGGTTTCCTGACTCCTGGGTGTTTGCCGCCCTCGCCGTGATTATCGTCGCCGTGGCGACCCTGGGCATGGGCGCCGCGCCGACCGAGGCCGCCAAAGCCTTCGGTGATGGGTTCTGGAGCCTGATCCCGTTCACCATGCAGATGGCGTTTGTGGTGATCGGCGGTTATGTGGTGGCCAGCTCGCCACCGGCGGTGAAGCTGATTGACCGCCTGGCGCGCATCCCGAAAAACGGCCGCTCGGCTGTGGCGTGGGTGGCGTTGATCTCGATGGTCGCCTCCCTGCTCAACTGGGGCTTGTCCCTGGTGTTCGGCGGCTTGCTGGTGCGCGCGCTCGCCCGCCGCACGGATTTGCGCATGGATTACCGCGCAGCCGGGGCCGCCGCCTACCTGGGCCTGGGCGCGGTGTGGGCGTTGGGGCTGTCGTCGTCGGCCGCGCAACTACAGGCCAACCCCGCCAGCTTGCCGCCGTCGATTCTGTCGATTACCGGGGTGATTCCGTTCACTGAGACGATCTTTCTGTGGCAATCCGGGGTGATGTTGCTGGCGTTGATCGTGGTTTCGCTGATCATCGCCTACGCCACCGCGCCTGGGCCGAACAGCGCCCGTGATGCCAAAGCCTGCGGCGTCGACCCGGCCTTCAACCTGCCCAAGATTCAAGCGCCAAGCCGTCCGGGCGAATGGTTGGAGCACAGCCCGCTGCTGACCATTCTGCTTGCATTGCTGGCGGCAGGTTGGTTATTCCATGAGTTTTCGACCAAGCCGGCGATCAGCGCCATTTCAGGGCTGAACACCTATAACTTCCTGTTCATCATGGTTGGCGCACTGCTGCACTGGCGCCCGCGCAGTTTCCTCGATGCAGTGGCGCGTGCCGTGCCGACCACCACCGGCGTGCTGATCCAGTTTCCGCTGTATGGCTCGATCGCTGCATTGATGACCGTGGTCAAGGGCGGCGACGGCCAGACCCTGGCGCACCATATCTCGACCTTCTTTACCTCCATCGCCTCTCACGACACCTATGCGTTGTTGATGGGCGTGTACTCGGCGGTGCTGGGTTTCTTTATTCCATCGGGGGGCGGCAAGTGGATCATCGAAGCGCCTTACGTGATGCAAGTGGCCAATGAGCTGCAATACCACTTGGGCTGGGCGGTACAGATCTACAACGCTGCCGAGGCGCTGCCGAACTTGATCAACCCGTTCTACATGCTGCCGTTGCTCGGCGTGTTGGGGCTGAAGGCACGAGACCTGATTGGTTTCTCGTTTGTGCAACTGCTGGTGCACACGCCGTTGGTGTTGTTCCTGCTTTGGGCGCTGGGCACCACGCTCAAATACCTGCCTCCCGTGATGCCGTAAACGCTTCTGTCACATTGCCTGCTTAAGCTTCGCCCTCAGGCCCGGCACCGCCTCTGGCCCCTTGATCGACCGTCAATCGATCACGGGGCACAGGGTGCATTGCAGCGCGGCCACGTTACGAAACCCGATAGTCATCATCAGAACCCTTATGCCCTAAGGCCTCGCCTTATAGACTGAAGCGTTTAAGCTTTGCCATATTTGATGCCTTTTCAACGAAACATCCAGCAACAAATAAACCAAAAACAGCCGTGAGATGCCTCGGATGACCGAAGAAACCGAAGACCCGAAAGCCACCCAAAATGCCGCCGATACGCTCCCCGATTCAAGCCGTCGACGCTTTTTAGGAGGGGTTGCCGTACTGGGCGCCGGGGCGACCCTGAGCGCCTGCGGTGGGCCCGCTGAACCGCCTGGGCCGGTAGTCACCCGCGAACTGTCGCCAGCTGAGCTGGACAAGGCCCTGCACGATAACGTGAAGAATGTGGTGGTCATCTACGGCGAAAACCGCAGTTTCAACAATCTGTTTGCCGACTTCCCCGGTGTGCAAAGCCCACTGTCCGCTCTCAAGCCCGCCGACTATCAGCAGCGCGACCGCGACGGCAGCCTGCTGGAGACGCTGCCGCAGGTATGGGGCGGCGTCACTCAGTTGGGGCCGCAGACGATTGACGGCGTGCTTTACCCCAACGCCACCCAATATCAGGAACACTTGCCCAACGCGCCCTACGCATTGAAGGGGCCGAACGGCGAAGACCTGCCGTTGGGCTTGGTCACCCGCGACCTGTGGCATGTGTTCTATCAGAACCAGATGCAGATCAATGGCGGCAAGAACGACCTGTTTGTCGCCTGGGCCGACTCCGGTGCGCTGACGTTTGGCTATTACCCGCAAACGCGTTACTCGCTGCGCTTGTGGGACGTCGCCAGGGAGTTCGTGTTGTGCGACAACTTCTTCCAGGGTGCCTTTGGTGGTTCGTACCTCAACCACCAATACTTGATCAGTGCTCAAGTGCCGTTTTACCCGGATGCCGCCAACTCGGTGGCTAAATCGCAGATCGCCACGCTGCAGAGCGACGACCCAACCGACACGCGCCTCAAGCCGTTGGACAAGTCACCGGCCAGCGCCATGACCGGCCCGCCGCAGTTCGGGCCCAGCGCACTGACGCCGGACGGCTATGCGGTAAACACCATGGCGCCTCCGTACTGGCCCACCTGGATCCGCGACCCGGAGCGCCCGGACTACGCCAAACCCGACCTGCCCAGCGTGCTGGTGCCGCAGTCTCACGAACACATCGGCGACAAGCTGTCGAAGAAGAACGTCGATTGGGCCTGGTACGGCGGTGCCTGGCAGGCGACGATCGACGAGCACAAGGATTCGGCGGCGATTCCCAAGATCCCCAGCTTTCAGTATCACCACCAGCCGTTCAACTACTTCAAGCAGCAAGGTCCGGAAAATCCGCTGGAGCGCAAGAAACGCCTGCGCGACGGTGGCCTGGGCGATGAACCGAGCACCAATCACTTCCTGGCGGATGCCCAGGCGGGGACACTGCCGGCGGTGAGCTTCTACAAACCGCAGGGCAACCTCAACATGCACGCCGGTTACGCCGACGTGGCCTCCGGCGACCGCCATATCACCCGTGCCCTGAAAGTGTTGCAGGAGAGCCCGCAGTGGAAAAACATGGTGGTGATTATCACCGTCGATGAGAACGGCGGCTGGTGGGACCACGTTGCACCGCCCAAAGGCGACCGCTGGGGCCCGGGCACGCGTATCCCGGCGTTGGTTATTTCGCCGTTTGCGCGCAAAGGCACAGTCGACCATACGGTGTACGACACCGCGTCGATCCTGCGCTTGATCACCCGCGTGTTCCAGCTGGAAAAACTGGACGGCCTCAAGCTGCGCGACGACGCCATGATTGCGCGCGGCCAGAAGCCCATGGGCGATCTGAGCAACGCCTTGCAGTTCAAGGTGTAGGTTTTCTTATCCAATAGCGACATGCCCAGCGATTTAGCACGCGGTTTTCCTGGTCAACCGCTACTGTGTGCAAGTGGGCTTTCACCCCGCGCAGACGGGCTTTCGCTGACAAGGAAACAACTATGTTTAAACCGACCAGGCTGTCCTTCACCCTGGCCGCACTGCTCGCCAGTGCGGTCGTACAGGCCGACATCGAAGTACCATTGGGCAGCACGCAGCGGGTCACCCAGTTGTTTGCGTTCCCCAATAACTGCAACGTGATCTGCTTTCGGCCATGGACGCTGGAGCAGACCGCCGAGCACTATCTGAACCAAAGCCTGCTGCGCGACGGTTATAGCCGCGCCAAGGTCAGTGTAAAAACCCATGACGGCCAGGTCTCAGCCACGTTCAGCGGCGTGCCCGACCACTATGGCCAGCCACTGACCACGCTGCTCAACACCGCCGACCTGGCCTACCAAGGCGCCAGCAAGCTCAACAGCGACGGCAAGTGGGCTTACAACTGGTACCTGTTCCTGCCGCTGGGCATGGCCCTGGAAAATCGCAAGAGCATCGAACTGCTGCACTTCCCGCCGGACTATTCGCTGACCCAGGCCCAGGATTACCTGGAATCGGCGACCACCGACCGCTGGGCCACGTTGCTCACCGACAATGGCATCCCCGCCACCGAAACACCGGCCTATCAGACCATCATCGATATCGCGCCGATCGCCGCGCCCTCTAATGCGGGCAAGGACCTCGAAAACGTTTACGGCTACTTCGCCGATTACCAGACACGCATGGTCAGGGAGTTGAGCCTGCGCGCCAATGGCTCGTTGCCAATGGTGGCGTTCGGCGCGCCGGTGCGTAATTGGATCAAGCAACAATATGGCCAGACTGTGGGTGTGCTGGGCCTGGCGCAGATCAGCCCGACAGCGGGCAAGACCGTGTCGGTACTGGGCGCCAACCACCCGAGTTACATCTGGTACGCAGCAGATCCGGCAACTTACGACGGTAATGAACAGAAAGCCGATGAGGCCGGCTTGAAGGTGATGGGGCAGGACCTGAGCGCCGCGTGCTGGCAAGCCGGCATGGGGCAGAAACCCGCCAGCGATGCGAATGTACTGCTCAAGGCGTGCATGAATACCTGGCAGGTCACGCGCAAGGAACAGACCTGTGAGTTGTTCTACACCTCGGTGCGCAATCTGCCCCCCGAGCAAGCCAACGCCAAGTGCGCCACACCCGTCATCAAGGCTCAGTTGAAACAACTGAAGGACGCCACTCCAACCCCGGCTGTCCTAGCCCCGGCGCTGTAAGCCGAGCACGCTATAACCGATTTCTACTGTCAGATTTGACAGTAGAAATCGGATCCAACTTCAGCGAATCTTGGGCCGCACCCATCCGCTGCAAGACTGGTAGTCAGCCCCCTTCGCAGGTCGATGCAGCCCAACCCAGGAGAGTTATGAAGACTCAAGCCATGGATCAGGCTAAAACCGCTGTGAGTGACGGCCTTTACCCGTTCAAGACAGTGCTCGTTGAACACGGTTACCCCTCGAACGCCCACTTCCAGGTGGTACAGGACGCAACTGGGCCGGGTGCCAGCATCAAGGCGTGCGTTGCCTTTGACAGCCGCACGCGCATTGCCAGAGTTTCCGGCTACGCCCTGAGCGAACGCCGCTTGCATACCCTGCAACTGTCATCACGCATTCACTTGTATGACCCGTGGTTCAGCGGCCTGCTCTCGCACTCGTGCAACCCGAATGTGTTTTTCGATGCCACGTACCTGGAAGTCTGGACGGTGCAAGCCATCGCTGCAGGCGACCTGCTGACGACGGACTACGCCAATACCGAGGACACGCTGTTCCGGCAGTTCGCTTGCCAATGCGGCGAGCTGAACTGCCGGGGGTGGATCACCGGCAGTGCAGAACCCTTGAACGCCGACGGTCAGGCCTTCATGACCCAGTGGCGGCAGCGCAAACGGCCTTAGACCTCGCCCACTGGCCGCAAGCGATATTGCGGTGGCAGTTGCTCGAAACCACTGATCGTGGTGTTCAGGCTCTTCCAACGACCGTCCTTGATGCCATAGATACAGCCATGGATCGAGAGGCTCTGCCCACGGTGCCAGGCGTTTTGCACAATGCTGGTATGACCCACATTGGCCACCTGTTGAATCACGTTCAGCTCGCAAAGGCGGTCGACGCGCTCTTCTTCAGTGGGTAACTGTGCCAACAGCTCGCGGTTTTCGTAGTAGAGGTCACGAATGGTGCGCAGCCAGCCGTCGATCAGGCCGAACTGGCGGTCCTGCATGGACGCACGCACGCCGCCGCAGCCGTAGTGGCCAGTCACGAGGATATGTTTGACCTTGAGCACGTCGACCGCGTACTGGATCACCGACAGGCAATTGAGGTCGGTGTGCAATACCACGTTGGCCACGTTGCGGTGCACAAACAGATCACCGGGCAGCATGCCGACGATTTCGTTGGCCGGCACGCGGGCGTCGGAGCAGCCGATCCACAGGTATTCCGGGGTTTGCTGGCGGGCGAGCTTGGCGAAGAATTCGGGATCTTCCTGTTTGATCGCATCCGCCCAGCGTTCGTTGTTATCAAGCAGGTCTTGTAGTTCGTTCATCAGGGAAAGCCTCAGGAATGATGCGCAGCTTTGACAGACGACCGCCCGTCCGGGTCACGCCCGGTTCAAGAATAGACCGGTGTTAATTAGCTTGAATCTTTGGGGAGCCGTGCCTGTCCACACACTATAAGCCCCACAGCATGAGGATTGGCCATGACAGATTCACGACGTCCCTACGGCGCTACACAGCCGGAACCGATTGATGACAATGAAGACCGCATGGGCTCGATACGCGAGCTGAATTTTGACGAGGAAGAGCCGACGGCGGAAATCGGCGACGAACTCCCAGCGGGTGAGCGTGAGCACCTGATGCCCGACGAGCGGGTTCGCGAAGCCGGAATGACCGGCGCTTCGACGGAGGACCACGAACCCACCGATGATGACATGAGCCCGGAAACGCTGATTCATGAGGACGGCGCCCGGGATGCGCGGGAGGAAGGTGAAGACAGCCCGGCGGATTACGATCTGAGCATCGTCGATGAAGACGAGATCGGCGGCGGCAATGGGTTGGATGAAGCCGAGTTGGCTGATCTCGACCCGGTAGACGGCAACCGCTGACACACCACAGGCCTCATTGTGAAATGGGGCCCCTTGGGTGCTGGCTTGCCTGCGATGGCGGCAGTGAATCCAACACGGCTATCGCGGGCAAGCCCGGCTCTCACATGGGTTAGGTGTTCAATCGACTAAGGTGCAGGCCATCACGACTGCGTCTTCGCGCCCGCCCACGGCGGGGTAGTAATCGCGTCGACGGCCGATCTCGTTGAAACCGTAGCGCTCATACAGACGGAACGCGCCGGTGTTGCTGTCACGTACTTCCAGGAAGCATTCCCGGGCGTTGGCGGCATACGCGCGGGACATCAAATGTTCCAGCAGCGCCAGGCCCAAACCACGGCCCTGGTTTTCCGGCTTGACGGTGATATTCAGCAAATGCGCTTCATCAAGGATGATTTGCACCACACCGTGGCCCACTTGCTGCTCGCCCTCGAACATCAGCCAGATCTGGTATTTGCCCAGCCCGTCGAGAAAAATCCCGCGAGTCCAGGGATGGCTGAACGCCGCGTATTCGATTTTCAGCACCGCGTCGAGGTCGGCCTCGGTCATCGGGCGGAAGGATAAAGCCTCACTCATCGGTTGTTTTCCAGCGCGCCATCAGCCGGCGCATGGCTTGCCAGACATCAGCCTTACGCTGTGGCTCTTCCATTAATAATTCCAGGCCCGGCAGGGCCCATACCGAGCCCAGACCTTCGACCTGCAGTTCGCGGTACCAGGCTTCGGCATTCGCTTCGCCGGCAAAACGCACAGCGGGCAGGCCGATCAACCACAGGCACACGCAGGGTTCGTCTTCCAGGCGCGCCGACACAAAACCTTGCACAAAATCCCGCGCGGCTTCCGGGCCCTGGTCCATGGTGCCGCGCACCAACAATGGCCAGCGCACCGGGTCGCCGACGATTTGTGGGCTGTCGGGCAGGCCGGCGGCGCGCAGCATGTCTTTTAGCAGCATGTAGGCCGGGTCGCGGGTCTGGAAGCGTTCGCCGGTGGGCAATTCCACCAACAGCAGGCAACGCCCCGCCCGCAGCAATTGCAGGGCAAAGCGTGGCGGCGGCACCACCGGGGCCTTGACCACCGGCGTGGCCTCTTCGGCCACCACGGGTTTGGCGACCGGTGACGGGCGCGGTACTTCGACCTTCGCCCGTTCGACCACAGGACGCGCCTCGGGTACCGGCTTGACCACCGCCACCGGCGCGGCCGCCTCCTCGCCTGAAACCTCGAACGCCTCATAGGGCTCAGGCGCCTGCAGCAGCTCGGGCCGCGATGGGGCGGCAAATGGCAGTTCGGTGCGGGGCAGCCAGTTGACCACCTGCATGGCGGTCAAGTAAGCGCGACGTCGGGACTCGATAAGCACAGCTCGGCCACTTGTGGATAAGTAAAGAGCGGGGATTCTACCGCTGTTCGCTAACAATCGCCCACTGCGCACTGACCGGCTGTGGATAAATCCCGCGCCTGATGCAGTACAATCGCGACTTTTAATCGCCAACCAGCCGGCCATTCCCATGATCGAACCCAAGCGCGTCCTGCGCGCCCTCGCCGAACACTGGGCCTTACTTGAGCCACTGTGCGAACACTTTGACCAAGGCACCTTGAGCCTTGGCGAGCTGCGCGCACAACTGGCCGCCCAACAACTGGACAGCACGCCCCAGGACATCACCAGCCTGCTGGACGTGTGGATTCGCCTGGATATCCTGGTGCCTGTGGCCAAGAGCCCGAACCGTTTCGAGCTCAATGCACAGATCCACGACTTCCTGGCTTATCTTCGCAAGGAGCACCGGCTTGGCCTGTGCCTGGAAATCGAAGCCTACCTGCGCCACCTTGAGCGCCTGGCCGGCTACATCCAGGACGCCTTCGACATCCGCGACGGCCACGACCTGGCCCGTCAACTGCGCCTGCTGGATATGCGCGTACGCGATGTGCTGAAAAAACTCGCCAACGACGAACAGGCCCTCGCTGCCGTGGCCGACCGCGCCAAGACCAGCGACCGCCAGATCCCGTTGCGCCAGCGTTATGCCGAGGTCTTGGCAACCTGGGACGAATATGTCGAACCAATGATCCAACTGGTGAACGCCGACGGCGCCTTCGAGCAAGGCGTGCGCAAGGTCGAAAACGTGCTGTTGCGCATGCTGACCGAGCAACAGCGCCTTGGCCACCTGGTGGACGATGACATGCTGCTGCGCACCCACGCGCGCATCCTCGAAATGCAGACCAGCGCCCAGCTGACCTTGCGTCATGCCCGCGAACTGCTGCTGCCGCTGCGTGAAGAAGCACGTCGGCACAACGCCGTGACCCGTGGCGCGGCGTTGGCGCTGTCGGCCATCCGCCGTAAAGGCCTGGACGCGGTGCCACAGGCAGCGATGCCGATGTTCACTCGGCCGCAAAGCACCTTCCTTGGCAGCGCCAGTCAGGTCGAAGCGTATGTGTATGCCCTGGCGAATTTCGAGCCTAAACCAGCGCGGTTCCCCAAGGCGCACAAATCCCACAAGGGCGAAGCCCAGCGTGCACCGCGCACGGTCAAGGAAATGCTCGAACGCTGCGAAGACGCGCTGCCGATGCCGGACCTGATGACCTGGCTGCTGGAGCAGGAGCCGGACGGGGCCACCGACGAATTGCTGTACTGGTTCTCGCGACTCTCACGCGAGAAACGTTTCAAGCGCGAACGCCTGGAACGCCGCGATTACCACACACACGAGCACCAGGTCAGCCTGCGCTCATTCGCCCTGCTCCCGGCCACGCCTGACGCCGCCGACACCTCTGCGAGCACCGCTTCTGTAAGGACTTCGCATGCATCTTGATCTCTCCGAACTGTCCCAGCTGGCGCCGATCTTTCGCGAGCTGTTCAAGGGTTACCACGTCAGCCGCCGTGACCCGGAGCTGTACGCACAGCTGTCGAACTTCCAGGACCAGTACCGCACGCTGTTCAAGGCACTGGGCTTCGAACTGGTCTGCGATACGCGCGGTTTCTACTACTTCGTGCCGGACTCCGCCATTGCCAGCGCGCAGGTGAACAAGACCGCCCAGCGCCTGGCGTTGTTTACCTTCATCATCGTCGAGCACCTGGCCGACCAGGGCCGCGACCCGATCGCCGTGCTCGACGGCGGCAGCCTGGGCCGCGATGAGTTGCCATCGTTGCTGGAGAAGTACCGCGACCTGTTTATTCAGGCCGAAGTGCAAACCCAGGAAGAGCTCGAAGAAAAAATCATGCGCCGCATGACCCAGCTGGGTTTCGCCAGCGAGGACAACGGTATCTATCGCTTCCTGCCGCCGATGCACCGCTTCCTCGATGTGTGCCTGTCGGTGCAGCAGGACCGCGACCTCGCCGCCAGCGTGCACAGCGTGTTGCCATTGCCGGCGCCGGTGATCATCGATGAAGACAGCGACGAAAAACTGTTGAAGACCGATGACCCCCTCGACTTGAGTGACTTCTCGGACGAAAGCGAAGAAGACGCCCTGGCACGTGCCATTGCCGAAGAACAGGAGACCGACGCATGAGTAAGGAACGCTACGGCATCCGCCGCTTCGCCCTATTGAACACCGCCGGCTACAGCTTGGGGTTGTTCCCGCTGGAAGAGCCGCTGTCGGTATACGGCGCGAATAACCTGGGTAAATCCGCTTCGATCAACGCCCTGCAGTTTCCGATTCTGGCGCGCATGTCGGACATGAGTTTTGGCAAGTACACCCTGGAGCAATCGCGGCGCTTCTACTTTGCCACTGACACCAGCTACATCCTCGTGGAAGTCTCGCTGCCCCACGGCCCCCACGTGATCGGCGTGGTCGGGCGCGGCCCGGGCGGTGGTTTCGGTCACCAGTTCTTTGCCTACGCCGGCAAGCTTGACCTGGCCCACTACCAGAAAAACGACACGTGCCTGCGCCAGAAAGAGTTGTTCACCAACCTTGAACGCGAAGGCCTGAAAGCCTACGAACTCAAGCCGGATGAACTGCGCCGTTTATTGGTGGGTGGCCACACGTCGGTGCCGCTCGACCTGACCCTGATTCCGCTGCGCTCCACCAGCGAGCAGAGCTTGAAGACCTTCCGCGCGCTGTTTATCAACCTGTTGCACATGCGCGAAATCACCGCGGCCAAGCTCAAGCAGCTGTTCCTGGATGCTTTCGAACACAGCTTGCGTTCCGGCAGTGTCGATTACATCGCCGCGTGCGAAGAAGCCTTCCGCGATGTACGACGCATGGAGCAGGATTACAACTCGCTGGTGGCCGCCGGGCCGTTGGTTGAAGCGCTCGCCAATGGCGTCAAACAGCGCGACATTCTGCGCGGCAAATTGCATCGCCTGTCGCCGCTGCTGGACTCGCTGCTCGGCACGTGGTCGGACTACGCCAGTGCGCGCAAGGAAGAACTGACGATCCAGGCCGAGCACTACCGCAACGAGCAGGACGCGCTGCAAAACGATCAGCGTGGCGGCACGCAGGAGCTGATGCGCCTGGAGCGGGAAATCAGCGGCATCCAGCGTTGGTTGGGCGAGCTGTCGGTACTCAAGCATCGCTTTGCACTGGTGGATGACGTCAAGGTGCTGGAGCAGCAATTGCTGGCGGCCAAAGATGCCCACGATGAACTCGCTGGCGCCCTGGCGCAGTCGCGGCAGTTCAGCGCCGAGGATCTGGACGAGCGTTTGCGCGACCTGGAAAAACGCCTGAAGTCGGTCAAGCAGCAACTCGATCACGCGGACAACAACAGCTACGCCAAACTGCGTGAAGAATTCTCACAGCAGGACGTCGAGCGTCTGATGCGTCTGTTCAACAGTTCGTTGTTCAGCCTGCCATTGGGCGAACACGGCATCACGCTGGATGAGGACGGCCAGTGGGTCAAATCCCTGGAGCAGATCCTCGACGGCTTCAAAGGCGAGCGTTTCGAAGTGCCGGGGCTGTCTATCGACATTTCCCACATCGAACCACCTGCATTGCAGGCGCTGGCGGATCGCGCGGCGTTGCGTGACCAGAAAGAACGCCTGGAAAAAGAACTCAAGCAGCTCAAGACGCAACAGGCCGTCGCCTCCGACCGAGCGGCGAGCAAGACGCAGACCGAAGCGCTGTACCAGCAAGTGCTGGATGCGCAGAAGGCCTTGGAAGATTTCCGTCGCGCGCAAACCCTGAGCGCCGAGGAAGGCGAGAAACTGGAACACCTGGCGCAGATGGAAGCGGCGCAGGATGAGCTCAAGCGCTCCAGCGATGCGTTTACCGAGCGCGTCCAGCAGCTGTCGGCCAAGCTGCAATTGGTCGGGCGTCAGATCGGCGATATGGAAGCCAAACAGCGCACGCTGGATGACGCGCTGCGCCGCCGTCAGTTACTGCCGGCGGACTTGCCGTTCGGCACGCCGTTCATGGACCCGGTCGACGACTCCATGGATAACTTGCTGCCGTTGCTCAATGACTATCAGGACAGCTGGCAAGGTTTGCTGCGCGCCGACGGCCAGATCGAAGCGCTTTACGCCCAGGTGCGCCTCAAGGGTGTGGCCAAGTTTGACAGCGAAGACGACGTGGAGCGTCGCCTGCAGCTACTGATCAACGCCTATGCGCACCGTACCGATGAAGCCCTGACGCTGGGCAAGGCGCGCCGTGCGGCGGTCACCGATATCGCGCGGACCCTGCGCAATATCCGCAGCGACTACGACAGCCTTGAGCACCAACTGGCGTTGTTCAACCGCGAGATCAACAAGCGCCAGGTCTCCAACCTGCAGAGCTTTCGCATCGTGCTTGCGCCGAACAAGGAAGCCCTCAAGCATATCGACCAGATCATCCACAGTGCCGGTCAATATGAAGAAGGCGAGACCTTGTCGGTGTTCGACCTCAGCCAGAGCGCTGAGCAGGACAACAAGAACGAAGAGGCCAAGGAATACCTCGCGCGCCTGGTGGCAGCCAACCATAACCAGTTGGGCCTCAAGGACCTGTTCGAGCTGGCGTTCGAGATCACCAAGGTGAACGGCCAGCCAGTGATTCACACCGATATCGATGGCGCGGCGTCGAACGGCACGACCATGACCATCAAGGCCCTGACCAACATGTATTTGTTGCTGCACTTGATGGACCGTGACCAGGCCGGCCGTGTGCGCTTGCCGTACTACCTCGATGAAGCGGCAGACATCGATGAGAAGAACCAGGCAGCGCTGCTCGAAACCAGTTTGCAGCTGGGCTTTGTGCCAATCCTGGCCAGTGTGAAACCGCAGGTGTCCGCCCAGGTGGCGATCGACCTGGAAGGTGGCAGCGGACCGAATGGCATCTACATCGATGAGGCGGACTGGAAGTACATCCGTCGTCACGATGCGGTCAAGGCAACGGTGAATGTGCTGGCGGATGAGCCGGAGCTGGATGAGGTTTAATCCACGGCACTGAAATGCAAAAAGGCCGCGATCTTATGGATCGCGGCCTTTTTTTTGCGGTGTTTTTTAAGGGCCTCTTCGCGAGCAAGCCCGCTCCCACTTTTGACCGCGTTTATCCTGTAGGAACGCAGTCGAATGTGGGAGCGGTGTTGCTCGCGAAGGCCGCGCCTCGGTTTATTTGCCGAGCGGAATTTTAGGCGCCCAAGTCAGCCATTCATCTTCGAACTTGTCGAACAACGGAAAGGTTTGCTGTGGGCGTGCGGCATTGCCCATGCGCTCGCCGTCTGGCGTTGCGAAGGCGATGCCGCCGGCGACGAGGGTTTCCAGGGATTCGGTGCGAACCGTCGCCCCTTTGAACAGGCCGAAGTCGAGTCCAAAACCGCTGGTGTTCCAGAAGCGACTGCCACCACGCACCAGCGGCGCGTATTTGGGCTCGATCAGGATGTGAATCAGCACCCGGTCGGCGGTCTGGCCCAGCTCATAGCCGGTGACTTTGCCGACAGTGACTTCGCGGTAAGTGACCGGGACGCCCTCTTTCAACGAGCCACGGCGTGCAGCGCTGAGTACCAGGCTCAGGCCTGCCTCTTGGTGAACAGCCTCCGGCGGCTTGTCCAATGCGACGAAGCTTTTTTGCGGCCCCAGGTTTTTCGCGGCGGGCAGCACTTCGATGTATTGGCCGGTCACCAGGGTTTCCAGGTTCGAGGTTTTCATCAGGCCCAGTTCAGGCTTGACCACCCAGAACTGGCTGCCTGCGCGCGCGATCCGATCGGCCACTTGGGTAATACGCGCGCTGAGCAGCACGGATTGCATGTCGGCGCTTAGGTCGACGTGCTCGATCTTGCCCACATCCAGGCCTTTGAAACGCACGGGCGTGCCCGGGCGCAAACCGTCGGCGCGATCGACCTTGATGGTCACGAGGGTGCCATGTTGATTGGCCGCTTCACGATCAGCAAACAGACGGAAACGCGGGATGCGTTTTTTCAGCGGCACATTCGGTTCCGGCGTTTCGAAGGCGATACCACCGGCCATCAGGCTGGCGAGGGATTCACTCTTAACCTGGATGCCGCCGGTGAGGCCGCCGGTCAGCGTGACGCCGCTGGCATTCCAGAAACGCGTCGAGCCGTTGACCAGGTTCTCGTATTCCTTCTCGATGTGGACGCCGATCACCAGTTGTTTGTTCTTGCGCGAGAACTGGTAGCTCTGCACCGAACCCACTTTGACCTGCTTGTAGAGGATCGGGCTGCCGACATCCAGGGAGCCGAGGTTGTCCGTGAACAGCACCATGTGCAGGCCTGGGGAACGCAGGTCCAACGGCGGCGCTTTGGCACGCGCGACGAACTCGCGTTGTGGCGCGCTGCCTTTATCGCCGGGGCGAATGGCGATGTAGTTACCTTTGACCAAGGCTTCCAGGCCCGTGATACCCGCCAGGGAGATGGACGGCTTGACCACCCAGAACTGGGTGTCCTGTACCAGATAATCTTCGGCGAGCGGATCGAGGGTCAGCTCGGCGTTGGCACTGGAGAGGTCCGGGTCAATCTTCAGGGTTTTCAGGCTACCGACCTGGATGCCTTTGTACATGACCGGAGTACGCCCGGCTTGCAGGCCCTCGAAGTCAGTGAGTTTAACCTTGACCTTGATGCCGGCTGCAGCAGCGTCGAAGTCTTCGTAGAGGCGGAAGGGCAAGCTCGGGTCGGTGGGTGGGCTGTCCTTGCGATTCTCGGGTGTGGCGAACGCGATACCGCCGGCGACGATGCTGGAGAGGGATTCGCTGCGCACTTTAACGCCGGAGAGGTTCGCGTCGATGCTGATGCCGCTGGCGTTCCAGAAACGTGTGTGTTTGCGCACCAGATTGGCGTAGGTCGGCTCAATGTAGACCTTGATCTCGACAGTGCTCTGGTCTTCGGACAGCAGGTAGCTTTTGACCTGACCGACCTGGATCTGCTTGTAGAACACCGGACTGCCACGGTTGAGCGAACCCAGGCGATCGGCCTTGATGGTCAGGTGGAGGCCGGGCTTGGCGTCTGACAAAGGCGGCTCTTCGGAGAGCGCCTTGAATTTGCGGGTGGGCTCACCGTCGCCAGGGCTGGCGGCAATGTAGTTACCCGAGACCAGGGTTTCCAGGCCCGTGATGCCGGCGAGGCTGACGCTGGGTTTGACCAGCCAGAAACGGGTGTTGGTCTTAAGGTATTGCTCGACATCCTTGTTCATCTCAATGGTGGCGATCACACCGCGATTGCTACCCTCGTCGTCCAGAGCCAGCGTCTTTACCTTGCCCACGGTCATGCCTTTGTAGACCACTTCGGTCTTGTTGACCTGGATGCCCTCGCCGCTTTCAAAGCGGACCTGGATCTCAATGCCTTGCTGGGAATAGGCGCGCCACCCCAACCAGCCGCCAATGATCAGCGCAACCAATGGCAACACCCAGATGGCCGACCAATTGGAAGCTGGGCGGGTTTTAGCTTTTGGCAAATCACTCATGGTCGTCGTCCGACTCCGTGTTGTCCCAAATCAGTCGGGGATCAAAAGTTACTGCGGCAAGCATCGTCAAGATCACCACACTGGCGAATGCTGCAGCGCCAAGATTGGCCTCGACACTGGCAAGTCGCCCAAAGTTAACAACCGCTACCAGGATGGCGATCACGAAGATATCCAGCATGGACCAGCGGCCAATGAATTCGATAAAGCGGTACATAATGATGCGTTGCTGCGCGGACAGCGGTTGGTGGCGCTGCACCGAGAACAGCAACAGGCCAATGCCTACCAGTTTGAATGTCGGTACCAGGATGCTGGCGATAAACACCACGGCAGCGATGGGAAACATACCGTGCTGCACCAACTGAATCACCCCCGCCATGATGGTACTGGGGTCGCCCTGGCCAAGGGAGTTGACGGTCATGATTGGCAACAAATTAGCGGGAATATACAAGATCGCCGCAGTGATCAGTAACGCCCAGGTACGCATGAGGCTGTTAGGGCGACGGGCATGGATCAGTGCACCGCAACGCGTGCAGAGCTGCTCATCGGTGTCGGCCTCTTGCTTGTTCAACTCGTGGCATTCGGTACAAATCAGAATGCCTGCATCAATCGCCCGCATGATCATCCTCTCCTGCCAATGCCTGCCAGATCTGGTGGGGCGACATCACCACCTCAAGCAGAACCTGAACGATTAATAGACTGACGAAGCAGATCAGCCCCAGGCCAATCGTGATAGAGGCCATGTCGGCGAGCTTAACGATCGCGACAAGTACCCCCATCAAGTAGACCTCCAACATTCCCCAATCCTTCAAGTGATGGTAAATGCGATAGAGCAACAGCCCATAACTGCGCCCAATCTTCCAGCGAATGCTAAGTAGCACCGCTAATTGGCAGAGCAACTTGAGCAGGGGAATGCCCATGCTGCACAGGAACACGACAGCCGCCACACCTTGCATACCGGTATCGAACAGGCCGACGACGCCACTCCACACGGTGTCCTCTGACGATTGCCCAAGTAGATTGAGCTGCATGATCGGTAAAAAGTTCGCGGGGATGTACAGCAACAACGCGGCTATTACCAAGGCGAGGCTTCGTTCAACGACGTTGTGGCGATGAGCGTAGAGCTCGTAGCCGCAGCGTGGGCATTGAGCCTTTTCGCCCAGGGCGAGCGTTGGCTTGCGCATCAGCAAGTCACACTCATGGCATGCCACCAGATCATCCAGTGGTAAATCCGACACCTCGGGGGTATCAACCGGATCGGGCATAAATAGGGCTCGGATTCTAAAAAAGGTTAGGTGCCTATTCTAATGGTCTGGTTCAGAAATAACTGTGCAAATTTGTCGGGCAGGATTGAGCGACCTATCGAAAAACACGCGGGGCGATGGTGCAGGTGAGGCAGCGTGCGTACAGGTCAGCACATTGTGGATGCCTATAGCCCTTTGCAC